>CAKORG010000015.1 GCA_934101495.1 uncultured Bacilli bacterium
ATACCTATGAATATAATTTCTATTCAGATAGTTATGTATATCCAGTGATAAATAAAGTAGAAACAAGTACTACATCAGATTCAATAACAGTAAAAGTCACAACAACCAAAGGAACAAATAATATATCAAAGTATTATTATTCAATTGATGGTGGAAATACATTTGTTGAATCAACAAGTAACTCTTATACATTTAGTAGCTTAACTAAGAATACTAGTTATAAAATTGTTATTAAAGTTATGGACAGTAATAATAAATATTCAAATGTATTTGTTACTAGTTCTAAAACAAGTAATTCAGTAACACTAGCAAGTTATGTAAAGTCGCTTTATACAGGAACACAAGGAGCAAACAATGTATATTATCACAATTCAAGTTTAGCAAATGGAGCAGGAGACAATAGTTATAGATATGCTGGTGCGAACCCTAATAACTATGTATGTTTTGGTTCAAATGCAAGTACTTGTCCAACAGATAATCTATACAGAATAATTGGAGTATTTGGCGACCAAGTAAAACTAATAAAATATGATTATGCCACAAAAACATTACTTGGAACAGATGGCGATTATTCTATGACTTATAGTGAAGCGATTGGAACAAGTTCTAGTAATACTTCAAGAAATGGATTAAATAATAAAACGATAATTGGTGTTTATTATTGGAATAAAACAACTAGAACTAACACATGGAGCGAAAGTAATTTGAATAAAATAAATTTGAATACAAACTTTATTAGTAACATTGGCGAAGAGTGGTCAAGTAAGATAGCAACGACAACATGGAAAGTTGGAGGAAATACATATGAAAATATAATGGTATCTGTTCCATCTGTTACATATCAATATGAAGTTGGAATAAATTCATCAAATTTAACATATGATGCAAAAATAGGCTTAATGTATGTAAGTGATTATGAATATGCAGCAGGTCCAAGTGCATGGACATTAGTGGGATGGAATTCAAAGGATTCAACAAAAGATTATAGAGCAGCAACCACAATAAATTGGATGGCGATGGATCTTGATGCAGATTGGACAATTTCTCCTTATACTGATGATTCTGGATATTCATATTCAACAATTTCGGATGGGAATGTTATTATGGGGTCTGTAGGTGGAAATGGAGCTATTTTACCAAAGGGTGCAGCGGTTAGACCTACATTTTACTTGAACTCTTCAATTAAGTATTTAAGTGGAAACGGAACTCAAAATTCACCAATTCGGATAAATTAGAAAGATTTAATAATTCTTTCTTTTTTTTGAATATAATTTATTGTATAATATATGTGAAAGGAAGTTTATATGAATTGGATTTTTTGGCTTGTACTTGTCATTATCTTAAGTGTAATTGAAATTGCCACAGTTAGTTTAGTATCTATTTGGTTTGTTGCAAGTGGTATAGTTGTTATGATACTTTCATTCTTTATCGGAGATATTGCTATAGAGTCAACTATATTTGCCATACTTGGAATATTACTACTTCTAGTAACTAGACCAATTGTAGCTAAATTAAGGAGTAAAGATAATGCAAAAACTAATTTGGATCGTATTATCGGAGAAGAGGCCATTGTAACAGAGAATATTACTAAAAATAATGTTGGTGAAGTTAAAGTTGATGGCAAAAGATGGAGTGCTATATCAAAGAATAAGTGCTTAAAAGGTGATACAGTAAAAGTTTTAAAAATTGATGGCGTTAAGCTAATTGTTAAGAAGGAGGAGGATTAATTTATGCCACAAATACTAATTGCAATACTTATCATTATTGTAATAATTATAATACCTAATATTAAGATTGTGCCTCAATCAAAATGTTATGTAATTGAAAGACTTGGTTCATATCATAAAACTTGGGAACATGGACCACATTTTAAAATACCATTTATAGATGCTATATCTAATAAAGTAACATTAAAAGAAATAGTTAAGGATTTTGCACCTCAACCAGTTATTACTAAAGATAATGTTACTATGCAAATTGATACAGTTGTTTATTTTCAAATAACTGATGCTAAGCTTTATACTTATGGAGTTGACTATCCAGTAAGTGCTATTGAGTCATTAACAGCAACAACACTTAGAAATATTATTGGTGAACTTGAGCTTGACCAAACACTTACAAGTAGAGATATTATTAATACTAAAATGAGAGCAATTCTAGATGAAGCAACAGATCCATGGGGAATTAAAGTAAATAGAGTAGAAGTAAAAAACATTTTACCACCTAGAGATATTCAAGATGCCATGGAAAAACAAATGCGTGCTGAACGTGAAAGAAGAGAAAAAATACTTCAAGCTGAAGGGGAAAAGAAATCAAGTATTTTAATAGCTGAAGGTGAAAAAGAAAGTGCTATTTTAAGAGCTGAAGCCCAAATGATGAGTCAAATAAAGATTGCTGAAGGTAAAGCAGAAGCTATGATAAAAATCAAAGAAGCAGAAGCAAAATCAATTAAATTATTAAAAGATGCAGGTGCAGATGAAGCAGTTTTAAGATTAAAATCATTCGAAGCTTTAGAAACTATGGCAAATGGTAAAGCAACTAAAATAATAGTTCCATCAGAATTACAAGGAATTGCTACATTTGGTACAACACTTAAAGAAGTTATTAAAGAAGAAAAAAAGGATAAATCTAAATAAGGTTTATCCTTTTTAATAGTTAAATTCTAAATAATATAATTTATTAAAGTTATGTTCTTCTAGTTTTGTTTCTCCTTCATCAGCTTTTATAACTTCTTCATTAGTTTTTAAAAAATATGTATGAAATAAATAATCTTTATCATCATTACTTACTGGATCATCCCAGGTTAAATCTAAATGTAACCATTTATTATCCACTTTAACTGCATTCCATATATGACCCGTTGCAGAATAACTTATTTCATCTGGAGTAGTAGCTATCTTGTAATTATCAAATCCCATTTTAGTTAAGAATATAGCCATTAAGTCTGTATATCCATTACATGTTGCATAGCCTTCAAATAAAGGTCCATAAGCATCATAAGATGAATATTTACTTTCTGAAGTTAAGTTTCTTTCTATATCATATTTAGCATTATTTATAATATAATCATGTATTGTTTTAATCTTTTCTGTATCATTCATGTTATCTTTAATAAGTTCTTTTAAAAGTTCATTGACTTTATTATCAATCTTAATTATAATATCTTTAGTATATAAGTAAAATATTTTTAAATTGATTTCACCAGAATCAGAAATACTTGTCTTAATATTAGTAAAACTATTAAATGGATGAACATAATTATTTAAATGAGTAAGTATAAGTTCATCCCCACTTATTGTAGTTGCATCTTTTAAACATTTTGTATATTCTTTTGGACAATAAAATGTAAAATCATCCCAACCAGAGTCAATTGCTGTATAAAAAATATTTAACATATCTTGATAAGAGTAGGGAGTAAAATCATCAGTATGTTGTACATATAAATAACTTGTATTTTTACTATAGTCATTAGATGATTTAACAATTACTTCAGGCATTTTACTTATTAAGCTACTCAGTTTATCTGTGATTGGGTCTAAAAAGACAATTGTTAAAGTTATAGCTATTATTGATATAAGTGGTGTAATTATTTTCTTCATTTATGTATCTCCTTATATATATCATATCAAAAAAAAATAAAGTAAACAATTGTTACTTCATATTTTTTGTTTTTTGTGTCAATCTAGATTTTTCTCTATTAGCAGTATTTTTCTTAATTAAACCTTTGCTAACTGCTTTATCTGTATATTTTTGAATATCTTTTAATAATTTGTCTGCTTCTTCTTTGTTAGTTGCAGCAATAGCTTTTTCGCAGTTTTTAATAAGGTTTTGAACACGCATCTTTAGTTCATGATTATTATTTTCTTTTTTAGCAATTACTTTAACAGCTTTTTTTGAACTTTTAATATTTGGCATTTTTCTTTGCTCCTTCCCTTTGTTCTTTAATAATTTTAACAAATATTTGGTAGTTTATCAAGTCTATTTGTAAAAAAAGTACTATTTATTAACTTCTTTTGTATTTTCTACCATAGTTTTAAAGACATCAAATAATAGTTTTCTTTCTTCTTCATTTAAACTTCTTGTTTCACTAAGTAAGTTTTTCATCTTTTCTAAACTTAGTTTCTTTAAGTCACTTTTATAAATGTACCCAGCTCCATATAGAATGAAGAAGAACATATTTACAAATTTTTTCATTTCATCTTTACTATATTTTTTAGTTAAAACATCTATTTTTTGATGAACTTTTTTGGATGATAAGGATAATTCTCCCTCTATAAATTTATTATTCCTTATAAGCCATGAATGAATATCGTGTTGATATACTTTAATAGCTTCACTTTTAATAATTTTTGTTTTGCCTAAAGACTCAAAAATCATACCCACAACACTTTCACATGGATAATAATTTAAAAGTTTCTTTTCTAATTTTTTTAGCTTTTTGAAATCTACTAAATCTTTAGAAAATCCAGGACCATCAAAATTAAATACATAATCTATTTGATATCTTTTAAATAAATTTGCTTCCATTGCAGCTGCCATAGCAAGATTACCACCTTTTGAGTGTCCTCCGATATAAACAACAAAATCTGTAGGTTTAATATTTTCTTTTAAATAGGTAATTGCTTCTTCATGTGCTGGAATTGGATACATATATGCCATTTTAAAATTTTCTTCCCAGCCCACAAGTTCATCTTCAGTGCCTTCAAAAGCAATGAATTTAAAATGTTTTGGTACAACAATTGTTATAGCACCAAACTGAGTGTTATTATTTACAAGCCTTTTGTAATTAGTAATTACATTATCTTTAAATCTATTTGATAAAGCCATTTCCTTAAATAAGGCTCTATTTTGTTCTTTAAATTTATCTTTGCTTTTAAGCAAAAATCTATCTTGAGTTTTATCATACGCTTCTTTAATTGTCATTTTACTTGTTATAATACCTGAAAAATCTATATAAGATAAAGCTGTATAGATCACCGCATCTATTTCATTAAATGGAAATTCTTTAAAAGATTTATCTTTATTTTCCTTTACATAATTTATTAAATTACTCAAAATAATCACCTACAAATATTATAAACTAAAATTAATTTAATTTAAAGTAGTCCTTTCGACAAATTATATGCATTTTGTTGTGTATAATGAATATGGTGATTATATGAAAAGGCTAAAACTAAGAAACGGTTTAAAAGGACAAGTAATAAAACTTGTAATAGTTATAGCATTTATTGTGACATCTTTTCTTGTCACATTTAAGTTTTTATATGATAAAATAGATTTAAAAATGAATAATACAACCTATATTGATTATCTTGTAAAAGACTCTTTTTCTAGTTATAACTTAAGTGATTTAAAAAGATTATCATCTACAGAATTTTTACTTAAGTATTCTTTTGGTATTGAAAAAGTAAATACAGGTACAAATGTTGATATTGTTACTCCGGTCATTAAGGACGAACCTGTTAAAACAAATGATAAACCAACGGTTTACATATTTAATACACACCAGACAGAAGGATATAATAATACTTTTCTAGAAAGTTTTAACATAAATAATACTGTCTATATTGCTAGTCATATTTTAAGTGAATATTTAAATGATTTAGGAATAGGCACTATAGTAGAAGAAAATAGTATTGTGGATGTTTTAAATACTAATGGATGGAAATATGGATATAGTTATAAAGCTAGTAGATTACTTCTAGAAAATGCTTATAAAAATAATCCAACACTTGACTTTTTTATTGATTTACACCGTGATGCTGCTTCGTATGATAGAACTGTAACTGAAATTGATGGTAAAAAATATGCTAAAGTTATGTTTGTTGTAGGCCTTGAACATAATAATTACGAGCCAAATTTAACTCTAGCTAAGAACTTAAATGAACTTTTAAGGGGTATAAGTCCATCACTATCTAGAGGTGTTTTAGAGAAAAAAGGACCAGGTGTAAATGGCATATATAATCAAGATTTTAATAAGAATACAATACTTATTGAAGTAGGTGGTCAATATAATTATATCGAGGAGGTTAATAATACTTTAAAAATAATAGCTAAAGTTATTTATGAGTATTTAGAAGAAAATGAAAAAGAAAACTAATTGGTTTAGAAGATTTTTAATTGTATCTTTCATTATATTTATGGGATTATATATTTCTAGTATAAGTGGGTTTTATGAAAGTACTTTAAGTAATAAAGTTGCATTAACAGATAAGGCTATAAAAGAGTTTGAAGAAGATGTTTTAAATGGTAAAAATGTTGATGTTACAACTTATGTAAATAATAAGCATGTTGATTATAGTAATATGTTTACTGAAAGTGGTGAAAAGTTTAGTGAAGCTGTAACTAAAATACTTACAGAAGGTTTTAGTGGGGCTTGGGATGCTATAAAAGTACTATTTTTCTAAAAATATCAAAAAAATAAAGAAATTTAAGGTTCATGACAAAAATCGACATGATGCGCACTTCGAATGTGGTAGGATAGAAATCGTTTCTATGAAAGGGGGTGTAGTTATGCCAGTAGAAACAAAAGAATTTATATGGCTCACTAATGATTTGGTATTTAAATATGTTTTTAGTCATGAAGAGATTTTAATGGATTTCCTAAATTCTTATCTTGAGTTTGTCGGTTCTGATTTAAGGATTTTAAATGCTCACATTACACCACAGAAATATGTGCAAAATGACCATATTAAACTCCATGATTGTTATCTTGATATATGTGTAGTTTTATCAAATAGAGAAATTATAAATATAGAGATGTACAATAATTTTGGAATGCCAGAATGTAAAAAGAGTTTAACTTACGCATCAATGCTATATTCACATCAGCTTAAGAAAAAAGAACCATATGAAAATGCCAAAAAAGTAACAAGTTTAAATATTATGAGAGGCAATTTTAATGAAGAAAATAATAGTTTATTAAATAAGTATGAGTTAATTAATTTAAAGAATCATAAAAAATTACTTGAAGATGGTTTAGAAATGTTGTTACTTAGACTTGACATTTTGGATAAAGAAGAGTATTCTAAAGATAACTCAAGATGCATAAGGTGGCTAAAATTTATGAATGTAAAAAGTTATGAAGAAGCAGAAGAATTAGCGAAGGGAGATAAGTATTTAATGAGCACAGTTGAAATGGTAAGAGATTTTGTAAGTGATCCAGAGATCAGAAGTTTGTTTGACAGAGATAAACTAAAAGAAGAATCAGCAGAGCTACGAGGCAAAGAGGCTGGAATTAAAGAAGGCTTAATTGAAGGCAAGAATCTTGGAATAATTGAAACAGCCAAGAATATGTTAAAGGAAAAATATTCTTTGGAACAAATAAGTAAGATTACAAATTTATCAACTTCTGAGATTAAAAAATTATTGTAGTTATAAAGATAGGGAGAAATCTCTATCTTATTTAATTGTATGAAGAACTTGACAAGTTTTACAAAAATTAATATAATTATTTTTGAAATGTGGCTAAAAGGAGCTCTATATGAAAAAATTAAAAATTATATATGAAGATAAATATTTAATAATTGTTAATAAACCAGCTGGAGAGTTTACTATATCTAGAAATAATCGTTATGATTATAATTTGTATGATGAAGTAAAGACATATGTTAAGAAACAAAATCCTAAGAATAAAATATTTATAGTGCATAGACTTGATAAAGATACTAGTGGATTAGTTTTGTTTGCTAAAAATGAAAAAGTTAAGTATGATTTACAAAAAAAATGGCAAAATGTTGAAAGAAAATATTATGCTGTTGTAAGTGGAAAACTAAATGAAAAAAATGTTACTTTGAAAGATTTACTTTATGAAACAAAAAGTTTAGATGTAGTGGTTACAAACATCAAAAAACTAGGTAAACTTGCTATTACAAACTTTAATGTTATAGAAAATAATAACAAATATAGTTTACTTGATATAAATATTGAAACTGGTAGAAGAAATCAAATCAGAGTACAACTAGCTAACACTGGACATCCAATCCTTGGAGATAAAAAATATGGCAAAGTAAAATATAAAAGAATGATGTTAGAAGCTTACTATTTAAAATTTGTTCATCCAGTTACTAAAAATGTTTGTTGTGCAGAACTACCTTTAAACAATGATTTTAAAAAGTTGTTTTAAAAGGGTTGAAATTAATTTTTGCTTATGCTATAATTTGGTCAATCAGCGAAGATAGAACTTACAACTCTGGAGCTGAATCGTATAATCGCGTTAAGATAATTAAGTTAATTAAAGGATGGTACCGTCTTTTGCAGACTCCTTTTGGTATCATCTTTTTTGTTTGGAGGAAAGAAAATATGACAAATTGGGAAGAATTAAAATGGAGAGGACTTGTTAAAGATGTAGCAGGTGATGATATTGCTGACAAAATCAATAATGAAAAAGTAACCTTTTACTGGGGAACTGATCCAACTGCAGACTCACTACATTTAGGACATTATAGTTCGCTTATTACTGCTAAAAGACTTATGAAAATGGGACATAATCCAATACTTTTATGTGGTGGTGCAACTGGTAGAATTGGAGACCCTAGACCAACTGCAGAAAGAGAAATTATAAGTATTGATACTCTTAATCATAATATTGAATGTATCAGAAAACAAATTGATAAAGTCTTTGATGGTAAAGCTAAGCTTGTAAATAATTATGAATGGTTTAAAGATTATAATTTCTTAGATTTCTTGCGAGATGTTGGAAAATATATTAATGTTAATTATATGCTTAGTAAAGATATTATTCAAAGAAGACTTGATACAGGTATTACTTATGCTGAGTTTAGTTATATGTTAATTCAAGGCTATGATTTTTTACATATGTTTAATACAATGGGATGTACTATGCAAGTTGAAGGTTCTGATCAATGGGGAAATATTACTGCTGGTATAGAGCTAATTAGAAAAATGACTGGTAAAGATGCCTATGCTTTTACAATGCCTTTAATTCTTGATGCAACTGGTAAAAAATTTGGTAAAAGTGAAGGAAATGCTTTGTGGCTTGATTTAAATAAAACCTCAAGTTACGAAATGTATCAATACTTAATTAATACTGATGATTCTAAAGTTTATGAATATTTAAAAGTATTTACATTCTTAACACCAGAAGAAATAGATGAAATAATGGTTAAGCAAAATGAAAATTCACATTTAAGAATAGCGCAAAAAGCATTGGCTAAAGAAATAATTACTGATTTACACGGCGAAGAAGAGTTTAACAAAGCTTTAAATATTTCTGAATGTTTGTTTTCGGATAGAATTTGGGAATTATCTGCAAATGAAATAATAGATAACATTAAAGATATACCTAAATTTAATGTAAATAATGGTGAACTTTTAATAGATGTACTTGTAAATAATAATGTTGTTTCTAGTAAAAGAGAAGCTAGAGAAATGATAACTGCTGGAGCAATAAGTATAAATGGTAAAAAAGAAATAGATTTAGAAAAAAATATTACTAAAAATGATGCTATTGAAGATAAGGTTTTACTTATAAAGAAGGGTAAGAAAAATTATTTTTTGGGACTTATGTAAAAATAAGTCTTTTTTTTTTATAATTTATTTGGTAAAATATAAATAGGAAGGTAGGAACAATTATGAAAACTTTAATAAAGCTTTTGTAAAATTTTGTTGTTGGCAAAGGGCATAAAAAAAGAATTAAAGTCTTTTAATTCTTGTACTTGCTCCGACGAACCAATCCATAGAAATATTAAATTCTTTAGCAATTTGATATAAGAATGCTGTTAGGATCAGAGTGTTTCCTTTTTCATACGCACAAATTGTAGATGGAGAAGTATTTAATACTTTAGCTAACTCGCGTTGTTTTAGGTTATTGATATTTCTAATATAGATAATTTTTTGACCAATTTCCTCTTTGTTAAGTTTAACATAGTTAAAAAATATATCTTTTTGATTAGAAAGACCTGTTAAATAATCTAAACTAACCTTATAATATTTAGCTAAGGTTATTAAATGTTTTAAAGGAATAATCTTTTTACCTTTCTCCCATTCGGCATATGTTTGTTGACGCACTCCGAGAATTGCCCCAACGTTTTTTTGAGTTAGATTATTATATTCTCTTAACTCGAATAATCTATCGTTTTCCATTTATTCCGCTCACCAGATTAATTTTCCCATTATTTTATTAAATATACAGAAAATTACAGACAAATACGAAATTGTTTGGTATAATTAGAAAGAAAAGAGTTGATAGATGTGAAAGAATATATGAAATTAAGTAAAGATTTAGCTAAAAAACAAGTAGTTGAAAAAATATCGTTAGAATTAGTTTATGAATTTTTAATTTTAGATAGTGAAGAAATGAGCATTATTAAAGTTGAAGATGTTAATCTTATTGATGACGATGAATATATGGAACTCGTAGATTCAGCAATTGATAGACTTAATAAGAAGACTAAATTAGGTTTATTTAGAGAAAATGGAAAAATACATTTGGGTAAATGTAATAAGTAAAAAGAACTTCTTTACATAAGATAGTAAAGAAAGGAGACTTATATGTATCCAAATTATTATCAAAATCAAAGTAGAGGTTTTGTAGTTCCGTTTTTGCTCGGAGGTTTAGCTGGAGGGGCTGCTGTTGGGTTTACTAGACCAAGACCAATTTATAATGTAGCACCAAGTAATGGAGTTTATTATCCAAATCCTGGTATGCCATACTATAATAGTTCCTATAGTTATTATCAACCTATACCTAGGACATATTATTATTAGCCATACTTAGTATGGTTTTTCTTTTGAGTTAAAAATGATACCTAAGAAAATAAAGTAAATAATGAGAGTTGAACCCCCATAACTTAAAAAGGGAAGAGGTATACCAATAATAGGTAAGAGTCCTAAGTTCATACCAATATTTATTATTTGATTAAGAATAAAAATATTTATAAAGCAAGCTAGAAAATGCTTGATGGTACTTTTTTTCATAGAAATAAACCTGTTTATTAAATAAATATCTAGGATTAAATAACAAAGAAGAATAATAAAACCTGTAATATAACCAAAGTTAGTAATAGAAAAAGCAAATACAAAGTCAGTTGGTGCTTCAGGAATATAGATATGTGCACCATTTAAAGTAAGGGATAAAGCATTAGATGAACCAATGCCAACTAAAGCATTTTCTAATTGATAACTTGACATAGTTTTAAATGTAATAAGTCTTTCAACTCTATAAAAAAAACTAGTACCTATTAAATTAATAAGTAAATCTTTATTAAAAAGGTAAAGAAAAATAAAAGTCCCAATAAGTAAACTAATAAATATTATAGCTAATATATACCAAAATTTATGGATATTACTAAGCATTACTATAGTAAAAGCCATAACTAAAAAGAAAATAATAGCACCAGTATCAGGCTCTAAAAACACAAGTATTGAAGGAATTAAGGTTAGTATAAATACTTTTAATATAAATAAAATTTCGCTTTTTATACCAGTATTTACAAAACTATTTAAAGTATTACTAAGCATTAAAGCAAGAGATAATTTAGCAAGTTCACTAGGCCCAAAAGATAATCCTTTTATAGTAATCCATGCTCTAGCACCATTTATAACTTTACCAAATATTAAAACATATATAAGAAGTAAAATAGATAAAATATAAAAATATTTAGCATACTTAAACATAAAACTAGTATTTATTTTCCTAAAAAGTAAAAGAATAATTATACCTAAAGTATACCAAATTATTTGCTTTGCTAAATTATTACTATAAAGAGTACTTAAATATTTAGCATTATACATATCTAAAAAACTAATAATCATTATTATTAGTAATGGAATAAAAAATAAAAATTTGCTATTTAATACTTTTTTCATAACTTTAGTATGTGTATTTTTAGGATATTTATCATAAAATATTGTAGAGGTGTTAACATGAACAAATTACCTAATGTCTTTGCAAGTCCAATTAATAAGAAACTTAATAACTATCAAGATATGTATCGAAGTGATAAAAAAGTAAAGTCATATAATCCAAAAGATATAAATAAAAAAATTAATGAAATATTTGGTTCACTTAATCATGTATATAAAAGTAAAGTAAGAATTACTATGACTGATGGTGTAAAAGAAGAACAAATCGTAGGCAAAACTAATACAAACTTGCTTACTATAGATAATAAACTTATTAAAATAACAGACATTTTAGATATAGAAAGAATATAGAAAAAAGTATATCTTAGAGAATTTCTTCGATATACTTTTTTAATTGCTTAGCATTTTTATCAAATATAATTTTTAATTGGTTATCTATTTCCACAATACCTTTGGCACCAAGTTTTTGAATGCCTTCTTTATTAGCTAAACTAACGTCTTTAAGGATAACTTTAAGTCTTGACATATTACATTCAGCATTAATAATATTATCTTTACCACCTAGATAAGTAATAAGTTTGTTAGCTTCTACTTTGAAATCTCTTTTTGAAAGTTTTACAATAACCATTGAAATAATTATTAGAATAAATGCTATTACAATATACTCAATATATGTTTTCATTTTTTATCACCATTATCATTTTATCATATTTTATAAAAAAGTAAAAGTAAAAAGCATACACTTATTTTAATTATTTTCATAAATTATTAGTGAATTAGATGAAAGGGTGAAAGTTTATGAATAGAGAAAGTAAATCATCAGAAGGCAACTGCATTAATGAAATACTATGTGTCATTTTAGTTCTTCAAGAAAATGCATGTCCAGATAATTGTTTACAAACTTGCGATAGACCAGTACTTGGTGGAGGAAGCAATTGTCTTGTATGTAACACTAGACCAGTAATGCTTTATACTTGTGGTGGCAATGGTACTCCATGGAGTATGCCAACAACTAAAGACTCTACAGCTACATGTACAGGAAGTACTACTACTTGTTCAAATGTTTTCAGAGTAGAAAAAATAGAAGGCAACTGCTGTACGTTCCGTGTTTTAGCAGATAATACTGATGAAACTAGTGTTTATCCATATGTTGCTACAAATGTTTTCTTTACAATGGATTGCGATTGTCTATGCTGCATAAGATGTTTATCTGATACATATGTAGATTGTCTTTGCTAATTATTAAGCAAAATAAAAAGCACGTTTTGTGCTTTTTTAGTTTGTTTTAGAACTTGCAATAGATGCTAGTGCATTTTGAATGTAATTAGAATATTGTTTCTTAATTTCATCATCTTGAATTTCCATGCCATATTCTTTTCTATAATGTTGTAGGGCATTAATTCCAACTGATGAAGAATTCTTTTTTACATATTCATTTGCAAGTGTTTTAAGAATGCTATCTTTTAATTTTTCTAAAGTTTCTTTTTCATAACTTTTTGTTTTAAGTATTACATGGTATCCAAGTTCTGTTGTTATAACAGATGTAGAATATTGTCCATCTTTTAATTTAGATGCAGCATCGATTAATTCATCATAACTTGTACTTAGTGTGCCATAATTAATTTTACCTAAAGCACCACCTTTATTATTAGTATCATCATCTTTAGAATATTCTTTAGCAAGTTTAGTAAATGCTTCAGTTATATCTTCTTTATTTTTTTTAGCTGTATTTAATTTTTCAATTATTTCATTTACAGTCTTTTTAGCTTTTTCTTCAGCTGCTTTCTTTTCATCATCTTTTGCACCATCTTTAACATCAGATGTTATTAAAATATGACTAATTTCCATATCACCGATTGATTTATTTTTATAATAATCTTCAATTTCTTTATCAGTTATTTTAGTTTTAGCATATTCTTCGATAGCATGACTTTGCATGTATGATAAATAGTAATAATCTTGGAATGCTTCGATTGTTTGATAATTTGTTTGTTGTTGTAAAGCAGCAAGTAATTTATCTTTACCATCATATTGTGTAATTAAAGCATTGATTGTAGCTTCAGCATTACTTTTAGCGGTATCAACATAATCTTTAAATTCTTCTTCAAGAATATAAGTATCTATCATAGTGATTAAAGTATTAAGACCCATACCATCTTTTAATTTAGTATAAAAATCATCAACACTTATTTTTTCACCATTTTTAAAACTAACAATAGCTTCCTTTCCATTTTCTAATTTTGGCACTTTACCACAGCCACTTGCAAGTAGCATGATTGCACATAATGCAACTAATTTTTTCTTCATATTATCTCTCCTTATAAAGGTATTATAACAATTATTTTTGCATTTTACAACTTTTTTAAGCTTTTTTTGCCCTCACACAATGAAAAATCTACCATAGAATACTAGTGAAAAGACAAAATAAAGGAGGAAAGTTTTATGAATCATTGCGGAAATGGCCTTGGTGCTGCTATAATTTTAGTACTATTTATTCTTTTAATCATCATAGTAGGGGCTTTTATCTAAAGTTTTAAATATATAAAGGGAGGTTAATTATGAGTTGCTGTAAAAAAGATTGCGATTCTACTTCAGGAAATAACTTTACAGCTAGTTATGCATTTATAGTTTTAATACTATTTATACTACTTGCTATAATCTGGGGCGGAGCATTCTATTAAAAAGAGGGAAACCTCTTTTTTTTATATAATAGGAAAGTCATCCAAATTTTATGAAAATAAATCTTGATATGTGGCCGAACGTATGGTATAATTATATTATCTAAGGGGGCATGGTTTTATGAATACTTATAAAGCATATAAATTAAGAATTTATCCAAATAGAGAGCAAAAGATAATGATAGATAAAACTTTTGGATGTACGAGATTTCTTTTTAATAAATTTTTATCTGAAAGAAAAGAAAAATATGAAGAAAATAAAATAAAATTAAGTGCATATGAACAATTAAAAGAATTAACTAATTTAAAGAAAGAAAAAAAGTGGCTTAAGGAAGTGGATTCATGTGCCCTTCAAAAATGTGTATTTCACTTAGATGATGCATTTAAGAACTTTTTTCGTGGAAATGGATATCCAAAATTTAAAGCTAAGGGAGAACATGAAAGTTATACAACAAATAATACTTTAAATGAATATAAGAGCGTTAAATATGAAAGTATAAGAATAGATTTTAAAAATAAAGTAATAACATTACCAAGATTAAAAAAAGTAGAATTTCGAGGATATAGAACAACCAAAGAAATATTAGGAAAAATAAAATCAGCAACAATTAGTAAGGATGCTAACAAGTATTTTGTAAGTGTCCTTGTTGAAGTGCCATTTATTAAACCAATTATAAATCCAACATCAATCGTGGGGTTAGATTTAGGCATTAAAGATTTTATAGTTACTTCATACGGAGAAAAACTAAAAAATGAGGTAAAAGTAAATGAAAAAAGATTAAAAGGCTTACAAAAAGGCTTAGCTAGATGTAAACCTGGAAGTAAGAATAGATATAAAATGAAATTGAAAATACAAAGACTATATTTAAAAATTAAAAATGCCAGAAAACATATGATATATAAACTTGCAAATAAAATATTAAAAGAAAGTTCCATTGTAGCAGTAGAAACATTAGATATCAAAAGTATGTATTAAGTTCACAGTATAGCCAAACACTTAAATAAGGTACCGATCAAAGATTTTCTTAACGTATTAAAATATAAAGCAGATTGGTTAGGTAAAAAAGTAATTAATATTAATAAATATTATCCAAGTAGCCAAGTTTGTAATAGATGTGAATATAAAAATGAAGAAGTAAAGGATTTAATTGTGAGGAAATGGATATGCCCAAGGTGTGGATTTGAACATGATAGAGATATAAATGCAAGTGAAAATATAATGTTTGAAGGGTTGAAAATATATATGAAAGAAAGTATAATATAAATAAGAACAAAAAAGATAAAAATAGTAGGGTGGCGACCACCCGAAGTTGGTCTGTGGAGAAACCAAAGGTTTCTGTGAAACAGAAAAGTGTTACCATGAGGTGACACTGCTACTTGAATTTCACTAGAAATTTAAGTTATGTTCTGGAATAATTATGGTATAATTAAAAGAGGTAGGTGAATATAATGAAAAGTAAATATAATATGACAAAAGAAGATAATATTTTTTTTGCTAAACGAAAGTTAATAGACAATTTATATAAGAGTGCAAATTTAGAAGGAATTGCTGTTACATTTGCTGATACTGTTGCTTTTGTAAATAATGTAAATACTGGCAATATATCCATAGATGATATGCTAAAATTAAAAGGATTAAAAGATGCTTGGGAGTTTGTTTTAAATACTATAGATGAAGAACTAACAATTGATTATATTAAAAAAATACATTTTGAAATTTGTAAAGGACAAGGTGTGGTACCATTAGGGGAGTTTAGAGACAAAGGTGTTGGAATAACAGGAACAAATTATAGACCAAAGTTACCTAGAGAATGTAATTATGATAATGAATTAAAAAATATAATGAATATAGATAGTGCTATAGATAGATGTATAACATTGTTTCTATGGATACAAAGAAGTCAAATGTTTTTAGATGGTAACAAAAGAGTTGCTAATCTGGTAGCTAATAAGGAAATGATAAAAAATGGAATGGGAATACTTGCCGTTCCAGTGGAAAAAATAGGTGAATATTTTACTTTGCTAATAAATTTTTATGAAACCAATGATTATACAGAAATTAAAAAATGGATTTATGAAAATTGTATAGATGGATTAAATTAGATAGAAAGTATTGATATTTATATAAAATTTGGATATAATGTAAATGTAAGGTTACCCGAGAAAGCGGGTAGCGCCTACATATTTTTGTTTTTTTGAAGGACACTACACCTAATGGCTAGTGTCCTTCATTTATACTAATTTAATAATAATTAACAGCAATAAAAGAATTATTACTAAAAGAGTGTTGTTATCACCAAACTCTTCTTTCATATACTTACCACCAGCCCTTTCTCCCCCTGAGTTTAACCTCGGAAAAGTTCCGAACCGAATAGAAAGTAGGCACTACCACTTTTCGGGTAACAGTATGCTATTATACATGTAATTTTTTGTTTGTAAATAGCGATGACAAAACATGTCATAAATCGACATGCGAATGTGTGGCTTATAAGAAGCTAAAGCTAAATTACATCTTTATTTTCATATTAATTTGTTATATAATCTTGTTAAGAAATGAGGTTAATATGTTAAAGCTAGAAAATGTTAGAAAAACATATGGAAGTCTAGTTGCTGTAGATGATTTATCTTTTACAGTTAAAGATGGTAAAATTTTTGGACTTCTTGGTGAAAATGGGGCAGGTAAAACTACAACATTTAGAATGATAATGGGACTTTTAGAACCAGACAAAGGAACCATCACCTTAGATGGTAAAAAAATCGATTATAAAGAAACTGATAAAATAGGTTTTGTTACAGAAGAAAGAAGTTTACTTACTAAACTTACTGTTTATGAAATGATTGAGTTTTATGGTACTTTGAAAGGGATGAATAAAGAGAAACTTGATAAAGAACTTGACTATTGGTTAGATAGATTTGGAATAAAGGATTATAAATTTAAAAAGATAAAAGAACTATCTAAAGGTAATCAACAAAAAATACAATTTATATCAGCAGTTATAAATGAACCTAAACTTCTTATATTAGATGAACCATTTACAGGTTTAGATCCAATAAATGTAGGATTACTAAAAGATGCTGTTAAAGATTTACAGAAAAATGGTTGTTCAATTATATTTTCATCTCACCAAATGGAATACATCGAAGACTTTTGTGAAGAACTTATTATTTTAGTTCATGGTAAAGCAGTTATAAATGGTAATTTAAATGAAATAAAAGAAAACTATGCTAAAAAGAATATTCAAATAAAAGGTGATAATATTCCTGTAGAAACACTAGAAAAAACAAATGGGGTAGAAGAGGTCGAAGAAAAAGCAAATGAGTATGTTGTACATATTAAAGATGCCAGTGTATCAAAAGAAGTATTTGATGTTATTAAAAACTCTAATATAACAAAATATGTAGTGGCAGATGCTAGTTTAAATGAGATATTTATCCATTATGTCGGAGGTAAAAATGAATAAGAAGTTTTGGTATTTAACAAAGGTTAGTTTAAAAAAGAAAATTGGTTCAAAATGGTTTATAGCAACTAATATAATTCTTGCTTTAGGTATTATTGCAATTATAAATATTAATTCCATAGTTAAGTTCTTTGGAGGAGATTTTTCTGAAAATTTGACTATTTATGCAGTTGATAATGCTGGAGTTTATGATGTGTTTAAAGGCACAATTGAAGCTTTAGATGAAGATAAATTACTTGAAGTAAAACTTGGAGAATCATCTAAAGAAGAACTTATTAAAAATTTGAAAGATAATGAAGTAATAGTGATTCTAAATGAAGACGATAAAGAATATTTAAAAAGTGAAATAATTAGTAATGAAACTATTGATAATGGATTATATCAAATAATAATTAGTAGTTTAAATAGTTCTAAAAGTACACTAGGTATGATTAAATCAAATATTAGTCCAGAAATTCTTGCTAATATTTCTAGTCCAGCTACAGTAGAAAGAACAATTCTTAGTGATCAAGGTAGTGTTGATGAAAATATGACTATTGTTATGAATAGTGTATTTCCAACTTTAATTCTTCCATTCTTTATGCTTGTTGTGTTTTTAGTCCAAATGGTTGGGGGAGAAATTTGTGAAGAAAAAACGACGAGAAGTATGGAAATAATTATTTCTAATGTAAGTCCAAAAATGCATTTGTTTTCTAAAGTTTTAGCAAGTAATATATTTGTTATTACTCAAGGGGCTTTATTAATTGTTTTTGCTCTTATAGGTTTATTAATTAATAAGTATGTAACTGGTACTTCAGCTTTAACTTTAATTAGTAGTCTTGTTGGTAATCTTGATTTATCTATATTAAAAGATAAATTGCTTGTTTTAGTTCCAACAGCTTTAATTCTTATGCTTTTATCATTTTTAGCTTATGCAATACTATCTGGAGTGTTAGCATCTATGACAGTTAATATTGAAGACTTTAATCAACTTCAAACACCAGTTATGCTTATTTCGGTTGTAGGTTATTATTTATCTATATCTGCATCATTATTTAATGGTTCAACTTTAATACATGTTTTATCTTATGTTCCATTCTTATCAGCATTTTTATCACCAACACTTTATATAATTGGTGAAGTTAGCTTACTTGATATTATTATATCAATCATAGTAATGATATTATTTATCTATATTCTTCTTAAAAAAGGATTGAAAGTATATAAAAATGGTATTTTAAATTATTCAACTGATAAAGTTTGGGATAGATTTAAAAAATCAATTAAAAATTAAATAGAATAACTGCTTGTGATTTTCAAGCAGTTATTTTTTCGCAATTGTAATAATATACTTTTAGCAAAGCTGATGATACTTATGATAGTGTCCAGTATCCCTTGTGTCAAATACGTCAGTTGCAAAATTAGTAGATGGTTTAGCACTTCCACTTGCTGCTGACAAAACCTATTGGAAAGATGGTAATTTAAAATATACAATCACTTTAGATAATGCAACTGATGTTCATTATGAAAATGTTACTCTAACAGATGTTTTATCTACCACATATATAACATTTGTTAATGATAGTGTAGAAGTTAATAGTGTAGCAGCACAAAGTAGTGAATATAACTATGATGATAGTACTCATACTTTAACAATTAATCTTGCTAGTGTAAATGCTCAAGCTGAAACTGTTATTACTTTTAGTGTAAAAAAAACTAAATGATTTTTTCATCTTAATTAATAGTGTGCTTGGAACTTTAAGTGATGGAAATAGTGTTCAAAGTAATACAGTTAAAGCTTTAAGTCCCATTAATAGATGGTGTACTGTAAATAATTATGGATGTGGAGTACCTTATTTTAGAGTATAACAAAAAAAGAGCTTTTTGCTCTTTTAATTTGCTTCTTTTTATTCCCATTTTAACTTAAACGTGAACTTACTATTTTATTTTTTAGAAAAAATAAATAACTTGACAACAGAAAATATTTTGATAAAATATATTTTAAATGGAGGCTCACAATGAATGAATATTTAAGTCAAATTAGCGATAATTATGGAATAGTTAGTGATGAAAATGGTGAAATTAAAGTTGTTACAAAAAGTGCAACTAATTACGAACTTCAAGATATTTTATTAAAAGAAAATGAACTAGAGAATTTAAACCAAGAATTAATAGCTGCTAAAGAAAAATTAATTGATAATAAAGAAAGAACAATAAATGGTGAACTTTGTAATCTTGTAATTATTGTTGGTTTAATTATATTAGCTGTAGCAATATTTCCTGTTGTATCAACACAATTCTTGATTTATTTGTTGACAGGATTTTATGCTATTACTAAGGCAATTAATATTGCAATGAATGGTACCAGAATTGGAAGATATAAGGAAAATAAGAAATTAAATTCAAGTATAAAGTCTTTAGAAGAAAATAGTTTGCAATTAGCATATGAATTAGTAAATTTAAAAGAAAAAGCAAAATATAAGGTTGAGTCAGATACAAAAAATTATTGTGCTCAATATGGATCAACTAAAAATGCAAGTGAAGTTTTAAACGAAGGTTTAGGTAAAGTAAAAGTGATGAAATTAACAAGGAAACATCCAAAATGCTAGAGCATTTCAAAAAGTTTAGGTAATGAAAAATCTAAATTTTTTCCTAAAATTAAGTAAAATCGAGATTAAAGAATTTTGACGGTGGTTCTGCAAAAGATGGAAAAATAGAAAAGTTTAAAGCAATACTTCCACTTAGTGGTAAAGTAATAAATAGCAAAAAGCATTTTTAGATGACTTAATTAAAAAAGAAGAACAATTATGGATGTGGGGTACCTTTATTTTAGAATATAACAAAAAAGAGCTTTTTGCTCTTTTAATTTGCTTCTAATTTCCAGATAATTTTAGTTTTATAATCTTCATTTATTTCTAAATATTTATTATCAAGGTATAAAAGTATACCTTTTTCTTTGGATAAAGTACTTGTTTTCTTTTGGAAAATGCCACCAATTATCATCACCAGTTATTACTAAAGTTGGAGTTTTATCAAGTACTAAAATGTTATCACTAAAATTCTTAAAAACAATACTGTCATCTAAAGTAAAATTATTATCACTTTTAAAACTGTTATTTGATGGAGTCAAGTATCTTAAAATTATAATATTCTAAAGTAGCTAGGCTTGTCCCATTAAAAATTATATAATCAAATGCAACTAGAGCATCTTCGTAATATTCGTTATATTTTTAAGAGTTATATTCTTTGTTTTTGCCTCAACAGTTATGTTGTTGTTATTAATCGTTAATGTTGCTTCATATGTTCCATAAATTGTAACTTTTTCTTAAAATCTCCAATAAAAATATCTTCAGTTATAGTAATATCATTCATTAAATATATGTAGTTGTAGGTATTATGTTCTTCTAAAACTTCTTTAAACTATGTAAAGTTATTTACAACTACTTTTTTATCATCAATTATAATCAAGTAAATCAAATACCTTTATATTTTATGACATTTTTTAATATATAAATAGTTTATTTATCATAAACTTATATAGGTGATTAAATTGAAACAAGAAGAATTTAAAAATTTTGTTAGAACTAAACCAGAACTTATAAAGTTTGTTCAAAATGGTGAAATGACATGGCAAAAATTTTATGAGTTATATGATTTGTATGGCAATGATGAAAAAGTGTGGAACAAATACATTTTAGATGAACGTTCACCAGTTGAAGATAGCATTTCCAAGATAACAAATATGGTTAAAAATGTTAACGTAGATTCCATCAAAAGTCACATAAACACAGCACAAAAAGCTATTGATTTTGTAACGGACTTAACAAAGAAAAATGGTGTAAGCAATCCTGCTGAAAATTTAACTAAAGGACCAGTTTCACCAAGACCCCTTAATAAATTTTTTGAGGATTAAATGGAAAAGTTTCTACAAATGGCATTTAGAGAAAACCCAAAAAGCTATGACCTTCTTAAACAAAATTCATATTATTTTAAAAACTTAAATCGCGGAGTAGTAGACTATAAAAACTTTGTTTCTGATATGAAAGTGAAATATAAAGAAAGAGCAACTGATAAATTAGAGAGCATAATGGATAATATGGAACTTGTTAGTTCTGTTTTAAATGTATTAAAATAAACAAATGGTAAAAAATAAAAATGTAAAAAAAGTTTCAAAGTAATATTGACTATTTAGTTTATTTATAGTATTATTTAATCATAGAGAGGAGTTCAAAATAATGAAACAAATAAAAAATGAACGCGGGTTTACATTAATCGAATTGTTAGCAGTAATCGTTGTACTTGCCATAGTACTACTTATGGGAGCAATGGCAGTTATACCAAGAATGAATGATGCTAGAAAGCAAGTATTTGCTCTAGAAGCTAATACAGCAATACAAGCGGCATCCACTTATCTAATGAATAATGCCTTGAATCCTAGTGCATCTAAGCAAACATATCCAGTTGGAGATAACGTTGTTTGTATACCAGTTTCAACACTAATTTCTAATGGGGACTTTGATGCTGATGCTGATAAATATTCAGGACGTATCTTAGTTAAGAAGAAAGCCAATACAGAAAATGGCTATTTATACATTATCTCTATGACTAATGGTACAATAATGGTAGATGAAAAAGGTATAGAAGGCGGAAATAACAAGGATATAGTTGCTGCAAACGTTGAAGACTATGATGGTGGTGAAACTTGGACTAAGGCAAGTTGTGGAACAGACCAAAGTACAAACAATGCTTTATGGCCAACAAGTTAATAAAAAATTATAAAACTTCTTTTTAGAAGTTTTTTCTTTTGTAATAAAAATAGTTGTGCTATAATGGTTATGGTGATAGCATATGAAACTATTTTTAAGATTTGGAAATTATTTAGTACTTTTTCTCATTTTAGTTTTAACAGTTATATCCTTATATAAGACAGGATTATACGATAAACTTTTTAAAAAAAGTAGTACCACAGAAATAATTAAAAGTAATATTGATAAAGATAATGATGGTATAGATGATTATAGTGATATTTTGGAAGGGGCTAAAAAGTTTATTAAAGATGAACCCAAATATAAAAGTAAATATTATGAAGGCGGATATCCTACAGATGAATATAGAGTATGTACAGACTTAATATGGTATGCTTTAGATAATGCAGGATATGACTTTAAAACCTTAATAGATGAAGATATAAAGAAAAATAAAGAGGCTTATGATAGTGATGTAGGTGATACTAATATAGATTTTAGAAGAGTTAGAAATATAAAAGTATATTTAGATAGAAATGTAAAATCACTTAGTTTAGATAAAGATTTTAATCCAGGTGATATAGTAGTATATAAAAATCATATTGCTATTGTTAGTGATAAAGTAAATAGTAAGGGTGAGAATTATATAATACATCAACATGCATTTTATAATTATGAAGATGATGGCTTATTTAGAGATAAAATAATAGGTCATTATAGATGGGAGATACAAGATGGAAACAAATAAAAGAAAAGAAAAATTAGTAAAAATATTAATTAATAAGGATTTTGAAGTAACTGATGAAGATGAACTTATTGAAATGCTTTTAGATAATCCAACTGCGATTGATTCAGATAAGGAAGAAGATGAAAGAAGAACTTTTGGAGATAAACTTGCTGATAAAGTTACTGAAATAGCGGGCTCATGGGGTTTTATTATTGGTTTTTGTGTCTTCCTAATTTTATGGATGATAATAAATACAATTTTAATTGTAAGGTTCGATGAATATCCATTTATATTACTTAATTTAATTCTTTCTTGCATAGCAGCTTTGCAAGCTCCAGTTATTATGATGAGCCAAAATAGAGCAGCTAAAAAGGATAGTTTAAGAAGTTTAAATGATTATAAAACAGATTTAAAAAGTGAGCTTATTTTAGAAGTATTACATGAACAAATAAAAGATATTCAAATAAATCAAAAGAAAATATTAAAATTACTTGAAGAAAAAGATGTAAAATAGATTATTTAATGAAACATTTTATCTAAAACATGATATAATGTATGAAGTGGTGCAAAATGAAAATAAAAAAACAAGTAGAATTTAATGATATAATTAGTGATATACTTAAAAATGAAGAAATAATTGATTTAAGATATGAATATCATCATGGTATCTCTAGACTCGATCATTCATTAAATGTAGCTAGATTAACGTTTAATATGTGTAAATTATTTAAAGTAGAAAAAATAGAAGAAGTTACAAGAGCTGCTTTGCTTCATGATTTTTATAAGACTGGTGAAGATTCTAGTTTTAGAGGACACCCAACTACTGCTGTTAATAATGCAAAAAGAGCATTTAATGTAAATGATATGCAAGCTGATATTATTTATAATCATATGTTTCCTGCAACACTTAGAATACCAAAATATAAAGAAACATGGATTGTTACAACAGCTGATAAACTTGTAGCTATCGGAGAATGTACAAGATATAAATTACCAATTCAAATAGGTACAGCATTTTTATTCTTTATAAACTATATGATTATTCAAAGATAGGCACCAAAAGGTGTCTTTTACATTAAGAAAGGAAGTAATATAATGGAAAATAATAAAAAATATATAATTATAAGTGTTATAGTGGCTATTATATTTTTAGTAATGGGGGTATTAACAGGTTTAGTTTATTCTAATAAAGATGTTATTTTTAAAGATAACATATCTAATGAAAATAATATGTCTCAAAGTGAGTTAGAAAAAGAAAATGTAAATGAAATAAAAGAAGAACCTAAGGAAGAAGAAAAAAATTTGGAAGAAACTTTAAAACAAAGTAATGAAACTATAAAAAATGAAGTAACAAAACCTAGTCTAAGTAATAAAGACAATACTGTAATAAATGAAATGAATAATACTTTAAATAGTATTAATACAGAAAGTAATTCATCTAATTTTAGTGATAAAGCTAAAGCAACATTTATATCAATCGTAGACTTTTTATTCTATGATGGTACTATAAAAGGAGTTACATTTAATGAATTAACAGATGAAGGTAAACAGAAGGTTTTAGAACTTGCAAATAAAATAGATGTAAAACTTGAAGAAAAAGTACCTGGTTATAAAGAAAAGATATATAGTACTACAAGTAATGCTTATAATAAAGCAAGTGAAATTATTAAAAATGGTGCCAGTAGTTTAAATAGCTTTGCTAAAGAGAAACTTGGGGATGAAAATTATAATTCAATTATAGATGCTAAAGATGAATTAGTTAAGTATAGTAAGAATGCTTTAAATCTTGTAGGTAGTGCTGGTTCTAAAATATTTTCTAGTACTAAAGACAAATTAAATGACTGGTATCAAAATTTTAAAAATAAAAATTAGTAAGAACAAAAACTTTAGTGACAAATTTACATTTAAGTGTAAATAGGTCGCTTTTTTTTTTTTTTTTTTTGGTTTAAAATAGGTATGTAGTATGGTAAATATCAAGTGTGATGTTGTAAAGAATGGAGTATGATATATGAAAAATAAAAAAAGAAAATATATTCTATTAATAGTCATAGTAATCCTTTTTATAGGGGTTATTACAATATATAATAATTATAATAATGATATTTATATAGATAAAGATAATAATCTATCAAACTCTGGTTTGAGTTTAATGATTGAAACAAAGGTAGGAACTGGTGAGTATACTATATCAACAAGTGATGAGTGGCCCACGAAAGGATATGAATTTAATGCAGAAAAATCTGCTTGTGAAAATGGTGGAACACTTTCGTGGGATGAAGAGAATCAGTCAGTTGTTATGACATCAAAAAGCAGTGATAAATGTTATGCATATTTTGATATTGTACCACCAGATGTAACCATAGCAGTTAATAACTTACCAACTACTTATGGTAAACTTGGCGCTATTAATTGTACCAATAGTGATGCAATATATAACCAACAATATAGTAGAGTGGAGATATCTCAGATAAATAAGAAATACACTTCATGTAATCTTAATTATACCGAAAGTACATCAAAAGTTAATTTTGCGGATTATATTATAGGACTTGCAGGAACAACACAAGGAACAGGACAAGTAGTAAA
>CAKORG010000016.1 GCA_934101495.1 uncultured Bacilli bacterium
GAATCTGTACAAATACATTCTAAAATATCTCCATTTATTTTAAAGTTAATACCTGTTAATAATGGTCTTACTTCTTGAGTTGATAATGCATAAGAAGTTTGATTAATTATTTCTCTTAAAACTTCAGACTTAATATTAATAGCATCATCACTTTTTTCTATATTTATATTTGGATAATCACTTGGATTATAACAATTTAATCTATATTGGTTATTTGGTGTACTAATTTTAATCTTTAAGTTATCTTCAACTTCAAAATCGATTTTCTCACTAGGCATCTTTCTTATCATATCAACAAAATATTTACTTTGAATAATAATTCTACCTTTTCCTTCAAGCATCTTTATATTTTCATGACTAATAAGAACCTTTATAGTAAGTTCTGAATCACTAGCAAGTAGTTCTATTCCCTTTTCACTAACATCAAATACTATCCCATTAAGTACTGGTATTGTAGTCCTTTGACTTAAAGCTTTAGTAACATTATTTAAAGCTTCTAAAATTACATTTTTTTCAATTGTCCATTTCATTTTTTATTCCTTCTTTCTTTATGTTTATTTTATTATTATTTATTAGTGGTGTTATTAATGTGGATAACCACCATATATGTACTATTTTTCTTTAAATTTCTGTATTTTTTTTACCCAAGTTATCAACATTATTGTAACTTCATCTTAATTTCTTTTAGCATATTATTAAGATTTGGATTAGTTTCTAACTCTTCCTTTATCTTATCGATTGCAGTAGATACTGTTGAGTGGTCTCTTCCCCCGAACTCAAGTCCAATTTTCTGTAAATTTTCATCTGTTTCCACTCTACAAAGGTACATCGCTATATGTCTTGGCCTTACAACTGTATTAGTTCTTCGCTTGCTTTTTAAATCATCTACCGATATTTTAAAATATTCCGCGACTGCACTTTGAATTGAGCTAATCGAATTGTTGATAAATATGTTAGTATTAACATAATCATTAAGTGCCTCATTAGCGAAATCGAGTGTTATTTTCTCAGGAACCATCATTGCAGTGTAAGCTAGCAACCTATTTATAGTTCCTTCAATGTGCCTTACATCATTGACACATGAATTAGCAATATATTCTATTACATCTTCATTTAACTTATCCTCAATACTCGTATTTTTAACCTTCGACCTTATTATATCACATCTTAAGTTAAAATCCGGAGGATAAATATCAACAGGAAGTCCCCACATAAACCTACTTCTAAGTCTCTCTTCTATTTTTTTTAGGTCATCTGGACTCTTATCACTACTTATAATAATTTGTTTATTAGCTTGATGAAGAGCATTAAATGTATGGAAGAACTCTTGTTGAGTTTTCTCAGCTTCTACTAGAAACTGTATATCATCTATAATAAGAACATCTACATTCCTATATTTATTCTTAAAATCATTAGCATACCCTATCTTATTATTACTTGTAGCAATTCCTGTAAATTCATCTCTAAACTCATTACTTGTGGTATATAATACCTTTAATTTAGAATGGTCTTTTATATAATTACCAATTGCTTGCATCAAATGGGTTTTCCCTATTCCACTTCTTCCATATATAAAAAGTGGATTATGAATAGTTCCAGGTGCCTCTGCAACAGCCCTCGCTGCCACAAAAGCAAGTCTATTTGAGTTTCCAACTACATAATTATCAAAAGTAAACTTTGGATTTAAATTAGTATTCCACTCTATTTCCATTTCCCTAGTTTCTTCCGGAGCAACAGGTTCAACAAAGTTATCCACTTCATCTTCCGTAATATATTTAAATGTATAATGCATTCCAGTCATTGCAAAAAAAGCATCATCAATAATTTCCCCATAAGTTACAGATAGCATTTGTTTATGAATTTCCATTGGAACTTTTATTGTTACTACATTGTTGACAATAGATAAAAGCTCTAGTTTTGAAAACCATATAGTATAAGCATTCTGACTAACTTGAGTTTGAATATCATTTAAAAAACGTAAAAAAAGATTATCAGTTTTCAAAAACCTCACCCCGCTAACTAAATTTCCTAACTAAATTTTAACCCATTTTGATAAAAAATAAAAGAGTAAATTTACAATTTTGATAACTTTTTTTTAATCCCCAAAATTATCCACATAAAATATCCCTAAGATATGCCAAATTTAACATGTTATCAACACTATCAACAAAATATTGTTAACTCTATACTTACTAACATCATATCAACAAACATAATTTTGATAAAATGTTGTTAATTCTGTGAATAATTTTTATTAGTTATCAACAAATTATCCACAATCAACAAAAATGACTAGTTATTAACAAAATTATATGCTATAATGATTAAGATGTAAAATGGAAAAAGTAGCAATATTAAATGATATCCACGGAAACCTTTATTTATTAAATAAGGCTTTAGCATATCTCAGGGATAAAAATATCTCTAAATATTTAATATGTGGTGATTTTCTAACAGATGGACCTGATGATAACAAAATAATTGATATATTAAAAACAATACCTTGTGAAATCATACTAGGTAATCGTGAAGAATTTATTTTAAATATTTCTCCAGACTTAAGTAACTTAAATGAAAAAATGTATCCTTTGTATTATACATATAAAAATTTAACCAAAGAAAATTTAAAATTTATCAAAAACTTACCAACATCAAAAATTATAGAAATAGGTGATTACAAAATATGCATGTCACATGGAAGTCCATATAAATCTCGTGATTTAATAAATGACAAATCAACCAATATTTTTAAAAATTTAATAAAAGACTATCCTGCAGACATTTATCTATTTGCTCACACTCATGAATATTTTAGTACTGAGTACCAAAATAAACTTTTTCTAAACTCCGGAGCTATCAATTGTTTCATAGGAAAAAAATGTGTAACAACTTTTGGCATAATTACTTTAAACGATGACTTAGTACTTTATGAACAAGTTGAACTACCATATGACTTTGATGATGTAAAAGATTATTACTTAAAAAGCAAATATTATGAAGAATTTCCCGAATGGACAAATATAGTTCTATACATACTTAAATATGGAGTTAATTATAATGTTAAATTTTCCAGAAGTTATGACTATAGCAAAAGTATGAAAAACAATTTCTACAAGTTTGTTTTTATCTATAATCTTCCAAAATTAATTAATTAATAGGTGCTTTTTTCAAAAAATAGACATTTTTAATTTAATAAAAAGCAATTTTTCTTGACTTATTCCCTAAATTAATATTATAATAATAACGCTATTAAAGAAAAGGAGAAATTATATTATGAAAAGAACATATCAACCAAATAAAAGAAAAGCAGCAAAAAAACATGGATTTTTTGCTCGTAAAGAAACTGATATTTTAAAGAATCGTCGTAGAAAAGGACGTAAAGTTTTATGTAAGTAAAAAACCACTTTAATGTGGTTTTTTTCCTAAAAATTAATTATGAAAAGATATGAAATGGTTAAATCTCATGAAGAATTTAATGAGATTATAAATAAAGGAAATAGACTAAAAGGAAAATATGTTTATATATTTTCTAAAAGAAAAGAATTTGATAAACCAAACTTCGGTATAGCTGTAGGTAAAAAACTAGGTAATGCCGTAGTTAGAAATAAATTTAAACGACAATTTAGAAATATTGTTGATAAAAACAGATTTCTCTTTAAAAATAACAATAATTATATTATAATGATTAAAAGGGAAGCAAACAATGCTTCATTTAGTGAATTAGAAATAGATTTAATAAATACACTAAAGAAAGGAAATTATGAAAAATAGATTTAAAATATTAGTTTTAGTAATTGTACTACTTTTAACAAGTGGATGTGGAAACAGTAAATATATACAAGATAAAGATAAAAAGATAGTAACATATGAAGAAACAGGCCAAATGCTTGAAAAAGATATATTATGTTTACCAGAAAAAGATAGTGAACTATATAATATATATAAGGAATATAGTGACCAATTAAATATAGATTTTGAAGATTTACCAGCATGTACTGATTTTAAAATAACATCAAATGAATCTTCAGGTTTATGGGAATTCTTATTTGTAAAACCTTTGGCATATTTAATTTTAGTATTAGGTAAACTAGTAGGTAACTTAGGTATATCTCTAATACTTATAGGTCTTGCCATAAGATTAATTTTACTTCCATTTACAATCAAGAGTACAAAACAAACGATGAACATGAAGAAGGCTGGGCCTGAACTTGAAAAATTAGAAAGAAAATATCATAATAGAACCGATAATGAGTCATTAATGGCTAAAAGTCAAGAAACAATGATGATTTACAAAAAATATAAAGTAAATCCAATGGTTGGATGCTTAATGGCATTTATTCAACTTCCATTATTCTTTGCTTTCTTACAAGCTATCTACAGAACTCCAGCAATTTATGAAGAAAGTTTATTAACATTTAATTTAGGTATGACACCACTTGTGGGTATAAAAACAGGAAATTACTTATACTTATTATTACTAGTTTTAATCGCTGTATCAACATATTTCTCATTTAAACAAACAATGTCACAAGCAGGAAATCAATCACCTGAAGCAGCAAAACAAATGAAAATTATGTTATATGTAATGTTAGTTGTAATAACTTATGCATCTCTTACTCTTCCAACAGCGTTAGCATTCTACTGGATTGTAACATATGCATTCATCGCAGTACAAAATATAATAATGAATAAAGTTAATAATAAAGACTTAACTAATAAAAAAGATAATAAAAAGGATAAAATTAAAGAAAAATTAGTTAAGAAAGAAGGTATGAAGTATGGAAAAAATAATTAAAGAAGGAAAATCTGTTGAAGCAGCATTAAGTGCTTTAATGGAAGAAAATAATCTTTCAAAAGAAGAGTTTTTATACACAAGTTCTGTTAAAAAAGGTAAATTATTTCAAGGAACAATCTATGAAGTAACAGCTTACTTAAAGACAGATATTAATAATGAAATTAAAGAATTTTTACGCAAGACTGTAGAAAACATGGGACTTGAAGTAACAATGGAAATGAGTACTAAAGATGATAGAGTAACAATCCGTATGTATTCAAATAAAGATTACATTTTAATAGGTAAAGAAGGAGCTACTTTAAAAGCTTTAGAAACTATAGCAAAACAATATATTCAAAATACAACAGGAATATATTACAAATTTAGTTTAGATGTATCTAATTATAAAGAAAAAAATAACAAAAGATTAGAATGGTTAGCTAAAAAGACTGCCAAAGAAGTTTTAGAAACCAATATTCCTGTAGCACTTGACAACATGACATCTTATGAAAGAAGAATAGTTCACAGTGCTTTAACAGATTTCAAAGGTATTAAAACTGAAAGTGAAGGGGAAGAACCTAACAGACATATCGTTATTAAACCGCTATAACAGCGGTTTTTAATTGTCAAAATTTAAGAAAAATGTGTAAAAATAGTATTAAAAACATCGGAAAAATGTGTAAAAACAATTTCAAAAACCTTGGAATTTGGTGAAATTTTCCTAAAACCCAAGAAAAAAAGAACTGTGTTGGTTCAAATTATTCTTTATCAAAATAAATATAACATTTATCAGAAGTAGTTCCACTAAAACTACTTTTTTTGTTGTATCATTCGAAGTAAGTTCTCCGCCATTTTCACATTTTAAAAGAGTGGAGGTAAATACATAACCTTTATTTAGATAAGTTTCACTATCATTTCCTTCATATTTACCAGAACAAAGTTCAGTCTCAAGTAATAATCTAATAGTATTTTTATTTTATGTAACATTAAAAACAATAATAAATTATTATCTGTATAAATTAAATTTATGATAAAAATAATATATACTTATTTCTAATATAAATTAATATTATAAAATTAAATGAGGAAGGAATAAGTGCAGTATGGAAAATCTTAGAATAATTAGAGAAAAAAGACATAAAAGTCAATTGAATGTAGCAATAGCAGTAGGGGTTAAACAAGAATCAATAAGTATGTATGAATCAGGTGTAAGTTATCCAAGTGCTAAAGTATTAATTGCACTTGCAAGATATTTAGAAACAAGTACAGATTATTTATTAGGTTTAACAGATGATGATACACCAATAAAATACATGAATAAAATATTAAATAAGAAAGAAAAAGAACTCATGGAAAAGTTCATATATCTTAAAACTGAAGACCAATTAAAATTAATTGGTTATGCAGACTCATTAACCAACAAAGTAACACAGTAAGCAAGTTCATTTTTTAGAACTTGTTTTTTTGATTATTGTCTACTTCACGTAATTCTTTTAATCTATTCAAATTTTTACCTCACAAAAAAGGTATCATATTCCAAAACTGCTTATTGACCTTTAAGTTGTTTTGGCTCTAATGCTGATATCTGTCCAGCAGAAAATGTATATAGAATAATCGGAGTGATTTATATTTAAGTAATTTCATGCTTTTAAATAGGAAGGAAAGCAGTGCTGCTATTGGTATAAAGCCCTATATTTTATTTAAAGCCTTATGTAACTTATAAATCAGTCACAGGTACTTCAAGTGCCCCCCATTAGAATAAATCTTTAATTTTGTGTGAATGTGTGATATAATACTTCCGATGAAAGGAAGTATTTTTTTATGGAAGATACAATTTGTGCAATATCAACTTCAATGGGCGTTGGAGCAATATCTATTGTCCGTGTAACTGGACCAGAAACTATAGACATCGTAGACAGTATTTTTGACCATGATTTAAAAAATGCTTCTAGCCATACAATACATTATGGACATATTAAATATAATGAAGAAGTTATTGATGAAGTTTTAGTTATGCTAATGAAAGGCCCAAAGACTTATACAACTGAAGATACGATTGAAATAAACTGTCATGGGGGCATTAACACTACTAAAAAAGTGATGGAAATATTACTTGCATCAGGATGTCGTCTTGCAGAACCAGGTGAATTTACAAAAAGAGCTTATTTAAATGGTAGAATAAATCTTCTTGAAGCTGAATCAGTAAATGATCTAATTATTGCCAAAACAGATGCAGCTAGAACTTTAGCTATAAATAATGTTGATGGAAAATTATCAAAACAAATAAGTAACTTAAGAGAAAAAATAGCCAAAATACTTGCCAACATTGAAGTAAACATTGACTATCCAGAATATACTGATGAACTTGAAGTAACAGAAAATTTAATGCATGAATATCTTGATGATATTACTAAAGAATTAAATGTATTAGTAAGTGGAGCTAAAAACGGAAGACTTATTAAAGAAGGAGTAAATGTTGCAATTATAGGTAAACCAAACGTAGGTAAAAGTAGTATTTTAAATAGTTTACTTGATGAAGAAAAAGCAATTGTAACAGATATTCCTGGTACAACTAGAGATATAGTTGAAGGCATAATCACTTTAAATGGAGTAGCTATTAATTTTATAGATACTGCTGGTATCAGAGAAACAACAGATGTTGTAGAAAAAATAGGTGTAGATAAAAGTAAAAAAACTGCGGATAATGCAGACATTATTTTACTTGTTTTAAATAATAATGAAGAAATGACAAATGAAGAACTAACTATGTTAGATAAATATAATAATGAAAGATTACTTGTATTTGTAAATAAAATGGATTTGGAGAGGAAACTAGTAATACCTGAAACAATTAAAGATGTAATTTATGGTAACACAATTGATTTAGATGGTTTAAATACTTTAAAAGAAGCAATTAGTAACAAATTAAATTTAGAAAGTATTGTAAATAAAGATATGAGTTATTTATGTAATCTTAGAGAAATAGATTTAGTAAATAAGGCTGAAGAAGCTTTAAAAAATGCTCAAAATAATCTTGAAGCAGGATATTCTGTTGACATGATAGAAATTGATTTAAAAGCCGCTTGGAATTATCTTGGTGAAATAATGGAAGATAGTTACGAAGGTGAATTAGTAGACAAAATATTTAGTAATTTTTGTTTAGGAAAGTGAGGTATAAACATGTATGATGTAATCGTAGTAGGTGGAGGACATGCTGGAATTGAAGCAAGTCATATTGCAGCCAAATTAGGTAAAAAAACGTTACTTATAACAGGTAATATTAAAAATATAGGTGATATGCCATGTAATCCATCAATCGGTGGAACAGCCAAAGGTATTATAGTACGTGAAGTTGATGCTCTAGGTGGTCTAATGGGACACATCGCAGACATTTCTCACATTCAAATAAAGATGCTTAATAATTCTAAAGGTCCAGCCGTAAGAAGTCTTCGTGCTCAAGCAGATAAAATAACTTATCCTAAAAATATGCAAGAATATTTGATGAAAATGCCTAACTTAACTATAAAAGAATCTTTAGTAGAAGATCTAATTCTTGAAAATAATGTAGTTAAAGGTGTTATTACTGAAAATAATGAGAGAATTGAAGGTAAAGCTGTAATTTTAACAACGGGTACTTATTTACGTGGTAATATTCTCGTAGGTAGCAAAAATACACCAGGTGGACCCCATGGAGAAAGAAGAAGTAACTATTTATCAACAAAATTAAATGAATATGGCTTAAAAATAATAAGATTAAAAACAGGTACTCCACAAAGAATTAAGAAAGATTCCATAGATTTTTCTGTAATGAGCAAGGAACATGGCGATAATACTTATTGGACATTTTCAAATGACTTTGCACCAAGCTATAAAATTGAAGACCAAAAACCCTGTTATTTACTTTATACAAATGAAAAAACACATCAAATTATCCGAGATAATCTAGAAAAGTCTGCTATGTATGGAGGATATGCAACCGGAGTAGGTCCAAGATATTGTCCATCAATCGAGGATAAAATTGTAAGATTTGCGGATAAAGAAAGACATCAATTATTCCTAGAACCTGAAAGTTTATATTATGATGATTGGTATTTACAAGGATTTTCCACAAGCATGCCAGAAGATGTTCAAGAACAAATGGTTCATAGTTTACACGGACTAGAAAACGCAGTTATTAGCAAATATGCCTATGCTATTGAATATGATGCAATTGATCCATTACAAATTAAACCGAGTCTAGAAAATAAAGTTTTGGAAAATTTATTTACAGCAGGTCAAATAAATGGTACGAGTGGTTATGAAGAAGCTGCAGGACAAGGAATAATCGCAGGTATAAATGCAGTTTTAAAAATAGATAACAAAGAACCTCTAATATTAAAAAGAAGTGATGCGTATATCGGAGTATTAATTGATGACTTAGTAACAAAAGGAACAATAGAACCTTATCGTATGTTAACATCAAGAGCGGAATTTCGTCTAATATTAAGACACGATAATGCCGATTTAAGACTACGTCATTATGCCCATGAGATAGGGACAATAAATGAAGAACAATATGCAAGATTACTTTCTAAAGAAGAGAATATTAAAAAATTAACAACATATTTAACAGAAAATACACTTCATTTAACTAGTGAAGTTAAAGAAATATTTATAAATAATAATAAAAATGTACCACTTACAGGCCTAAATTTTTATGAACTTTTAAAAAGACCAGAAATAAATCTAGAATTTATTGAAAACTTTATAACTTTAGATTATCCAGCAGAAGTAAAAGAACAAGTAGAAATAAATGCCAAATATGATGGTTATATTAAAAAAGCTTATAAAGAAGTTGAAAAATTAGAAAAACTTGAAGAAAAACAAATACCTGAGGATATTGACTATAGCAAAATAACTAATTTAGCTAGTGAAGCAAGACAAAAATTAGATAAAATAAGACCTAAAACAATTGCTCAAGCATCCCGTATAAGTGGAGTAAACCCCGTAGATATTTCAGTTTTAAGTATTTATCTAAAGAAAGAATATGGTAAAGATGAAAATTAATGAATTTATTGAAAAAGTAAAAGAGCTAGGTCTTGAGATAACTAATGAAAAGTTAAAACAATTAGAAATTTATGCAAACTTTCTAAGAGAATATAACGAACATACTAATTTAACAGCAATAACAGACATCGAAGATATATATTTGAAACATTTTTATGATAGTTTAACACTTACAAAAGTAATTGATTTAAATACATGTAAAGATTTATTGGACTTTGGTACTGGCGCAGGCTTTCCAGGAATGGTAATAAAGATATTTTTTCCAAATTTAAAAGTAACTTTATTAGATAGTAATAATAAAAAAATAAAGTTTTTAACAGAATTAAAAGATAAAATTCATGTTGATAACCTAGAACTTATCAACACAAGAGTAGAATTACTTAGAAATGAAAGGCTAAATTATTACGACGTTGTTACAGCTAGAGCAGTTACTAACATGCCAGTTTTAACAGAACTTGCTATGCCACTTGTTAAAAAAGATAAATATTTTATAGCCATGAAAGGCAGTAACATTGAAGAAATAAAAACAAGCAAAAATGCTATTTCTAAAATGCATGGAGAAATTGAAGAAATAAATACATTCCTATTATCTGAAGAATCTGGAATGAGAAACATTATAAAGATTAAAAAAATAAAAGAAACAACATTAAATGAATTAAGATCATATGAAAAAATAATAAAAAAACCATATTAAAATTTATACGTGAAAACCAAGATAAACTCTATGTTTTCACTTTTTTTAATTGCTTTAACAAAATAAAAAAGTAAAAAAGCTCTTGCAAAAATTCTACAAATAATGTATCATTATATATGATAAAGGGTTGATAGGTGTGAATAACATACAAATGGAAAGTCAAATATTACAGGTTCCTATCGAGGACATAATTCCAAACCGTTTCCAACCACGGTTGTCTTTTGATGATGCATCACTTGCAGATTTAGCTTCATCAATTAAACAACATGGTATAATTCAACCACTTGTTTTAAGAAGAAAAAATGACAAATACGAAATAATAGCTGGTGAAAGAAGATTTAAAGCTGCCAAAATGGCGGGATTAGTTTCAGTACCTGCAGTTATTTCCAATTTAGATGACAATGAATCAGCTGAAGTAGCAATCGTAGAAAATATTCAAAGAAAAGATTTAACAGCTATTGAAGAAGCACGATCATATCAAGCTCTTTTAGATAAAGGTTACATGACTCAAGAAGAACTTGCTAGAAAAATGGGTTTATCTCAATCTGCCATTTCTAATAAACTACGTTTGTTAACTCTAGATGAAGCAGTCCAAGAAGCTATTTTAGCAGAAAAAATATCAGAAAGACATGCTAGAACTTTACTTAAAGTTCCATCACATGAAAAACAAAGGGAGTTACTAAATAAAGTTATAAATGAACGACTAACTGTTAAACAACTTGAAGACGAAATAAAAAACATAGATACAACAAGTGGAAATATTGTTGAACCACCTAAAAATAATGAAATTCAAAAAACTGAATTACTTGAAACAATTACTCAAAAAGAGGCTCCAGTTGAAAATATTAATACACCTTCAAGTCAAAATATTGAAACATTACCAAATATCGAAGATATATTTACTGATGTTTCAGAACTAAAAGGTATAACTAAAGAAGATACACTTGATGATGTTAAACCATCACCAAGTATAACTCCAGATGCATTCTTTTCAAATCCTGAAAAAATGCCAAATAAATTTTTCAACTTTCTTGAAGATACGGCAGCTAATATGAATACTGAAGAAATAACCCCAACATTTGAAATTCCAAAAGTAGAATCAAAAACAAAACCAGAAAATTTAATAAATCAAACAGATAATATTGAAATGCTTGATGACTTCTTTATTCCAACTACAGATAATAAAGTAGAAAGTAGTAATAATGATTACTTAAACGAAGTAATAAAAACAATTAGAAATTTACATTTAGATAGTGATAAAGTAGTAGTTGAAGAAATGAACTTACCAACCGAATATCATATAAATATCAAGATAAAAAAAGATTTAAATAACTAAAAAAGATGGCTAACATTAGTCATCTTTTTCAATAAAATCCTTTATATTAAAATTATACATTGTAACAAAAGTATTTTCAACATTTAAAACAGTATCTTCACCATTAATGGTATAATCCATATTACCTAAATCTACTTTAAATAATACTTCAAATTCTGGCATTACTTGCATTCCTCCAGTTTTGAGGGCACTATCACGTTCCGTATCATAAAAGACTAATACATTTTTATTTGTTAACAAAATATTAACAAGCATATTTCTTTTATCAAATTTAATATTAATATCTGCTGCCTCATTTAAAACATGTTCATCATTTTCTTTAAAAGCATAATTATACATTTACATCACCTATAATGATTATATAATATAACTTCTAAAATATCTAGTCTTCTTGTTTTTTTTCTTCATTCATTACATATTGTTCACGTGAAACTCCAGGTTCGGTACCTTTCACATAATAATATAAAGTAGCCTTATTAACATCATTTGTTGGCTTACCAGTTACAGCATCTAAAGGTATTGCTACAACATTCTTAGGTAGTTCATACCAACTATCACCGATATTTTCAAGCGACTGTTCAATAGTAGTAGCCCATATTTTTTTAGAACTATTTCTAATACTACCATCTACAAACTGATTGTCATCATAACCCATCCACATCATCACAAGTCTATCAGGATTATAACCAACGATCCAATAATCAGTATTTGTTGAACCAGTTTTGAGTGCATATTTATGTGTTAAATTGCCTGCAATATTAAGGGCTGTAGGTGTTGTATAATCAACATAAGCACTATTCGTCGTAGATGTCATCATTTCATTTAAAATATATGTATAATTTGGATTAATAACTAAAGTATTTTTATCTTCATGCTCATATAATACATTTCCGTCTAAATCCTCAATTTTTTCTATAAAATATAGATCTTTTTCATAACCACCAGAAGCAAACGTTGTATAACCCGTAGCATAATCTAAAATATTTATTTCACTAGTACCAAGAGGAAGTGATGCAACTTCATCTAAAGAAGCAGTAATTCCTGTTCTTTTAGCAACATCAATCATTTTATCTGCTCCAAGAAAAAGATTAGTTTTAACAGCATAGATATTATCTGATAAAGCAAGAGCAGCAGCCATAGTTATTTCTTTACTAGCATAGATGTTTCCAGCATTTTGAGGCGCATAAGTTTTACCATTTGATAAATAAAATGTCGTTTCTTCACTTTTAAAAGAACTAGACATTGTCATATTATTTTCCAAAGCAGCATAATAAAGAAAAGGCTTCATAGTTGATCCAACTTGTCTTTTGCTTTTTAAAGCTCTATTATACTGACTTTTAGCATAATTCATTCCCCCGGTTAAAGCTTTAACAGCACCAGTTTTAGGGTCCACAATAACACTTGCAACTTGTACACTCTCATTGGGTTTATTTTTTAAAATATTTTTTTCTAAATTAGTTTGTTCATTTAAATCGAGTGTGGTATATATTTTAAGACCACCAGCATTTACTAAAGAAGCAGGTACCTCTTTTATTGTACTAAGTTCATTTAAAACAGCTTCCTGATAATACATTATCATTTGCAAATTATTCTTTTTTGTTTGTCCAAAAATTTCTAATTTTTCTTTAAATAAATTGTTATATGTATCTTCATCAATATATCCATTATTAAGCATTGATTTAGCAACTATCCGAGCTCTATTAATAGATGCTTCATAATTACTAACGGGATTATAACCTGCAGGATTTTTAGGTATTCCAGCAAGTACAATAGCTTCTTCTAAAGTTAAATCTTTAGGTTTTTTATTAAAATAAAAACTAGCAGCATTCACAATACCCATATTACCTTGTCCATAATTAATAGTATTTAAATAACCTTCTAAAATTTCATCTTTATCGTAATGTACTTCGAGTTCTAAAGTTAAAAAAGCTTCTTCAATTTTTCTTCCCCATGTTTTATCAAAATCCAAGTATAAGTTTTTAATATATTGTTGTGATATGGTAGATGCCCCTTGAACAATGGATTTTTTCTTTATATTAGTAAGCATTGCTTTAGCAATTCTTAAATAGTCAAACCCATGATGGTCATAAAAGTTTTTATCTTCAACAGCAATCACAGCATTTACTAAATTTTCATTAATATCTTCTAAATTAGCCCATTCATTACTTCTAGAACCTTGATACAATAGTTCATTTTGATTATCATACAAATATAAACTTCCACTAGTTTTTAAATCCAGTTTAGGACTTAAATAAGCATAAGTATAAAGTCCAATGATAACAACTACCAATGATATAAATATAAAAATAAATGATTTTACCATAAATCTCATTGTCCTCAAAGTTATCACCTATATGCTAGTATGGAAATAATTTTAAAAAAATATGCAAAATTTGGTATTAATATTCCACATAACATACTTAAAACAAGAAAGAAATATTCGATTTAGGATAATAAATTTTTATTTTGTTTAATTTTTAAATACTATATAAACATTATATTAGTAAAATTTTTTAAAATTTTTTGAATATTTGCTAAAAAAAGATGCCCATAAATCCTAGGCAAAACCTGTGTTTTTAAAATAAATGTCGATGCGTGTCGACCGATTTTTCTTGACTTTTTTTGCAATATAAACTTAGAATATAGTCTTATACGAAGGAGGAAAATTTTATGGTAAATGAAATTAAAGAAAAAACATTTTATGGATTTAATTATGATAAAATGTTTAAGGCTATATTCGTCGGAGAGGATAAGAAAAAAACAGATTTATTATGTGCACTTTTAAGTGAATGTTTAGAAACTAAAATTGATAGAATAATAAAGTTTATTCCTGTTGAACTAAATGCCCGAAGAAAAAAAGAAAGGTATAAAAGAGTTGATTTACTTCTTGAAGCTGGAAAACGAAAAATTAATCTAGAGTTAAACTCTACTTATAATGAAGAAGACAAAATAAGAAATATGAATTATTATTTTTCTTTCTGTAGTCAATATACTATCGCCGGAGAAAAATATGATATTGAGTCAGAATTCATTCATATATCTCTCAATTACAATATAAGGAAAGATACTCCATTAATAAAATGCTATACCATATATGATAAAAGCCACGATGAAGAACTTGACTCAAGGTTCAAATATTATGAAATTAATGTTGAAAAATTTGCAAAGTTTTGGTATGATAATGACATAGAAAGCGTTAAAAAATCACCTATTTTAACCATGATAGGTATAAAGGATGAGGAAGAATTAGAAAAGTATTCTAAGAAAATGAATAACGCTATCATTAAGGAGAGTGTTGGTAATTTGAAAAGATTAAATAGTGATGCTGCTTTTGTTTATGGTCTCACACCAGAAGAAGATGAAATGTTAGTTAGAAACACCAGAGATGAATTAGTACGTAGAGAGGCTTTGGCTGAAGGGCTTGCTGAAGGTAAGGCTAAAGGACTTGCTGAGGGTGAGGCTAAAGGAAAAACTGAAATTGCAATCAATTTACTTAAAAAAAATTATCCAATCGAAGAAATAGCTGAAATAACAGGTTTATCCGAAGAAGAAATAAAAAATTTAATATAACAGAAAGCGTTATGAAAACCCCCATTTTAACTATGATAGTCATAAAGGAAAAAGAAGAATTAGAAAAATATTCTAATAAAATGAATAACGCTATCATTAAGGAAAGTGTTGATAATTTGAAAAGATTAAATAGTGATGCTGCTTTTGTTTATGATCTTACACCAGAAGAAGATGCAAATTTGCTTAAAGAAAATTTTCCGATTGATATGATAATTAAGCCAACTGGTTTAACTGAAGAAAATTTAGAAATTATAGAATAATATTAAGGCTATTACTAATAAAACAACTAATTTTGTAGTAGCCTTTTTTGCTGTTAAAAAACGATAATAAGTAATTTTAAAAGAGCGGTAATTATTTTATTAAAAATTAAATATTTTTGCTATACATTTAATATAAAGTTTGTTATAATATGGAAGAAAAAAAGAGGTGACTAACCATGAAAATAGATTGGAAACTAAAAAATGGCGAAGAGGTCATAATTAATGAAATAGACAAAACAGCAAAATATGAAGATAATATAATATACTATGTAGATGAATATGGCACTCATGTAATAGATAAAACCAATAGAATTTATGAACGACGATGTCCAGAAAATATATTCAGAGTTGATTTTAACAACAATTTATTAACAGTAATATTTGAAAATAATAATTTAAAATATGATATAAATACAAAATATGAAGAAGAAAACAATAAATTAACATTAACCTATTCATTAGGTGATGAAATAAAAGTAATAGAAATTACTAAGAAAGAGGAATTATGAAAAATTTATTAACAGAAGAAATTAAAAAGGCTTTAGATGCCCTAGAAGTAACAGATGTAGAAATTGAAGTAACTAAACCAGCTTTAGCTGAAAATGGCGACTTTTCAACTAATATTGCTATGAAATTAGCAAAAATTTTAAAGAAAAATCCAATGCTTATTGCGGAAGAAATTGTAAGTAAAATTGATAATTCGAGTATTAAAAAAATTGAAATTAAAGCTCCAGGTTTTATAAATTTCTTTGTATCTAAAGATTATTTACTTGAAAATATCAACAAAGTTTTAGATGAAAAAGAAAGATATGGAAGTTCAAATATAGGTAATGGCAAAAGGGTAAACATTGAATTTGTTAGTGCCAATCCAACAGGAATTCTACACCTTGGTAATGCTCGCGGAGGTGCTTATGGCGACTCACTTGCACGTATCATGAGATTTTGCGGATTTGATGTAACTAGTGAATACTATATTAATGATCTAGGAAGTCAAATAACTAATTTAGGTTTATCAATTATAGCACGTTATAAAGAAATATGTGGTCTTCCAGCAGAACTACCAGAAAACGGCTATCATGGTAAAGAAATAATTGCTATAGCACAAAAATTATATGATGAACACAAAGATACATATTTAGATAAAGATTTAGAATTTTTCAAAAAATTAGGAACTGAAGAAATGGTTGGTCATATTTTTGATGATTTAAAAGAATACAGAATTGAATATGATGTTAAAACAAGTGAAAAAGCTTTATCAGAAAAATATGATTTAAAAGAAGTAGTGAATATTTTAAATAAAAATGGATACACTTATGAAAAGGATGGAGCAACATGGTTTAAATGCAGTGCCCTATTTGATGACAAAGACCATGTTTTAATTAAAGAAGATGGTAATGCTACATACTTTTTACCAGATATAGCATATCATATGGATAAAATAAATCGTGGTTTTGATAAAATGATAGACATTTTCGGAGCAGACCATCATGGATACGTAGCACGTTTAAAAAGTAGTGTTAAAGCCCTAGGAAATGACCCAGAAAAACTAGAAGTTAAACTATTACAATTAGTAAGACTTGTAGAAAATGGTAAAGTAGTAAAAATGAGTAAAAGAACTGGCAAATCAGTTACATTAAAAGAATTAATTGATGAAGTCGGAGTTAATGCTGCTAGATATTATTTTTCAAAATATAGTTTAGATACTCAAATGGATTTTGATTTAGGACTTGCTAAAAGTAAATCTAACGAAAACCCAGTATTTTACGTAAGTTATGCCTATGCAAGAATTTGTTCAATTCTAAAAGGACAAGAAAATGTAAAAAAATGTGAAAAATATATTGCAATTAAAGACGATACATCATATAATGTTCTAGAAAAAGTTTATGAATTCCCAGAAGTGGTAAAAACAGCAGCAACAAAAGAGTTGCCACACTTAATTACCAACTATGTATATGAACTAGCAAGTTTATTCCATTTATACTATGCTAAAAATCGTGTACTTACTGATGATGAAGAAGAAACTTTGGAAAATTTAAATTTAATCAAATGTGTTAAACAAACATTATTTAATGCACTTGATTTAATCGGGGTTATCCCACCAGAACAAATGTAAGGAGAATGATTTATGAAATTAAAGCAAATACCTAAAGAAGAACTTGAATTAATGGGTTATGATGATATTGCTTTACTAATTTTACAAGAAAGTGGAAAAAAGATGAAACTACGTGATATTTTTACCAAAGTATGCGCAGTTTTAGAATTACCAGAAGAAACAGTAGATGAAGAATTAATGGACTTCTTTGAACAAATGTCTATAAATAAAAAATTTATTATGCTTGACAAAGGTTATTGGGACCTTCAATCAAGGCATAAATTAGACATAGTTTTTGATGATGATGAAGACGAAGAAGAACTAGTGGAAGATGACGAAGAACTAGTAGAAGACGATATAGCTGATGATGAAGATGATATTTTCTATGACAAAGATGATGAAACAGACGATGTTGCAGAAGATGATTTATCTGACTTAGTCGTAGTTGATGACATTGATGAAAGTAATTTATAGCATCTACCTAAAACTTTAATCTACATAGAAAGGAAGATAAAAATGTTTAATAGATTAGATGCAATTGAAGAAAAATACAATGAATTAACTAAAGACTTGAGTAATCCAGAGGTATTAAATGATTTTAATAAAGTAAAAGAACTATCTAAGGAACAAAGTGATTTAGAAGAAACAGTTGTTGTTTATAGAAAATATAAACAAGCTCAAAATAATCTTGAAGAAGCTAAAATGATGGAAAATGATCCTGAGTTAAAAGAAATAGCAGAGGAAGAAATAGCATCTCTTACAACTGAAATACAAAAATTATACCATGAACTTGAAATACTATTAGTTCCAAAAGATGAAAATGATGGTAAGAATGTTATTATGGAAATAAGAGGAGCTGCAGGTGGAGATGAAGCTAACATCTTTGCTGGTGACTTATTCAGAATGTATTCTTATTATGCTGAAGCAAATGGTTGGAAAATTGAAGTACTTCATGAACTTGAAGGTACTAGTGGTGGTTTTTCACAAATAGAATTCATGGTAAAGGGAGCAAATGTTTATAGCAAACTTAAATATGAAAGTGGTTCTCACCGAGTTCAAAGAGTACCAGTAACAGAAACTCAAGGAAGAGTTCATACATCAACAGCTACAGTTCTAGTAATGCCAGAAGTTGATACAGTAAACATTGACATAAAAGAAAGTGATTTAAAAATTGATGTATATCATTCAAGTGGAGCAGGTGGACAATCAGTAAATACTGCCAATTCTGCAGTTCGTATTACACATGTTCCAACCGGAGTAGTTGTTACTTGTCAAACTGAAAGAAGTCAACTTCGTAACAAAGAAAGAGCGATGCAACTATTAAAAATCAAAATAAATGATGAAATTACACATAAACAAGAAAGTGCCATCGGAGCTGAAAGAAAGTCTAAAATTGGTACTGGGGACCGTTCTGAAAAGATTAGAACATATAACTATCCACAAAACAGAGTTACTGACCACAGAATAAACTTCTCAACAATGACTTTAGACAGAGTAATGGATGGTGAACTTGAACCAGTTATTGAAGCTTTGATAACTGAAGATTTAAAATTAAAACTAGCTGGAATGTCTTTAGAATAGACCCAGCTTTTTTGAATATGGAGGAAACATGAAACCTGATTATATAAGTGTTCCAGACTGGGAACTTTTATTAAAAAAATATCCAAATAAAGAAGAACTTTTAGATAAACTAACAAATTACCCACCTCAATATTTAATAGGTAATGTAGAGTTTTTCGGGCAAACAATAAATGTAGATGAAAGAGTACTAATACCAAGATTTGAAACAGAATTACTTGTAGATAAAACAATTAGATATGCCAAAGAACTATTTAACAAAAAAATAAATGTAATAGATTTAGGAACTGGAAGTGGATGTATAGCTATAGCACTTAAAAATAATTTAGATGCAAATGTAACAGCACTAGATATTTCAAAAGATGCCTTAGATTTGGCTAAAGAAAATGCTAAACTTAATAATGCAGAAATAACATTCATAAATAAAAGTATGACTGATGACTTACAAAATAGTTATGATATCATAATATCCAATCCACCATATATACCATATAATGGTTTTGTAGAAGAAAAAGTAAAGAAAACAGAACCAAATATAGCATTATTCTCAGATAAAAAGGGACTATATTTTTATGAAGAAATATTAAATAAACATTTATCTAATTTAAATTCACCAGGATTAATAGCATTTGAAATTGGTGATAATCAAAAAGAACTCTTAGAAGAGTTAGTATCAAAATTAAATTTAAAATATTCATTTGAAAATGATTTACAAGGTTTACCAAGATATTTATTTATATTTAAATGAATAAATATTAAAAAAACTAACCATCACTTACTCAGGTGATAAAGTTGAAAAAGTTAATAATTGCATTATTTTTAGTTACAGTATTAATTTTAGTAAATAAAAAGGAAACAAAAGTATTAATACCTGAAGATGCCATTAGATTTAGAATAATAGCAAATAGCAATAAATTAGAAGACCAAATTCAAAAATTAGGAATAAAAAAAGAATTAGAACCTGTTATTACTAACATTTTATCAACATCAAATTCTTTCGATGAAACACGTAAAGAAATAAAAAATAATATGTATGAAGTAAAAAACATATTAAATAAATACGACACACAGTACAAAATCAATTATGGTCTTAACTATTTTCCTGAAAAAAATTATAAAGGAGTAACTTATAAAGCTGGAGAATATGAGTCTTTAGTGGTAACATTAGGTGATGGTCTTGGTGATAATTGGTGGTGTGTATTATTTCCTCCATTATGTTTACTTGAAGCAAGTGAAGAAGATTATGATGATATTACTTATACATCATACGTAAAAGAATTATTAAATAAATACTAACTCTGTGAAAAATAGATACCATATTGTCTATATTTATGGTATTATTTTTTTTGAAAGAGGTGTAAAAAAATGAATGTTGGAAAAAACATAGCAAAATTAAGAAAGGAAAAAAAGTTGACTCAAGAAGACCTTGGAAAACTAATAAATGTAAGTCCGAAGACAATAAGTAGTTATGAAAATAATCATAATCTACCAAATATTGAAATATTAATTTTATTATCAGAAGTATTTAATGTAACAATTGATAAATTAATTGGCACAACAAAAGAAGATAAAATTGAAGTTAAAGAAAGATATGAAAAGAAAACTAACAAAGGAATGATAATATCTCTAGCAGTAAGTCTATATTCAATATTATTTTTCTTTATATTTAACTACATGATATCAGGAAGCATAATACTAACAAGTGCTGAAAGTTCAATGACAGTTCGTGATTTAACAATATTATTAAGTAAATTTACTATCATATATACAATTAGCCTTGCTTTTATATATTTTTGGTATTATTTTGAAAATAAAAAAACAAAAGTAAAAATAATAATGTTTACAACATATTTTGTAATATTATTTATCCTAATGTTGTTAATAATTTTTCTGTAAACTGTCAACTCTCGAATAAATAGATACCATATTGCCCAAACATATGGTATCATTTTAATTGAAAGAGGTGTAAAAAATGAATGTTGGAAAAAACATAGCAAAATTTAGAAATGAAAAAAAGCTGACCCAAGAAGAACTTGCAAAACTAATAAATGTAAGTCCAAAAGCAATAAGTAGTTATAAAACAATCGTAATTTACCAAACATTGAAACCTTAATTTTATTATCAGAAGTATTTGATGTATCGATTGATGACATAATTGGATCAAGCAAAGAAGATAAAGCTAAATTATCAGAAAAATATGAAAAGCAAAACAAACAAAAAAATGCAATTATAATAGGAATCATAATTTTTACATTTTTCTTCATATGTGCCAAAGGTTTTGTTCTAGGTGGTATTTTAGTTAATGAAACCAATTTAAATTTAAAGTTCAGTGAAGTATTAACAGATGTTTTAGCAGATGGATTATTCTACTTATTTAGTATTATATTATTATATACAACTTACTATTTAAATTTTGGAAAAAGAAACCCAAGTGTAACAACAAAATTAGTAATATCAGCTATTATTATTTTAATTATATTAGTAATATCACTATGCATATAATAAAAATGCACCAAATATAATTAATTGGTGATATTATGCAAGAATTATTATCTTTAGTACTAATCGGAGTATCCTTATCAATGGATACTTTTTCTCTGTCTTTAAGTATGGGCTCATTAATAAAAGAAAATAAATATTTAAAGCTTTTTCCTTTCATCGTAGGTATATTTCATTTTATAATGCCCATTATTGGTAATAAAATTGGTATAAGTATTATGAATTATTTTAATTTAGCAAGTAATATAGTACTTGGTCTAGTTTTAATAATTCTCGGAGTAAATTTAGCTATTAATTATTTTAAAAAAGAAGAAATAAAAATTAATTTAGGTTTTATAAGTATTTTATTCTTGGCTTTTAGTGTAAGTATTGACTCATTTACTGTGGGTTTAGGTATAAGTGATATTACTAGTAGATTTATGCTATCAAGTTTTATTTTCTCAGTATGCAGTTTTTCATTTACTACATTAGGTTTAATAATTGGAAAATATTCTAGTAAACTAATTGGTAATTATGCAAGTATCATAGGTATTTTACTACTTATATTACTCGGTTTATTTCATATTTTATAAATAATTTACAATTAACTTAATATTTGTTATAATTGTCTTAGAAACGAGTGTGATTATTTTGGAAATTTTGTTTTTTATAATACCAATTCTTGTAGTGTTAATTTTTATCTTTACCATTGCTTTAATGGTAAGCCCCAAGCTAAGGGGAAAATGGATGAGTAAACAAATTGAAGCTACTAAACACATGATGGAATATAGTAAAGATGATTTAAAAGATATTCTATCAACATCAAAAAGTGTAGAAGTAAATGCAGAAAAAGAAATATTAGATAATAATGAAGAAATAATGAAAGATAATGTAACAAGAAAAGCAAACATAAATAAAGCAGGAATAGAAATAACTGCAAAAGCAATAAAAGAAGGTCTAACAAATAATAAAGTTTATTGCAAATATTGTGGTAAATTAATTGATAGTGATTCGAAATATTGTAAAGTATGTGGAAGAGCACAATAATATTTCTCTTTTATATGCCATAAATATTATTAAGAGGTGAATTATTTTGAAAAGAATAATAATTGAAGGAAACAAACCTTTAAGTGGAAAAATTAAAATTGGTGGAGCTAAAAATAGTGTTGTTGCATTGATACCGGCAGCTATAATGGCCAAGGGAAATGTTCATATAACAAATGTCCCAAATATATCTGATAAAGATGCATTAATTGAAATATTGAAACTATTAAATGTTAAAGTAGAAACTAATAAAGATATAATGAATATTGATGCTAGTTGCATGACAAACACAGTAATACCTGAAACTTTAAGTAATAAACTAAGAGCATCCTACTATTTTATGGGTTCATTACTTGCTAGATACAAACATGTTGAAATGTATTTTCCTGGTGGATGTAACATAGGTTCAAGACCAATTGATTTACATTTAAAAGGATTTGAAGCTTTAGGTGCCACAATTACAAAAGAAGAAAGTAAATACATAATTGATGCTAAGAAATTAATTGGAGCAAATATTTTCTTGGATTTTGCATCAGTTGGAGCAACAATAAACATAATGATAGCATCTACAATGGCAGAAGGGACTACCACTATAAGTAATGCTGCAAGAGAAGCTGAAATAGTTAATATAGCAGATCTATTAAATAATATGGGAGCTAAAATAACTGGAGCAGGAACAGAAGAAATAACAATTGAAGGAGTGAAAGAGCTTCATGGAGCTGAAATAAAAGTTATACCAGATAGAATTGAGGCTGGAACATACATCATCATGGGAGCTTTACTTGGAGATAATCTAGAAATAGATGGGATGATACCAGAGCATAACATAGTACTTTTAAATAAATTACAAGAAATGGGAGTTAATTTTAAACTTAATAACCATAAAATAATACTTAATAAAAGCAAGAATATAAGACCGACTAATGTTAGAACCGTAGTTTATCCCGGTTTTCCAACAGACTTAGGTCAACCAATGTCCGTATTATTAACTCAAGCAAATGGAGTGTCATTGTTTGAAGAAACAATTTGGGAAAATAGAATGGGACATGTTAAATATTTAAATCAAATGGGAGCAAAAATTGAAGCCGAAAGACAACATGCTAAAATAACTGGTCCAACAAAATTACATGGTGAAATAATAACAGCAACAGACCTTAGAGCTGGAGCAGCTTTAGTAACGGCAGGGTTGCTGGCAGAAGGTACAACAATAATAAATGATGCTGAACACATTCTAAGAGGTTATGAACGAATTATCAACAAATTATCTCATGTAGGTGCTAATATTAAAATAGAAGAAATATAATGTAAAGAGAAATCTTTACATTTTTTAATGGGGGACTTATGAAAAGAAGATATAAATTACTTTTAATCATCTTAATCGGTACTATTTTAACAATATTTATAAATAGTTTAAGAGTTACATCAAAAACAACATTTACATCACTCGGAGATGGGTTTAGTATCGGCATGACACCATATAATGTCGCAGGAACTAGTTTTAATGATTATTTAAAAGAAAAATTAGAAGAAAAAAATGATTTAGAGAGCTATAATAATGAATTTTCATATGTTCATCAAACAATACATGAATTAAATGAACATTTAAACAACAATGACTATGGTAAAAACACAAGAACACCAATTAAACAAATAATAGCAAAATCAGATCTTTTAACACTCGCAATTGGCATAGATGAATTCGCAAGTAAATCGCAAGTTGAAGAAATAACATCAGAAATAATAAATAATTATATTGCAGATATGAATATATTTTTAAAAAATATCAGAAAATTTTATGATAAACAAATAATAGTAATCGGAGTATATCCAGCATTACAATTCAGTAAAAAAGATGCTATTGAAGTTAATTCAAAAATTAAAGTGTTATGTGGTAAGTACAATACTCAATTTTTGGATATTATTGCAACATCTTTACATGAAGAATATTACTTAGAAAAATCCTCGTATTACATGAATTATCAAGCTCACAAAGATATATCAAAAACATTATATTTAATGTATAAAAAAAATAATTAATACTTATGATTAATCATTTTATCAGTTTTACTAGTACTTTCAATAGTTATATCAAAATGGTATTGCTTAGCAATTTTAACTAATGTTTCAAAAGTATAATTAGCAGTACCATATTCATAATTTTGTAATGACCTACGATTAATTTTACAATCTTTAGCAAGTTCAAATTGAGTTTTGTCAACGTATTCTCTCATTATCTTTATAATTTCATTTGTTTTAAAATCGCTTGCTTTAATTTTCATTCCGCACTCTCCTTGACAAGCGTATCATAAGTAGAGTATAATATAAAATATAATGCGAAACATAATGCGCATTTGTATGCAAATTATTTGCAAAAAAAGATACTACTTGTTTTGAACTGGAATTTCTTCAGTAGTATCCTTTTCCATATTTTGAAGAGCAAAGTCAATACATTCATTTACTAATCTGTTAAAAGTTATATTATTATTAATAGCAAGATTTTCCAATTTATTTGCAGTATTCCTTTTAATTCTTATAGTTTTAGTGATTGTATTCTCCTCTTCAATATTGGGAATAACAAATTTTTTCATGAAATAAACCTCACAACTTAATAATAACAAACAAATTTGTATTATAAAAGTAACACAAAAATGATTACAAATTGTAATTGTTGTGATATAATTTCTAATGTAAAGTATGATGAATAAAATAGGTATCATACTATAAACAAGGAGAATAAGTAGTATGGAAAACCAAAAAACGAAAATAATAAGTATCGTAGCATTAGTGGCGTTAGCACTTACAGTAGTAACTGCAACATATGCATATTTTCAAGCTCAAACTGGAGAAGGTTCACAAACAGATATTAGAATAAATGCAAATACTGTAGATACTTTTACATTTGAAACAGGTTCAGCAATAAATCTTTCTTTAGACCAAACATCATTTGCAAGTGGTGCTGGTAACAAAGTCGGAAACACTTATGCAAGTGCAAAACTAACAGCAAATAATAAAACAAATAGTGCCACGAATAATTATAATTTGTATCTAAATATATCAGATAATAATTTCAGCTATACACAAAGTACAAGTTATCCAGAAATATT
>CAKORG010000017.1 GCA_934101495.1 uncultured Bacilli bacterium
AATTTAAATTCATCAAAAGACTATAAAGTATCAGCTTATGTAGTAGATAAAAAGAAATTAAAATCAAATACATATGAATACAATTTTTATTCAGATAATTATGTATATCCAATAATAAATAAAGTGGAAACAAGCACTACATCAAATTCAATAACTGCAGTAGTAACAGCAACTAAAGGAACAAATAATATATCAAAGTATTATTATTCGGTAGATGGAGGAAATACATTCGTTGAATCAACAAGTAATTCATATACATTTAATAATTTGGTTAAAAATACTAGTTATAAAATTGTTATTAAAGTTATGGATAGTAATAACAAATATTCAAATGTATTTGTTACTAGTTCTAAAACAAGTAATTCAGTAACATTAGCAAGCTATGTAAAATCATTATATACGGGAACACAAGGCGCAAACAATATATATTATCACAACTCAAGTTTAGCAAATGGAGCCGGTGACAATAGCTATAGATATGCTGGAGCAAACCCAAATAATTATGTATGTTTTGGTTCGAATACAAGTACATGCCCAGAAGATAACCTATATAGAATCATCGGAGTATTTGGTGATAACGTCAAACTAATCAAATCAACTATAGCTAAAAGTGATTTATTAGGCACTGATGGGGGTTATTCATCAGATACAACATACAAATGGTCGAACCTATCTTCTTGTCCGAGTGACACTTCAGCATATGCCATGGTTGAGGACACAGAAAGAATAGCAAATAAAAATATTATTGGAGCTACCGTATTGGGAGGTTGTAACAATTGGAAATATTCTGAATTGAATACGATAAATTTGAATACGAATTATTTGAATAAAATAGGTTCAACATGGTCAAACATGATTGAAAGTACGACATGGAAAGTAAGTGGACATACAACTAATGCAGTAACTGCGAAAGTAATGTATGCTGCCGAAATAACAAATGCCACAAAAACATATGGTCCTAGTGATGTGGTATCGAAAATAGGATTAATGTATGTCAGTGATTATGGGTTTGCAGCATCATCAAGTGCATGGACAACAAGCATGAATTCTTATGATAGTTCAACAATAACATCAGTCAATTGGATGTATATGGGACTAAACGAATGGACAATAACGCCTGATTCTTCGAGCAGCGGCCTTGCGTTCAATGCAAGCAGCTATGGCTATGCAGGCATTGACGCCGCGCACTATGGGTTTGGCGTCCGTCCAGTCTTGTATCTAAAGTCTTCTGTTCTCTATGCTGGAGGATCTGGCACAAGTAATTCTCCGATGATTTTAGAAGTTTAATAATGAAGTAAAAAGCAAACTAAATATAAAATGTAGTTGCTTTTTTTCTTTTCTTTAATGTATAATTTATATGGAGGTAAATTTATGAAATATCCAAAATTTATAAGTGAAAAAAGTATAATTGGTGTTCCTGCACCATCAGATGGAGCAGATAGTGAAGTTAAAATAAATAGATATAAAAATGCTTATGAAAGATTTAAAAACTTGGGATATGAAGTAGTCATCTCAAATAATTTATATAAATCAATTAAAGGGAGAAGTAGTAGTGCCCAAAATAGAGCAAATGAAATAAATGATATGTTTAAGTCAAGTATTGATTTTATATTGTGTGCATCTGGTGGTGAATTTCTTGTTGAAATACTTCCCTTTGTTGATTTTGAACTTCTAAAAAATAATCCTAAGTTTGTTGCTGGTTTTTCTGATCCAACTGGACTTTTATATGTAATAACTACAAAATATGATATTGCTAGTATTTATGGAAAAAATTTTTCCAATTTTGGAAGTAGTATACTACATGATAGTGAAGAAAAGTTTTTAGAATTAATGAAAGGTAATTTAGTTACTCAGAAAAGTTATCCATTATATGAAGAAGAATACATAAAAAGAAAAACAGGATTAGAAAGCTATAACTTAGATAAAGAGGTTATTTGGAAAACATTAAATAATGAATATGTAAATGTAAAGGGAAGAATTATTGGTGGTTGTCTTGATGTAATATCAGAACTATCTGGTACTAAGTATGATGGTAGCAAAGAATTTACAGAAAAGTATAAAGATGATGGTATAATATGGTATTTTGATAATTGTGAACTTTCATATGAAGAAGTCATAAGAGTACTTTGGAAGTTTAATGAACTTGGATATTTTAAATATACAAAAGCTGTTATCTTTGGAAGATTTGGGGTAAATAATACAAATATTGGTTATAATATAAATGAATGTTTAAGAGATAGTGTGTTAAATACTCTGAATATTCCAATAATATACGATGCTGATATTTCTCACAAAGGCCCAAGTATGAATATTATAAATGGTGCTATAGCAAAAATAGAAGTAAAAAATGGTAAAGGAAAGATTAAGTTTATTTTAGAATAATATTATACAGGTGATTATATGCAAAATTTTATATTTATGGTACTTGAAAAGTATAGTTATTTTGGAGTTTTCTTTCTTATATTTATAGAAAATATATTTCCACCCATACCATCAGAAGTAATACTACTTTTAAGTGGATTTATGACAAGTTATACAAGTCTTAATGTTATGCTTATGATAATTTTCTCAAGTTTAGGAAGCTTATTTGGTGCTATTTTACTTTATTATATTGGTAAAATATTAAATAAAGATAGATTAAAGAAAATAGTACGTGGTAAAATAGGAAAAGTTTTATTTTTAAAAGAAAAAGATATAGATAAAGCTGATGAATGGTTTGATAATAAAGGAAACAAGAGTGTATTTTTTTGTAGATTTGTGCCAATAGTTAGAAGTTTAATTTCAATACCCGCAGGTATGAGTGAGATGCCTATGGTAAAGTTTATAGTCTATACTTTTTGTGGTTCTTTAATATGGAATACAGTTTTAATATGTTTAGGTCATACATTATCTGACAACTGGAGTATTATGCTTGATATATTAGATGAATATAAAATTATAGTTGTAATTATAATGCTATGTATATTTGTTTATGCGCTATATAAATTTTATAAAAATAAGCCAAATAATTAAAGACAAATATTTAAAGAGGTGTTATAATATTTGTTATAAGTGAGGTGTTAATTATGGATGGAGTTACACTACTTCCAGCAGATAGATATGTAGTTATAAATAAAACTATTTTAACAGATGCTGATCGTAAATATTTAATATCTTTTTATGAGCCTATTATTGGACATCTTGCTATATCTTTATATCTTGTTTTAATTAATGATCTTGAGGAAAGTAAAGGAGTTTCCAGAGATTTTACTCATCATCATTTAATGAGTCTTTTAAAAACACCTTTAAAAGTTTTGAAAGAAGCTAGAGAAGCTTTAGAAGCTACTGGTTTACTTAAAACATATTTTAAAAAAGGGGATGTAAATAATTATATTTATGAAATATATTCACCATTATCTCCGAGTGAATTTTTTAATCATCCAATTCTAAATATTGTTCTTTACAATAATATCGGAGCAACAGAATATGAATATTTAAAAAAACAATATCAAAAATTAAAAGTTGATACTAAAGAATATATTGATATCACTAGAAAATTAGATGATGTAATGGAAAGTGGTATAAATGTACCTACCATGGATGTTAGAGAAAGAAGTATTAATGATATTGAAGTAAAAGATCAAGTGGATTTTGATCTAATCCTATCAAGTATTCCAAAAGGAATTATAAATGAAAAAGTATTTACTAAAAAAACTAAAGAGTTAATTAATGATTTAGCATTTATTTATAAAATAGATACATTAAAAATGATTGAACTTGTTCGTAGTGTTTTAAATGAATATGGTATGATAGATAAAGATAATTTAAGAATTAATGCTAGAAAAATGTATCAATTTAATAATGGAACTTTGCCAACTTTAATATATAGGTCACAACCAGAGTATTTGAAAAGTCCAGTCGGTGATAATTCAATGCGTGGTAAAATTATTGAAATGTTTGAAAAACTTAATCCTGTTGATTTTCTAAAAAATAAGTATGGCGGAGCAAAACCAACAAATAGAGATATTAAGCTAATAGAAAATTTAATAATAGATTTAGAAATGCCACCTGCAGTTGTTAATGTTCTTTTAGATTATGTTTTAAGAAAAAATAATAATAAGCTTGCCACTAATTATATTGAAACTATCGCTGGACAGTGGAAAAGAGCAGGACTTAAGAATGCTAGTGAAGCCATGGATTTTGCTGAAAAAGAAAATAAGAAATTTACAAAAAAACTAGATACAGTTAAAGCATCGAAAGAGCCAGTTTGGTTTAATAAAACAGAAAAAGTAGAAGAAATGTCTGATGCTGATAAACAAGAATTAGAAAATTTACTAAAGGAGTTTAAATAATGGAAAAAGTTAACATGACAATCGTTGAAAAAATTGAAAAAGAATTAAGTAAAGAGCTAGAAAAATCATTAAAAGATGTTGATTTTTGTTCTTTAGTAAAAAGATGTAAACTTCCTAAAGAAGTAGTTTTAAAAAATAATACTAAACTTATGGATACTGTTGATGAACTTAAAAATTGTAAAAATTGTAAAGGTTTATTTATGTGTAAAAACAAAGTTGAAGGTCATGTCTTGTATCCAGAGTATGATGGCTCATTAAAATTTATTTATATGCCTTGTAAATTTCAAAAAGAATTAGAAAAAAAGATGCGTGAAAAAGAAAGTAAGTTAAATGAAATAAGTAATGCTAGAATGAAAGATATTGATATTAATGATAAAAATAGAGTTAAAGTAATTAAATGGCTTAAGAATTTCTATGATAGTTTTGAAAAAGTTAATACTTTAAAAGGCTTATATTTACATGGTTCTTTTGGAAGTGGCAAAACATATTTAATTGCTGCACTTTTAAATGAACTTGAAAAAAATAAAGATGCAAGTATTGAAATCGTTTATTTTCCTGAAGTGCTTCGAAATATGAAAGAAGATTTTAGTTTAGCACAAGATAAAGTTAATTATTATCAAAATGTTGATATTTTATTAATTGATGATATTGGGGCTGAAAAAGTAACTGAATGGGGAAGAGATGAAATTTTGGGTACAATTCTTCAGTACAGAATGAATAATAAACTTACGACATTTTTCACTTCAAATTTAACTATTGAAGAGTTAGAAAACCATCTAGCAACCACTAAAAATAGTGAGGATAAAGTTAAAGCTAGAAGAATAATTGAGAGAATAAAACAGTTAACGGAAGATATGGAACTTATAAGTATTAATAGAAGAAATTAAAAAAAATTTAATTTTTGCTTTTTAATTTATAAATTTTGTGGTATTATATAATAAAGATAGGGTGATTAGTGATGGAAGATAAAAAAATAGAGCCTCTTTTAAAAGATGAGGAAGAGAAGTTTTCTTTTTTAGAAGAAAAAAAAGTAGATAAGAAAGGATTTAAATTATCTAGAGAAAAAATTGGAACGATTCTAATTAGTGTATTTGTTCTTTGGCTTATGTGGTATTCATTTTATCCATTTTATATTGGATTTGTTAATTATGATGCTGGTCATGGTATAACAGATACTACTGTAGAAGAGGAAGAAGAAATTTCAACAACATCTGTTATAGTTAACAATACTTATAGTTATATTGATGCTACGAATAATAATGCATTGAGTAATGCTTTTACAGAAATATATTCTGGACTTGATGTAACTAGTGATAGTATCAATAGTAATTTAAAGTTTGCTATAATATTTAAGTATTTGGGTGTTACATGTGAAAATAATGAAATTGTAGTTTCTTTGAATGAAATGACTGATGCAGCAAAGAAAATATTTAATGACACTTCTTTTGTGCAAAATATTAGTAATTTGAATGGTCAAACTATATATGGATATAATGTGGTTTTTGAAAATGATGGATATAAAGTTAAATTAGATTCATGTGTTAATTCTAGTGATTATACTTATAAGAGAATAAGTAAGGTAACTGCAAGTGAAAATTATCTTAATATATATGAGTCTTTTGGATATTTTGTACCAAATAATAATGGATATGATGTTTATGATAATGCTTTGAAACAAAATGTTTTGACTACTTATTCTGGTAATGTTAGTGATTTTAATAATTCTGATTTACTTAAAGAATATAAGTGGACATATAAAAAGAATGATGATGGAAATTATTATTTTGTATCTGTGGGTTATGCAGATTAAAAAAAGTAACTATCTGGTTTCAGTTACTTTAATAATTTGATTAAATAGTAGTTTACAATTGATTAAATAGATTAGTTTATTAGAACTATCTATTTTTTTTATTGGGCCATTATATTCATAAATATATCCATTTTTATAATAAGTGATATTTACTTTATTTTGCATATAAAAAGCATCAATTATAGCTTCTTCGATTATATTTTTTTCATCATCACTCATAATAGGCTTATTTACTTTAGTTTTTTCTTTCATAATAGACATAAGCACTTCTTTATTACTTACGACAGAATTAAAAGGCATCCATTTTATCATTCCTCGATCTTTATTCATGGTGACCTCCGATTTTTTCGTTTCTAGCTATAGCTGTTGAGTCGGGAAGAAGACTACTTGCTTTAACAATACTATTTTTGCCAAATTTACTTTTTATTTCATCAATTGCGGTATTAACTTTTATTTCATCTTTTTTATTTTCAATTGGTTCGAATAAATTAAGTTGAACTCCTTCTTTTTTAGTAAGACCACCACAAGAAATACTTACTTTTCTAATGGGTAAATTATTATAATATCTATCAAATATTAGAAAACATATATTAGTTATTTCCCTAGGACTATCCGTCGGAGTTTCAAGTTTAATTGAGTGATAGAAGCCACCATCAACATCTTTTGAATAGCCAATGCCAAAACCAATTACTCGTGATTCTTTACTCGAAGCTCTTAGTCTTGCACATATTACATCAACCATTTCAGCAATAATAAGTTTAACATTATTTCCATCATAATCTTTAAATAATACTTGAGAGTGACTATATGATTTATCTTTTGGAGTTACTTTAAAATCACTAATTTTACTTAAATCAATGCCGTTAGCATGGTTCCAAAGTTCTTGCCCCATGACCCCGAATTTATCTTTTAAAATATTTTTATTATAGTGAGCAAGTTCTCCGACAGTATAAATGTTTAAAATGTTTAATTTCTTTTCCATTCTAGGACCGATGCCCCACATTTTAGAAAGGGGAGTAATTGACCATAATTTTTCGGGTACATCATCATAAGTCCACTTAGCAATTCCATTTTTATATTTCTTAGCTTCTGTATCCATGGCAACTTTAGCAAGTAAAAGGTTAGGACCAATACCACATGTTGCGGTAAGACCTGTTTTTTCTTCGACAGTTTTAAGTATTTCTTCAGCTAGTTCATAATCACTTTTTTTATATAATTTTAAATAATCGGTAACATCTAAGAAACATTCATCAATAGAGTAGATATGTAAATCTTCAGGTGCTACATAATCAAGATAAATACCAACAACTTGTTTGCTTTTTTCAATATATAATTTCATTCTCGGAGGCACTATTTCATATTTAATATTTTGGGGTATATCATAAAGTCTAACTCTTCCAGGAATGCCTTGTTTTTTTAACGCTGGAGTAACTGCTAAAGTAATGGCGCCATTTCCTTGTTTCTTATTAGCAACCACAAGTGGTACTTTAAAAGGATCAAGTCCGCGTTCTACACATTCACATGATGCAAAAAAACTTTTTAAATCAATACACATAATATTTCTTTTTACATACATATCGTCCATAATAACACCTCCAAACATTTGTTTATATCTATATTATATGTCATTCCAACATAATAATCAATTACTAAAATTTGGTAAATGATACATATTAAATCTATCATAAAGTACAAAATAAAACAAGCACATAGGCTTGTTAAAAACTCATTTGTTTTTAGGATAAGGTTTTCTTTCATCAGTTAAACCAACTAAATAATCAATACTTGTATCATAAAATTTGGCTAAACTAGCAAGTTTTTCAATAGGGATTGTATTAATTTTCATTTCGTATCTACTATACTGAGCTTGGATAAACTTTAAATATTTAGCAATGTTTCCTTGATATGTTAATATTATCCCATAATGGATAAGCAGTGTGATAAAATGAAAGTTAAGGTAGCAAAGGCTACTTTTTTCTTTTTTTAAATAATTTCCAAAAGATACTTGAAATGTGATATAATTAAATTGGTTGTGGAGTGTGAAACATGAAATACAAATACAATGATGTAATAGCATATTGGCAAAGTTTGAAAATTGACAGTAAAGAAAAATTAGAAAAAGTATTAGATAATTTTAGAATTTTATTTGCTTACAATTCGGGTGCAATTGAAAATGATGAAATTACCTATCGTGATACAAGGGAAATATTTGAAAACGGTAAGGTTATTAGTTTTACTGGAAATCTTAGAACTATATTTGAAATTAGTAATCAAAAAACATGTTATGAATATTTACTTGATAAAATAATAAAAAAAGAGAAAATAAGTGAAGTTTTAATAAAAAAGGTACATGAACTTTTAACAGTTGGAACATATGATGAAAGAAGATATATTTTAAATGGAGAAAGACCTGGAGAGTACAAAAAACATGATTATGTAACAGGCAGAGAAGAAGTTGGAGCAAGCGTAAATGAAGTTGTAAAAGAAATAGAAAATTTATTAAATGAAGTTAATAGTGTTAATACAAATAATGCTGAAGATATAATCAAAATTGCTACATATTTTCACAATAAATTTGAAAACATACATGCCTTTGCGGATGGCAATGGTAGAGTGGGAAGAACTCTTACTAACTATATTTTGATGATTAATAATGTGCCACCTTTAATTGTATACGATGAAGATAAAAAATATTATTATGCTGCATTAGAAAAGTATGATAAAGAAGATGATATAAAATCTATGATAGAGTTTTTTAAATATGAAATGGAAAAAACTTGGGAAAAAACATTAGATAAAAATTAAGAAAGAAGTTGATAAAATGATAATAGGTTCACATGTAAGTTTTGGTACTGAACAATTACTTGGAAGTGCTAAGCAAGCAGTAAGTTTTGGTGCATCAACATTTATGTTCTATACCGGAGCACCCCAAAATACGATAAGAAAAGCTATAGATGAAAATTTAACAAATGAAGCTCTTAAATATATGAATGAAAATGAAATTGATATAAATAATGTTGTATGTCATGCTCCGTATATTATAAATTTAGCTAATAGAGAAAATGAATCTTCTTGGAATTTTTCATGCTCTTTTTTAAAACAAGAAATATCTAGAATAACACAGATGAATGTTAAATATATTGTAGTGCATCCAGGAAATAGTTTGAAAATGGATAGAAGTGTTGCAATGGATAATATAGCGAGTGCTATTAATTTAATAATAGATGAAAATACTAAACCGATGATTTTACTTGAAACTATGGCAGGAAAAGGTACTGAATGTGGAATAAATATAGATGAACTTAAATTTATTTTAGATAGAATTGATTTAAAGAAAAAAGTTGGTGTTTGTTTAGATACATGTCATTTAAATGACTCAGGTATAGATATTTCAAAATTTAATGAATATCTAGAAGAATTTGATAAAGTAATTGGGCTTGAAAAAGTTAAATGCATACATTTAAATGATAGTAAAAATACAATTGGTAGCCATAAAGATAGACATGAAAATTTAGGATATGGTACGATAGGTTTTGAGGCCCTAGTAAATGTCTGTTATATGGATATTTTTAAAAATATACCTAAGATACTAGAAACTCCATATATAGATGGAAATCCACCATATAAGTTTGAAATTGAAATGATTAAGAATAGAAAGTTTAATGAAAATTTAGCAAATGATGTAAATGAATATTATAAGGAGAAGGTAAAATGATGAAAGATAAAAATGTAGTATTTATGGGAACTCCAGATTTTTCTGTACCCGTTCTTGAAATGCTTATTAAAAATGTTAATGTTATTATGGTAGTAACACAGCCAGATAAAGAAGTTGGACGTAAAAAAGAATTGATTTTCAGCCCAGTTAAAATAAAGGCTTTAGAAAATAATATTCCGGTATTTCAACCAATTAGGATTAGAAAAGATTATGATGCTTTAAAGAAACTTGATATTGATTTACTTGTAACATGTGCTTATGGTCAAATACTTCCTAAAGAAGTTTTAGATTTACCGAAGTATGGCTGTGTAAATGTTCATGCCTCACTTTTACCAAAATATCGTGGTTCTGCTCCGATACAATGGTCACTTTTTAATGGTGATGCCAAAACTGGAGTTACAATTATGTATATGGATGAAGGTATGGATACCGGAGATATCATTACTAAAAGTGAAATAAATATTTTAGATAGTGATAATGTTGGAACACTTCATGATAAGTTATCTGTACTTGGTGCCAAAACTCTAGAAGATGTTCTTCCAAACCTATTTACAAATAATGTAAAAAGAGAAAAACAAGGTGATGACTTTACTTTGGCACCGATGATTAAAAGAGAAGATGAAAGACTAGACTTTAGTATGACTGGTAAAGAAATAATAGGTAGAATTAAAGGTATGAATCCATGGCCTCTTGCTAATATTATGATTAATGATTTGGAGATTAAAGTACTTGATGCCCAGTTTGTTAAAAGTAATACTGAAAAAGTAGGTGAAATTATTTTTGAAAAGAAAAAAATGGGTATAACTTGTAAAGATGGTATAATATATTTGAAAATGGTAAAACCAAGTGGTAAAAAGATTATGAATATTGAAAGTTTTATAAATGGCATAGATAAAGAAAAATTTAAAGAGGTGCAAATATGAAAAATGAATTTTTACAGTCAAAAGAAGGAAATGCATTTGTAAAGTTAGTTCTTTGGCTAATATTTATCGGATTTTTGTTTTTTGCATTTGCTTTTCAAAAAAATGATAATACAAGTAAAGTAAAAGGTAATAAAGAAGAAACTAAGACATTTAAAAATGTAGAAAAAATGGAAAGTGATTTACTTCAGAAAAGTTTAAATTATGAGTATGTGATAAACGAAAATGAAATAACTACTATTTATAATGGCACGAAATGCAATGGCAAAGAGATCTGGTATAAGGAAACTAGTGAAGGAATAACTAAATACTTAAAAGAAAGTGGAAAAATATATAAAGTAACTTTGAATGAAAAAGAAGAGTCTAGTGAAGAAGAAAATGATTTAGGTAAGTTATTTGATATTTTAAAAGGATTTAATTTTAATGAAACTTTTAATGGAAATATTAGAAACATTGAATATAATTTGGATACAATTAAAGTTGTGATTAAAACTAATTTAGATAATATTACTAGTATTATGGTTATTAAAGATAATGTACATTATGAAATGCAATTTACAAATATTGGGTTTTGTGATAATATAAGTCCTGAAAATTAAGATTTGTGAGGAAACCAATGAATAATAAAAGATTTAATTTTTTGATTACTAATTTTTTTACTTTCATTAGAACTGTTGGAATTTTTGCTCTCATTCCATTTTATAAAAATTATGGTGGCTTTGCAACATTTGTACTTTCTATGTGTTGTTTTCTTACTGATTTTATTGATGGGGTATTAGCCAGAGAATTAAAATCTTCGACTTTCTTTGGTAGTTTGTTTGATGCTTTAAGTGATAAAGTCTTTTTGATTATTAATATGGTTTTACTTATGAGTATGTCCTCGCTTGCAATTGTTCCGATTTTATTTGAAGTTGCTATTGCAATTACTCAAAGTTATAAGTATAATAAAGGAATAAATATAAAATCTAATATGTTTGGAAGGACGAAAATGTGGGTGGCAGGTATAGTCATATCTTTAACCTATCTTTTGACGGATAACAAATTTTTGAGCTGGGTAAATTATAATTTGTCTGTCAATATTAGCAATTTAGATCAAACAAAAGTGTTGTGCATTTTGTTTATGTTTCTTGTAATAAGTGAAATATTAACTTTAGGCAGTTATGTAAAAGAATATTTTGATGAAAAAGAGAAGATGACCCCAGAATTCATAAAGACAAAAGAAGAGGAAGAAAAGAAAATAGAAAAAGAAATAAGTAATGTTTCATTTGGAGAAATAATGTTTGAGCATGAATATTATGAAAAGTATAAAGATTATGGTAATTTAAAATTAGTTAGAACATTATCTAAGAAAAATAGGTGATTATATGAAAAATATTTTTGGTTTAACACGCGAAGATTTAGAAGAATATTTTCTAAGTATTGGTGAGAAAAAATTTAAAGCAACTCAAGTTTTTGAATGGTTATATATTCATAAAAAATGGAATATAAATGAGTTTAGTAATATAAAAAAAGATATTCAAAACAAATTAAGCGAAGACTTTAGTACGGATTTTATTAAGATTGAAATTGTAGAAGAAGGACCTTTAGTAAAAAAATTTTTATTTAGACTTTTAGATGGAGAAAAGATAGAAGCTGTTTTAATGGAACATGATTATGGTTTATCAGTTTGTGTTTCAAGTCAAGTTGGCTGTAATATGGGATGTCGTTTTTGTGAGTCTGGTAGACTTAAAAAGGTTAGAAACTTGGAATCTTATGAAATTGTTGAACAAATTTTACTTATCGAACAATATATTGGTAAAAGAATTGATAGTGTAGTAATGATGGGGATTGGTGAGCCATTTGATAATTATGATAACATTATTAAATTTATTAAAATCATAAATGATGCTAAAGGATTAGCTATTGGAGCAAGACATATTACGGTATCTACTTGTGGTTTGGTACCGAAAATTAAAGAATTTAGTGATTTAGACTTACAGGTTAATTTAGCTTTATCACTCCATGCACCATCTGATGAAATTAGAAATAAGATTATGCCTGTCAATAAAGCGTATAGTGTTGACATAGTTATACAAGCAATTAAGGACTATATTGCAAAAACTAATAGACGAGTGACCATAGAATATGTTATGCTTAATATGGTTAATGATAAAAAAGAAGATGCCATAGAACTTGCAAAATTATTACGTGGAATGAATGTATATGTAAATTTGATACCATATAATGAAACAAATAATATAGATTTTGCAAAAAGTGATAAAAAAAGAATAGATATATTTTATGAAACACTTAAACAAAGTGGTATAAATGTAACTGTTAGACGTGAGTTTGGTGGAAACATTAAAGCTGCATGTGGACAGTTAAGAAGCGAGAGTGATTAAGAGTGAAAGCGTTTTATTTAACTGATACGGGAAGAGTTAGAGAACATAATGAAGATAGTGTAACGATTTTAAAAAATATAAGTGGTGAATACCTATGTGTTGTTGCTGATGGTATGGGGGGACACAGAAAAGGTGAAGTAGCTAGTGCCTTAACTGTTGCTCATTTAGGTAAAAGATTTACAGAAAGTGCAAAAGTAGGTACTAAAATAGATGCTGTTAATTGGCTTTCTGATAATATTGCAGAAATTAATAAAGAAATTCTTGATTATGGTGAAAAAAATGAAAATTCTAAAGGACTTGGTACAACGGTTGTAGCAGCTATTGTAACAAAAGAGTTCTTAATATTTGCCAATATTGGTGACTCATCTGGTTATGTTATGAAAAATAAAAAGTTGCATAGAGTAACAAAACCACATACACTTGTTAATTTGCTTGTTGATGCTGGAGATTTAACACCTGAAGAGGCTCTAAATCATCCAAAGAAAAATGTTTTAATGAAAGCTTTAGGTGCTGCAGAAAAATGTGAACCAGATATTTTTGATGTCGATAATGGTAGTAATGAAGTATTTTTATGTAGTGATGGTCTAACAGGAATGCTTAGTGATGAACAAATTGAAAAAGTATTAAATGAAGAGGGATTAAATGTTGAAGAAAAAGTTGTAAAACTTATAAAGAAATGTAATGCTAGAGGGGGAAATGATAACATATCAGTGGCATATTTAGTTAGAGAAAGTGGTGATATAGCATGATTATGAAGGGGCAAAAAATTAGTGATAGATACCAAATAATCAAATCAATCGGTGAAGGTGGAATGGCTAATGTTTATTTAGCTTATGACACTATTTTAGATAGAAATGTGGCAGTTAAAGTTTTACGTGGTGATTTAGCAAATGATGAAAAATTTGTTAGACGCTTTCAAAGAGAGGCTTTATCAGCAAGTAGCCTATCTAATCCAAATATTGTAGAAGTTTATGATGTTGGTGAAGATAATGGTGAATATTATATTGTCATGGAATATGTTGAAGGTAAGCATTTAAAAGCTCTTCTTAAAAAACGTGGTAAACTTACAGTTCCAGAAGTAATTGATATAACCCTGCAAATAACTAATGGACTTAGTGTTGCTCACGATTCATATATTATTCATAGAGATATAAAACCACAGAACATTCTTATACTTGAAAATGGTATGATTAAAATAACAGACTTTGGTATAGCTGTTGCTATGAATGCTACACAACTTACACAAACAAATTCGGTAATGGGAAGTGTTCATTATCTTCCACCAGAACAAGCAAGTGGTAAAGGTGCAACACTTCAAAGTGATATTTACTCAATTGGTATTTTAATGTATGAACTTTTAACGGGTAAACTTCCATTCCGCGGAGATAATGCCGTAGAAATAGCACTTAAACACTTGAAAGAACCAATGCCAAGTATCAGAGATGAAATACCTGATATACCTCAAAGTGTGGAAAATATCATTTTAAAAGCAACAGCTAAAAATCCTAAAAATAGATATAGTGATGCTAGAGAAATGCATGAAGATTTAAAAACTTGCTTAGATGAATCCAGAGCTAATGAACTTAAGATAACATTTAAATATCCTGAAAATGATTATGATGATACTAAACTTTTAAAAACGGTAAAAGTAGAAAAGAAAAAAGACGTTAGTAAAGAAAAGGTTGGTGAAGAAGTAGTGTCAAAGAAAACAAAAACAAATGATAGTCAAAATAAGTTGCTTATTACCTTAGCTAGTGTATTTGTGGGTCTAGTAGTTGTTATTACGACAATATTTGTTCTTATTCCTAAAATAACATCATCAAAACAAACCACTATACCTGATGTAACAAATTATACAGTAACTGAAGCTATTAAAGCACTTCAAGATGCTGGATTTGTAGTTTCTGACGAACAAAGAGAAGAAGCAAATGAAAATGTTGAAGAAGGCAGAGTTTCTAGAACATCACCAGCTATAGGAAGCATTAGAAAAGAAGGAACTGAAGTAATAATCTATCGCTCACTTGGTGATGTTAAAGTTACAATTGAAGATTATACAGGTAAGAATGCATCAGAAATAAAAGGCAAACTTGAAGCATTAAAATTACAAGTAATTATAAGTAAGAAAGATATAAATATTGATGAAGCTAATGAATATAAAGAAGGAATTATAATTGAACAATCTATAGCTGCTGGTGAAAAAGTTTCTGAAGGAAGTTCAATAACATTATATGTTCCAAAGCTTGATAATAAATATCCTGATTTTGTTGCTGATAACTATAGTGTATCAGAAGTTGAAGATTTCTGTGGCGAATATGGTGTTAATTTAACAAAACAAGAAGTGGAAACTACTGAATATGCGGCTGGAACTGTTTTTTATCAAAGTAGAGCGGCTGGAACAACAGTTGTAAGTGGTGCTAAACTTACTATAAAGATTGCTAAAGAGCCAAGTGGAAATACAGAAAATCCAGATGATGGTGGACTTGACTAATGATCGAAGGTAGAATAACAAAACAAATAAGTAATCAATATAGAGTTACTGCATGCGGGGAAGATTATGTTTGTGGTGCTAGGGGAAAGTTCAGAAATTTAGGGCTTTCCCCTTTGGTGGGTGATATAGTTAAAATAGATGAAAAAAACTTAACTATTGAAGAAATACTTCCCAGAAAAAACGAACTTGACAGGCCAGTTGTAAGTAATGTTGATATAGCCTTAATTGTAACAAGTGTTAAAAGGCCTGACTTATCACTTAGTTTACTTGATAAAGAATTATCTGTAGTTTTGGCAAATAATATTAAACCAGTAATATGTTTAACTAAGCTTGATTTACTAAATAAAAAAGAAATTAATGAATTAAAGCCTTTAATAAAATATTATAAAAAAATAGGTATTCTAGTAACTGATAATAATCATTTAGGTAAATTAAAAAAAATACTTAAAAATAATTTAGTTGTTTTAACTGGTCAAACTGGTGCAGGTAAATCAAGTTTACTTAATAAATTAGATAAAAAATTAAATTTAGAAACTAAACCTATAAGTGATGCTTTAAATCGGGGAGTACATACAACAAGACACACGGAAATATACAAAATTGGTAAAATATATTTTGTGGATACACCAGGTTTTTCAGCATTAGATTTAAAAAATATAGATAGTGAAAAATTAAAAGAAACATTCTTAGAATTTAGTAAATATAATTGTGATTTTAAAGATTGTAATCATTTAAAAGAAAAAGGATGTAAAGTAATTGATGCGGTATCTAAAGGGGAAATACTTCCTTCGAGATACATCAATTATACAAGATTTATAAAGGAGTGCCATGAAAATAACCGTAAGTTATATAAGTAGTTTATATGATATAAAAAAAACAATTGATTTAATTAATGAAACAGATGCTGATGGTTTGCATGTTGATTTAATGGATGGCATTTATGCTGGGACTAAAAATTTTGACATAGATTATCTTCAAGAAATATTTAAAGATAATACTAAACCAATGGATATTCATATGATGGTGGATAGACCTAGTAAATATTTAGATAAAATCCTTTTGTTATATCCGGATTGTGTATATATACATCCCAAAACTGAACCGGGTGCACTTGGAATATTAAATGAGCTATCTTATCATGAAGTAAAAAGAGGAATTGCCATAAATCCAGATGAAAAATTAGAAGAATTTGCTCATTATTTTCCATATGTAGATAGAGTTCTTTTAATGAGTGTTGTGCCAGGTAAAGGTGGTCAAAAATTTTTAGAAGGAACAGAAGATCGTCTTAAAGAATTGTTAACTTATAAAATTGAAAATACTTTTGAAATTTATATAGATGGTGGCATCAATGATAAAACAATAAAGAAAGTATTAGATGCCGATGGTGTAGTTTCAGGTTCTTTTATCTGTAAGTCAAAAGACTTTGAAAAGCAAATAGAAAAATTAAAAAAATCATATTAAAAAAATACATACTCAAGTAGAAAAATACTTGAGTTTTATTTGTTTTTCATGATAAAATATAGTCACATGGAGGCTTTTAATGTACGCAAAAGTTATCATAGAATATAGTATAAAAAAATTAGATAAAGAATTTATATATATGATTCCAAATGATCTTTGGGGTGTTCTTAAAGTGGGAATGAAAGTAATGGTTCCTTTTGGTCATCAAGAAGTTGTGGGTTTTGTAACTGATATTTTAGATTCTATTCAGGATATATCATATGAAATTAAATACATAACAAGTATTGTAGATGAAAAGTTAGTTTTAAATAAAGAACTAATGGATTTAGGTAAATATTTATCTGAAAATACATTATGTACATTAATTACTGCATATCAAACAATGCTTCCTTCTAGTTTAAAAGTAAAAAAACAAAAAGCTAATTATGATTTATATGATGAGTATATTTTTATTAAAGATAAAGAAAAAGCTTTAGAATACAAAAATACATATCAAAATAAAAGAAAAAGTCAAATAAAAATAATTGATGAATTATTAGAAAAGGGTAAAGTCCTAAAGAAAAATTATAGTTTATTATTGGTTAAAACACTACTTGAAAATGGTGTGCTAGATATAGAAAAAGTGCAAAAATATCGAATTAATAAAAAAAGGAGTAATATAAAGAAAGAACTCACTGATGATCAGAATAAAGTATTTTTAAAAGTTAAAGAGTCATTTGAAAAGTATGAACCATTTTTGCTTTATGGTATAACAGGTTCAGGAAAAACTGAAGTTTATATAAAATTAATTGAAGAAATTATAAAATGTGGCAAAACGGGAATTGTACTCGTTCCAGAGATTAGTTTGACACATCAAATTGCTAAAAGATTTTATGAAGTTTTTGGAAGTGATGTTGCTATTTTACATAGTTCTTTATCTCAAGGTGAAAAATATGATGAGTATTTAAAAATATATCGTGGGGAAGTTCATGTTGTAGTGGGCACTCGAAGTGCTATATTTGCTCCGCTTCAAAATTTAGGTATTATAATTATTGATGAAGAAGATGCAAGTAGCTATAAACAAGATAATAATCCTAGATATCATGCCATAGATATAGCGATGTATCGGGGAAAATATAATAATATTCCTGTTGTGCTTGCAAGTGCAACACCTTCTTTAGAGAGTAAAGCTAGAGCAGATAAAGGTGTTTATACATTACTTACTTTAAAAAATAGAGTGGGAACTGCCATATTACCAAAGATACATATAGTTAATATGGAAGATGAAATGAAAAAAAGAAATATGATTTTTAGTGATTTACTTATTTCTAAAATGAAAGAAAAAATATCTAAAAATGAACAAATTATTTTACTTCTAAATCGGAGAGGCTTTTCAACCTTTATTACATGTAGTAATTGTGGTTTTACTTATAAATGTCCATCATGTGATATAACTCTAACATATCATAAAAGTACTAACAATTTAATATGTCATTATTGTGGTTATCAAAAGCGTTGTGAAGATGTTTGCCCAGAATGTCATGAAAAGTCTTTAAATTATTATGGACTTGGAACCGAAAAGCTTGAAGAAAAATTAAAAGAATTAATGCCTGATGCAAGTGTTGTTCGAATGGATCAGGATACTACAAGAAATAAAGGTGCTCACGAAAAAATAATTGAAGATTTTAAAAGTGAAAAGTATAATATTTTGCTAGGAACACAGATGATTAGTAAGGGATTAGATTTTCCTAAAGTAACTTTAGTTGGAGTTATAAATGCTGATACTACTTTAAATATTCCTAATTTTAAAGCAAGTGAAAATACTTTTTCTCTTCTTCATCAAGTCGCAGGTCGAAGTGGCAGAAGCACATCACCTGGTGAAGTTATTATTCAAACATTTAATCCAGATAATTACGTTATAAAATGTGCCCAAGAAAATTGTTATGATAAGTTTTATCTTTATGAAATGAACTTTAGGCAAAAACTTAAATATCCACCATATTTTTATTTAGTGAGTTTAAAAGTAATAGGTAAAGATTATCAAAATACAATAGAAATGAGTAAAAAAGTTAAAACTTACTTAGATAAAAATTTAAATGATGTAATTATTCTAGGACCCACAACTGCGCAAGTATTTAAATTTAATAATGAATATCGAATGCAAATAATATTAAAATATAAAAAATGTGATAATTTGAGGAAATACTTGAAAGAGCTAGATAATTTGTTTATAATGAATAAGGATATTAGATTAGAAATAGATTTTAATCCAATTAATATTTAAGACTTAAGAAAGGGTGAGTTTAGATGAAAAATTTAAGTCATATTTTATGGGGCGTTGTTTTGGTGGTTATTGGTGTTATCTGGGGTTTAAACAGAACCGGAGTAACAGACATTAACATATTCTTTGATGGTTGGTGGACTTTATTTATTATTGTGCCAAGTGCTATATCTTTGGTTAACCCTAAAAATAATGGAAAAGTATCATCTGCGATATGTTTGGTTATTGGTATTTTTCTTCTTTTAGGCAGTTTAGATGTATTTGATTTTGACATTCTATGGGAAATTTTGTTGCCAGCTATAGTGGTTATCATAGGTCTTTCTTTAATATTTGGAAGTAAGATTAAAGCAGATGTTAAAGGAAAAATAGATAATGCTGATTTTTCAAATGTTGAAGTAGTAACTGCAACATTTGGAGAACAAAATATTAATAAATCTGGAGAAAAGTTTGAAAAAGCTAATTTAGATGCTGTTTTTGGTGCTATCAAATTAGACTTAAGAGATGCTGATTTAAAAAGTGAAACTTATATTAAAGCAAGTGCTATCTTTGCAGGTATAACTATTCTTGTTCCAAGGGATGTAGAAGTAAAGATTAAATCTACACCAATATTCGGTGGAGTAACAAGTGAAAGTATGGATGAAAAAGCAAATAAGAATGCAAAGAAAACAATCTATGTAGATGGTTTCGCATTGTTTGGAGGCATTGAAATAAAATGAATCAAACAACTCAAAAACTAATTAAAGCTTTTGCTATATGTTTAGCAATATTTATAATTGTAAGCATAATTAATATTGTTGTTTACTTTGCATCAAGTATATTTTCAGTTAATAATGATGTTAGTATTAATGAAAATTATTCTAGTGAAATAAAGAATATTAGAATTGATATGGTGACATCTAATTTAGTTATTAAAAAAGGTGATACCCTAAATGTAACTGCAGATAATGTAAGTAAAAGATTTAAAGTAAATGAAGAAAGTAATACTTTAACAATTAAAGAAAAAAGTGTAAATGTTTTTAGAAACAAAAGTATTAGTAAAGTAATAATTACTATTCCAAGTAATTTAAAAGATTTAAGTATTGATGTTGATGCTGGAAAGCTCGAAATTAGTGATATAAACACAAGTAGATTTAACTTAGATCAAGGAGCTGGTAAAGTAACAATCACTAATTTAATATCAAATAAAACTGATATTGATGGTGGAGTTGGTGAACTTAATATTACGAGTTCAGTACTAGAAGATTTGGATTTAGACATGGGAGCTGGAAAATTTTATTTTAGTGGTAGTTTACATGGTAATAATAAAATAGAACAAGGTATTGGAGAATTAATACTTGATTTAAATGATAATGATTACACTATTAAAGCAAGTAAAGGTCTTGGTAGCATAACTATTAATGGAGAAAGCTATTCAAAGGATGCAACAGTGGGTGAAGGAATAAATGACATCAAGATAGATGGTGGAGTAGGAAATATAATAATCAATACAAACAAATAAGAAGGTTCAATATTGAACCTTCTTTTAGTCTAATTTATCAAAAAATACTTTAATATCTACATCTAAAACATCAGCAAATTTCCATAATGTTCCTAAGCTAAATGTTTGATAGTAATTTGGACTTTCTATATTTTTAATAAATCCTTCACTGTAGTTTGTAAGCTGTGCAAATTTTGTGATACTTAATCCTTTTAATTTTCTTTGTTTTTTCAGATTATTTGCTACTAAATAATATATATAATTTTCATCTTTTGTATTCATATTTTCACCCTATAAATATTTTCTCATTAAAATTGCAATAAAAATTCATCCATTCGGTGAAAAATATGATATAATAAATATAATAGGAGTAGATAAATTTATGGAAAACAAAAAAACAAAAATAATAAGTATAGTAGCAATAGTAGCATTAGCACTTACAGTAGTAACTGCAACATATGCATACTTTCAAGCACAAACTGGGGAAGGATCGCAAACAGATATTAAAATAAATGCAAATACAGTTGATACATTTACATTTGCAACAGGAAGTCAAATTTCGTTTACTTTGGACCAAGATAGTTTTGCAAGTGGAAAAGGTAATATAACAGGTTCAACTTTTGCAAGTGCGAAATTAACAGCAAATAATAAAACAAATACAGCAACAGAACATTATTATTTATACTTAAGTATTTCTGATAATACATTTACATATTCAATAAATGAAAGTACACCAGAAATAATAATGACGGTAACTGATAGTAGTGGTAATGAAGTAACTAATATAAGTACACTTAATCATGTTATAGTAACAGGAGCAAATGGAACTCAAGTATCAGGATATGATATAACCAATAAAAATGGACTTATAACATTATTTAATAATAGAGAAATAACAACAACCTCTAGTAAAGAAGAAAAATGGAATATTAAAGTAACATTTGTAAATTATGACCAAAATCAAAATGCAAATGCTGGTAAAAGCATGAGTGCAAAGGTGATTATACAAAAGGAAAAAATAAGCTTATTAGCAGATTATGTAAAATCACTATATACAGGAACTCAAGGAGAAAATAGTATTTATTATCATGATAGTAGTCTCACAAACGGAGCAGGAGATAATAGTTATAGATATGCCGGGGGAAGTGATTCATGTACTTTTAAAGGTGCAAATGTTCTGGGTGCTTATAGTGATGCAACATTTGGTGTATCACATGAAACAGATTGTCAAAAAGTATACACAATTAAAAGTGATGCAATAACTCTTTGGACGGATAATTCAATAACAAGATTATTATCAGATGAAAAACCAGTAACATGGACAGATGGCGCATGTAAAACTATGGATGGCGAAAGCGTTAATATTGGTTTTGTTGGTGGAAAATTTAATCCAGTTACAGAGGCTACATGTAAAGGAAACTCATATTTAGTTAAAACAGATGCATTAACAGCTCGAGTAGCAAATTTAAATATGGAATATGTTGGAGTTGGGACTTGGAATAGTGTAAATAACTTTGTATGTTTTGGAACAAACACAACACCATGTCCAACAGATAACTTGTACAGAATAATCGGAGTATTTGGTGATAAAGTAAAATTAATCAAATATGATTATGCAAATAGTAATCTACTTGGAACAGATGGGGATTTTGGTTCAAGTGTATTTTTAAAAAGTGATTTTCCAACATATAAAGGAGAATTAACAACAATAGATACATATAATTGGAATTATAAAGCAAATAAAGCCACTTCGAATACATGGAGTACAAGTTTATTTAATAAAACAAATTTAAATACGAATTATTTAAATAATATAGGTACAACATGGTCAAATATGATAGAGAATACTACATGGAAAGTAAGTGGACATACAACAATCAATGTTACTCCGAGCGTAATGTACATGGCAGAAATAACAAATGCAACAAAGACATATGGACCAAGTAATGGAACATCAAAAATAGGATTAATGTACGCAAGTGATTATGGATTTGCGGCAGCTCCGAGTGCGTGGACATCAAATATGAGTGATTATGATAGTCCAACAATAACATCAGTAAATTGGATGTATATGGGACTACCCGAATGGACAATTACGCCTTTTACTTCGTACAGCAACAATGTGTTCTATTTAGGCAACCCCGGCTATTTGAACACGCACAGCGCGAGTGGTGAGTATGGCGGCCGTCCAGTCTTGTATCTAAAAGCTTCTGTTCCCTATGCCGGTGGAACTGGTGCTAAGGATTCACCGATTCGTTTAAAAATCTGATGTTTTTTAGAAGTAATGTAAAGTTACTTCTTTTTAGTTGCAATAATAATATGATAATAGTTTAGTGAATATGTGAACAAATATTCATATAAAGAGAGAATATGGAAAATATTGAAATAATTAATGAATTAAGTGAGTTCTTTAAAGTATTTAGTGATACAACAAGTGTAAGAATACTTGGAGTCTTACTTGAAAAAGAAATATCGGTTGGTAATATAGCAAATAAAATAAGTGTTAGTTCTTCAGCTGTATCTCATCAATTAAGCTATTTAAGAAGTACTAGTTTAGTAAAAACTAGAAAGGACGGACAAGTAATATATTATAATAAAAGAAGTGATAAAATAAAGCCAAATGCTAAGAAAAGCTTAGATAAACTAAGAAGCGATGGTATAAGTAATTTAGTAATTTATCTGGTGATGATGAAGAAGTAGTAAAAGTTATTTCTGAAAAATTAAATTTAGATAAAGCTTATGGTAATTTACTTCCTCAAGATAAAGTAAATATTTTAGAAGAATATAAAAAATATAATAAAACAGCTTCTGTTGGTGATGGCATAAATAATGTCCGTTATAAAACTTGCAGATGTCGGAGTAACAATAATATCAGTGTTAAATAGTTTAAGAATATTTATAAAGAAATTATAAATATTCTTTTTTTGACAAATTCTCACAAAAATATATCATTTTTGTATTTACAAGATACAAATTATATAGTATAATTTTATTACGTCGTTGAGATGTAAAGAAAAATTAAAAAGAAATTTTCAAAAAACTATTGCAAAACTTTAAAAAATAGTGTAAAATGAAAAAGGTTTTGTTAGTGGGCTTGTAGCTCAGCTGGTTAGAGCGCACGCCTGATAAGCGTGAGGTCGGAGGTTCAAG
>CAKORG010000018.1 GCA_934101495.1 uncultured Bacilli bacterium
CTTATATAAACTTGCAACAGATTTAGTAGAAATCAATAAAATGGTTACTGGATGGCTTAATAATCATGAAAGTAAATTTATTTGATTTATTAGACATATATGAAAGTGAAGTAAAGAAGAATGTTAGAAACAAAAAGAAAATATTAGATTTTGAAAAACATAAAATGGAATATCTTGTTGATATAAAAAAGAATGCTAGAAAATAATTTGTATGACGGGAGAAAATATAATATATTTTTAGTATTTGAACCTAAGATAAGAGTTATAACGGCACAAGGAATTTATGATAAAATAATAAATCATTATATAACTAGATATATATTAATGCCGAAATTAGAAAAATATTTAGGAAATAGAAATTGTGCTACTAGAAAAGGAATGGGAACAAGTTATGCAATAAAATTATTAAAAAAAGATATTGAAAGTTTCAAAAAATATGATAAATTCTATTTTTTAAAACTTGATATTAGTAAATATTTTTATAGTTTAGATCATGAAGTAATTATTTCTATTGTTAAACAAGATTTAAATCCTGGTGAATTAAATCTTGTTAAGATAATACTTGAAAGTACTAATAAAGATTATATTAATAAAAAGATAAAATATTTAGAAAATAAATATAATGTTGAATTACCAAAATATGAAAAAGGAAAGGGATTAGCTATAGGTAATTTATCTAGTCAATTCTTGGCTATATTATATTTAAGCAAACTCCAACATTATATAACTAATAATCTACATATTAAATTTATTAATTATATGGATGATTACATTTTAATTCATAAATCTAAAGAATATCTAAAAAGTTCTTTAGAATTGATTGAAAATATAATTAATAATGAATACAGATTAAAATTAAATAGTAAGAAAACAATTATTAGTAATTGTAATCAAGGAATATCATTCCTAGGTTACACGTTTAGAGTTAAAAACAATAAAACGATTGTAAAACTAAATACTAACACTAAAAAGAATATTAGAAAAGGTATAAAAAGAGCAAATTATTTATATAAAAATAATTTGATAAAGTTTAATCAATACTTTTCAAGTATTGAATGTTTTAAAAATAATTATATATTTGTTAATAAAGATAAAGTAAAACACTTTATTGATAGATACAATGGGGAATTCTTAAGTAAAAAAGACGCCTAATTCTTCGAACAGCAACAATGTGTTCAATCTTAACAACAACGGCAACTTGAACAACAACAACGCGAACAATGGGAATGGCGGCTTCTGAGCTCATTATGTTAAATGTTTATTATCCCAAGGGATGTAAAAGTGCATAAAGATCATGAATTATCCAAAGGATAAAATCCTTAAATAGAAAATGGATACGGAAAAGTCTAAGGACTTTTCCTATAGGTCTGTTATTAAATTTGATTTATGAAAGAAAGGTATTTAATAATTAAAAAATTATATAAAGATTATGTAATTTTAATAAAAGATAAAAATAACAATTATATTTCTTTTGAAGAAGATGCTAAAATAGTAAAATATTTTGGTATTAAAGAAGTAAATACAGTTTATCTAAATAACTTAGATATAGAAGAAATAAATTGTTATAAAAATAATAATGAATTATATTTAAAAGTAAAATTAATAGAATTATTGGAGGATCTATGCAAAAGAGAATTAGAATAATAAGTATAGGAATTATATTGATAGTATTATTAATTAGTGTAATTATTTTAAATAATAACACTAATAATAAACATACATTTAAAAAAGATGGAATATTATATGCATTATCTTTAGATGGAAAAAGTATAACATCTTTTCCATCTAAAGGATTATATAAAGCAAATGTATCATGTAAGGGTGCAGATGGGAAATGGTTATATGATGATTGGAAATTAGCAATAGAAAATATAACTAGTGATGTATCATGTGATATTAAGTTTGAAACAATTACAAAAACATATTTAAATAATTATATCACAGGACTTGCAGGAACAACACAAGGAACAGGACAAGTAGTAAATGAAAATGGATATAGATATGAAGGAAAAAATCCAAATAACTATGTATGGTTTAATAATGAGTACTGGAGAATAATCGGTGTGTTTGACAGTAGCACTCATGGTCAAGCAAATAAGAATTTGGTTAAAATAATAAGAGCAGGTGTATTAGATGGACTTGCGTGGCATAAGTCAAATACTAACGATTGGACAGCGGCTAGTTTAAACTTACTACTTAATGGTGCGTACTATAATGCTCAAGATGGAACAAATTCCGGCTATTGTTATGGATATAGTACAACAGTAACAGCTAATTGTGATTATACTAAAAAAGGAATCCAATCTGGATATAGAAGTATGATAGCAAAAGTAACATGGTATCTAGGTGGATATTCTAGTAGAGATGCAACAGCAGAAAGCTTCTATGGATATGAAAGAGGAACGACAGTGTATAGTGGAAGACCAACAAGTACAACAGGATATATAGGATTAATATATCCAAGTGATTATGGATATAGTGTGTTATCAAGTAGTTGTGCAAGAACAACAAATTTAAGGTATTATAATAGTAGCACATGTGCAGGCCAAAGCTGGTTATACGGAAAAGGATATGAATGGACAATTACGCCTTATTCTTCGTTCAGCTCCGATGTGTTCTATCTTGACAGCAACGGCATCTTGAACTACGGCCGCGCGAGCTATGGGTATGGCGTCCGTCCAGTCTTGTATCTAGACGCTTCTGTGTACAAAATTGATGGAGAAGGAACCTTAGATAAGCCATATATTATAGGGATGTGAGAACCTTTGGTTTAGCGTGGCTGGCGGGAGTTTCCGCCCCACGCGGGGTGCGACAAGAAAGTATAGTTGATATACTTTCTTTTTGCTTTTTTGTTCTAAAATCATAGACAAGTAATTAATAATTTGATAAAATAAAGTAGTACGTAAGTTGTATAGAATGGAAGTGCTTGTTATGGCTAAAATTATATCACTTGTTAATCAAAAGGGTGGAGTTGGAAAAACTACCACTAGTATAAATTTATCTGCTGCTTTAGGAAAAATGGGTAAAAGAACCCTTCTTATTGATATGGACCCTCAAAGTAATGCAACAACTGGATTAGGACTCACATCTAATGATTTTAAAAATGATATATATGAACTAATAACTGGTAAATGTGAAGTTAAAAAGGCAATTAAGAAAACTAAATTTCATAATTTAAGTATTATACCATCAACTATTAACCTAGCTGGTGTAGATGTTGAATTTGTTAAAAAGATGCTTGAAGATAAAGAATTTAGTCAAAATATGCAATTAAAATTAAAACTAGATGAAATAAAAGATAATTATGACTATATAATAATAGATTGTCAACCATCGCTTGGACTTGGAACTATGAATGCATTAGTAGCATCAGACAGTGTCATAATACCTGTACAATGTGAATTTTTTGCCCTTGAAGGTATAACACAACTCTTAAACAGTATTATAATGGTCCAAGGAAGTATGAACCCTAATCTTAGAATTGAAGGCGTACTTTTAACTATGCTTGATGGAAGAACAAATATTGGTCTTGAAGTAATTGAAGAAATAAGAAAATACTTTAAAGATAAAGTATTTAATACAATAATACCTAGATTAGTAAGATTAGTAGAAGCCCCTAGCCATGGTAAGCCAATTAATGAATATGACCCTTTAAGTAGAGCTACGGAAGCTTATGCTAATTTAGCAAAGGAAGTGGTTAGTAGAGATGGAAACTAAGAAAAAGGCATTAGGTAAAGGATTAGAACAATTATTTTCTAATAATGTTATTGATTTTGATAACTTTGAAGATACTGTTGTAGAAGAAAACAAAAAAGATGTAACAGAAATAGATATTGATGAAATAAGAAGTAATCCTTATCAACCTAGAAAAACATTTGATAGTGAAACTTTAAATGAACTTGCAAAATCTATAGAACAATATGGTGTAGTTCAACCAATAATAGTTAAGAAAAGCATTAAAGGTTATGAACTAGTAGCGGGTGAAAGAAGAACTAAAGCTGCTAAAATTGCAGGACTTAAAAAAATACCTGCTATAATCAAAGATTTTGATGACCAAGAAATGATGGAAATAGCTTTAATTGAAAATATACAAAGAGAAGATTTAAATCCTATAGATGAAGCAAGTAGTATAAGTAATATTATTAAATTAAAAGGTTATACACAAGAAGAATTTGCAAATAAATTTGGTAAAAGTAGAACTTATGTAACTAATTTACTTGGTTTACTTAAACTACCTGATGATGTAAAAAGACTAGTTGAAAAGAAAGCTATAAGTATGTCACATGCTAGAGTATTATCTAAAATGGATGATGAAGAAAAAGTAAATGATTTAGCTAAAAGAATAGTTACAGAAGATATGTCTGTAAGAGACTTAGAAAGACTAAGTCAGGATGTAAAAAGTGATGTAATAGTAAAAGGGACTAGTACAAGCAAAAAAGGATATGACCATAAATATAGAATGTATGAAAATATAATTATGGATAGTTTAGATACTAAAGTAAGAGTAAGTAAAAAGAAAATAGAAATATATTTTGATGGGGTTGAAGAATTAGAAGAGATACTATCTAAAATGAATGTTAAAGTTGAGGAAGAATAGATGGATAAAGATTTTAATTTAAATGATGATGTTATCATGAAAAAAGAGCATGCCTGTAAAACTAATTTATGGACAATAACTAGAAATGGTGCAGATATCAAAATTAAATGTAAAAATTGTGGTAGAGAAATCATGATGGATAGATTAGAATTTATTAAAAAATTAAAAAAGGTGATAGTAAATGAAAAAACTTCGAACTAAAGAAAAAATAGGATTACATCCAGTCATGACACTTCTTGTTTTAAGTTTTATAACTATTATAGCTAGTGGCATACTTAGGTTATTTAATGTTCAAGCAACATTTAATAAAATATCAAGTGTTACTGGTGATTTTCAAGTTACAACAGAAGCCATTAATTCTCTATTTAGTCTAAGAGGACTTAAATATATATTTACAAGTACAGTTAGTAACTTTGCTAATTTTGCAGTACTTACTCATTTAATTATTATATTACTAGGTATAGGTATAATGGTTAAAAGTGGATTTTTAAAAACAATTATTACATTAATGACTAAAAAAGCAAAGAAAACAACTGTTACCTTTGCACTTGTACTTGTATCAATACTAGCAAGCTTAGTGGGAGATTTGTCTTATATTATCCTAGTCCCACTCGGAGCATTATTATTTCTTTATGGTAAAAGAAATCCAATGATTGGGATAATAACAACATTTGCAGCCCTTACATGCGGAAGTAGCCTAAGTTTATTTATAACAAGTGTAGACTCAAGTTTGATAAGTATGACACTTGATAATGTTCATATTATAAATGCAAACTATACTATATCTAGCTGGGGCTTTATATTTGCTATGATAATGTTAATAATAATACTTGCGTTTATAATAACAAATATAACTGAAAACTACATAGCAAAGAAAATGCCAAAATATGAATTTTTAGAAGAAGATGTTGAAGAAGAATTAGTACTTACTAGAAAGCAAATGAGAGGTTTATTATTTTCTTTAGGTGCAGGCTTTATATACTTACTAATCTTTATATATAATATAATACCAGGTCTACCATTCTCAGGTAACTTACTAGATTATAGTCAAAGTTTGTATATAGATAAATTATTTAGTTATAATTCATTCTTTAGTAATGGCTTTGTCTTTGTAGTAGCGGTATTCTTTGTAATACTTGGTTTATTTTATGGAATTGGAGCTAGAACAATAAATAATAACAAAGAATTTATTGATGGACTAGGCCACTTGCTAAATGGAATAGGTAAAGTGCTAGTAATGATATTTGCAGCATCAACATTTATAAATATATTTAAACAATCAAATATAGGTAATGTTGTAGCTGGAGCATTAACCAATGTAATGCAAAATAGCGATTTCGCGGGTTTACCACTGCTATTGATGTTATTTGTATCTTCATGTATAATAACACTTGTACAACCAACAGTATTATTTAGTTATGATATAGTATCTGGGGTAATTATAAAACTTATGAATGCTGGTATATCACCAGAATTTACTGAGCTTGTCTTTAGACTTGGAAGTAGTGTAACACTTGGACTTACACCAGTATTTGCTTATTTTGTAGTATATTTAGCATATTTAGAAAATTATAATCAAAGTAATAAACCAATTACTTTGAAAGAAGCTATTAAGTATCAACTTCCATATGCTGGAGTAACATTTGCTTTATACCTTATATTTATTATCGTTTGGTATATAGTTAAATTTCCAATAGGAATTGGTACATTTGTAGGATTGGGGGCATAAATTATGGGACTTAAAGCAGGAATAGTAGGTTTGCCTAATGTAGGAAAATCAACATTATTTAATGCAATAACAAAACAAAATATTTTAGCAGCAAATTATCCATTTGCCACAATAGAACCGAATGTAGGAATTGTATTTGTACCAGATAAAAGAGTAGATTATTTAGCTGATTTATACAAACCAAAAAGTATTGTACCAACTACATTTGAGTTTACTGATATAGCAGGTTTAGTAGCGGGAGCATCAAAAGGTGAAGGACTTGGTAATAAATTTTTATCACATATCAGAGAATGTGATGCCATAGTTGAAGTTGTAAGATGCTTTAGTGACCCGAACGTAACACACGTAACTGGTAAAGTTGACCCTATCGGGGATATTGAAGTAATAAATATAGAGTTAGTACTTGCTGATTTAGAGGTAATAAATAATAGAATAGAAAAAATAGAAAAGAAAGCTGTTACAACTAAGGATAAAGAAGCTTTAGCAGAAGTAAATGTTTTAAAGAAATGTAAAACAGCTTTAGAAGCAAATACACCACTTAGAAGAATATCATTTGATAAAGATGAAAGAAAAATACTAAAGAATTTTAGTTTCTTAACAATTAAACCAATTATTTATGTTGCTAATGTTAATGAAGATGATGTAGCAGTTGGTGATAATGAATATTCAAAAATGGTCAAAAACTATGCTGAAAGCGAAGGCTCTGGAGTTATAGTTATGTGTTCCAAATTAGAAGCAGACTTAGCTGGACTTGAAGATGAAGAAAAAAATTTATTTTTACAAGAAGTTGGTATAAAAAATAGTGGTCTTGATAAATTAATTTTTGCTACATATAATTTACTAGGACTTGCCACATTCTTTACTGCTGGTTCTGATGAAGTAAGAGCATGGACCTTCAAAGTTGGCATGAAAGCACCAGAATGTGCAGGAATTATCCATAGTGATTTTGAACGTGGATTTATAAGAGCGGAAGTAATGAGCTTTGCGGACTTAGAAGCTTGCGGAGATGAAAAAACAGTTAAGGAAGCTGGACGCCTTCGAGTTGAAGGCAAAGAATATGAAATGCAAGATGGAGATATTTGTTATTTTCGATTTAATGTTTAGAAAAGGAGGAATGGAAAATGGAAGATAATAAGTTAATAAGTAAATCATTCTTATGGATGTGTATTGGTCTATTAGTAACATTTGTTACAGGATTTGGTGTAGCAAGTAATGAAAGAATGTTAGAAAACATATTTAATGGAAGTTCATTTTGGTTATTTGTAGTTCTAGAATTTGTTTTAGTAATAGTTCTTTCATGGAGATGCATGAAGATGAGCCCAGTAGCAGCCAAGATATGTTTTATACTATATGCTTTTGTTAGTGGATTAACATTTTCAAGTATCTTTGTAGTATATGACATAGCAAGTATAATGATGGTATTCTTAGTAAGTAGTGTTATATTTGGTGTTATGGCTTTCATTGGTTATAAAACAAATGTAGACTTATCAAAACTAGGATTTTACTTAATGATGGGCTTAATAGCAGTTATTATTGTATCAGTTATCAACGTATTTATTGGTAGCAATGGTCTTGAAATGGCATTAAGCATTATCTGTGTACTTTTATTTATTGGTATTACAGCATTTGATGTTCAAAAGATTAAATCACTTGAAGGAAGTGGACTTCCAGAAGACAACTTAGCTATTTATGGTGCCTTAGAATTATACTTAGATTTCATTAATATTTTTATTGACTTAATAAGAATTATTGGTGAAAACAAAGATTAGGTTGGTAATATGGATACAAGTTTAAAAAGAATCATAGCTTTTGTAATAGATATAGTTATTATTTCTTTAATATTTAAAGCAGTTAGTATCATACCAATTGACCCATATAAAGAAAAATACAATGAAACATACAAAAAATATACTGAAGTAATCGGTGATACCAAAGAAGTTAGTGATGATAATAAAGATGAAATAATAGAGCTTAATTATGAAGTATATAAATACAGAACATATAGCACAATTATTTCAGCATCAATATTTGTTCTTTACTTCGGGGTATTACAATATGCTTTAAAAGGTCAAACTATTGGTAAGAAGGTAATGAAGTTAAAAGTAGTAAGCAATAGTGACAAAGATGTAAACATTTGGAAATATATTCTTAGAATAATAGTTTTAAATAACATTTGGTTATCTTTACTTAATACTGGAGCTGTTTACATCTTTAAAGGAGTTAACTTCTATTATGTAACATATGTCATAAGTATGTTAAGTTCTTTAATATATATGATGAACTTAATAATGATTATGTTTAGAAAAGATAATCGTGGACTTCATGACTTTGTAGCTGGCACTAAAGTGGTGGAAACAAATGTAACCAATGTAGAAATAGAACCAGTAGAAAAAGTTAAGAAAGAAACAATTAAGGAAAAAGCTGAAAAGAAAGCAAAGAAAAGCAAAAAGTAAACTTATGGTCAAAAACTATAAGTTTTTTTCTTGACTTAGAAACTAAAGTTTAGTATGATGTTAATATGCAATTTTGGTATATATATTATATAAACCATTTTTTTCTAACAGGTACAGAGAAGGGAGGCTTACAAGTGAATTATAGTAAAGAAATTTTATTGGAATAGATACTTTATATTTCCTTTCGTACTTAAATATGATAAAATTTAAGTACGAAAGGAAAAAGTTATGAATTACCAAGAAAAAATTATGAAGTTGTGTAAAAAGGGGTATTTAAAAACCAAAGATGTTGTTAAAGAAGGAGTGCCTAAAGTTTATCTAACTAACATGATAAAGAAAGGTATTTTAAAAAGGGTAAAAACTGGTCTATATATGACAAGTGACACATTTTCTGATGAAATGTTTGAAATTTTGACTAAAACAAAATATGGAATTTATTCTAGTTTATCTTCTTTATATCTTCACGATAAGTGTGATAGAATTCCCATTATTTATGATATTACGGTTCCAAATGGTTACAAAGGTTTTTTGCAAAAACTTGATAATGTGAAGTTATACTATGTGCCAAAAAATATTTATTATTTAGGTTTAGTTTTAAAAGAAGATATGTTTGGCAATGAAATAAGATGTTATGATTTGGAAAGAACAATTTGTGACATTATAAAGTACTATAATAAGCTAGATAAAGAATTATGTAATATTGCTTTAAGAAACTATTTTTATAATACAAATGATGAAAGTAAGCTTTATGAATATGCAAAACAAATGGGAATTTATAAAAAATTAATTGAAAGAGTTGAGGTGCTAAGATAAATAAAGATAGCTTAAAAGCAAAAGCCAAAAATTTAGCTCAAAAATATAATATAGATAGTAGATATGTTATTCAAAATGTAATGTTTGAAGCATTATTAAAAAGAATATCAAATTCAAAGTATAAAAATAACATAATTATCAAAGGTGGTTTCTTGTTATCTTCAATATTTGGAATTGATGCCAGAAGCACAATGGACATGGATGTTACTATTAAAGAGATAGCACTAGAAAAAGAAAACCTAGAAAAAATAATAAAAGAAATAATAAATATTGATATTAAAGACGATATAAAATATGAAATCTTTTCTATTAAAGATATTAGATTGGAAAAGAAATATCCAGGGTATAGAATACATCTGTTAGCTTTTTTAGATAATTTAAGAACTCATTTGCTTATAGATGTAACCACCGGAGATGTTATTACAATAAAAGAAATAGACTACAAATATAACAATATATTTGATAATGAACAAATAGATATAATGACATATAACTTAGAAACAATTATAGCAGAAAAATTTGAAACAATAATTACTAGAAATATAACTAATTCTAGAATGAAAGATTTTTATGATATTTATATGTTAATAACTACTAAATGGAGTGAAATAAACAAAAATTTATTATCAAGAGCATTACAAAATACATTTAGTAATCGCAATTCTAATCTTTATTATAAAAATATAAATAATTATATTAGTTTAATAAGTAATAGTAATGAATTAAAATGCGCATGGTATGAGTATCAAAAAAGAAATTCTTATGCCCAAAAAATATGTTATGAAGATATAATTAAATCTATAAATAAAATAAATGAGCTAATAAAATAATATACATGACTTTTTTCTAGGAAAATGTTAACAAAACATTTTTCTAGAAAAAGTCAATATTAACTATCTATTTCTTGCAAAGTACAGGAAAGGAGGCTTACAAGTGAATTATAGTAAGTTAAAGAATTTATCATTTAATGAAATAGATAGTTTACTAGATTACATTACAAATGGTGAAGAAGAATTAGTTGAAGTTATCTTCAAGAAAAAAAGTATTCTAATTAAAACAGACCATAACATGTATTATTGTGAAGAACTAGAAAATGATAGTGCTGGCCGTTATGGCTATGGTGAAATTTGGAATATTTAAGGAGGATAACTTTGAACGCAATTAAAGATAAAGCTTTTAAGCATTTATTCACACGTGTAGAAATAATAACAGATTTTTTAGAAAGCTTATATTCATATTTTGGTATAGAAGGAGATTTAAATATAAAATATTTAAATGGTGAGCAATTAATACCTGGAGAATACATTAATATGAAAGATTTTTATGGCGATATTGTTGCTGAGAGTGAAGATACTATTGTATCTTTAGAGGCTTACACAAACTACATGCCATTTTCAGAAAAAAAGTCATTTTCATACGCTGCTAGATTATATGGAAGTCAGTTGAAAACTAATGTAAGTTATGAAAACCTAAGAAAATTAATATGTATAAACTTAATCGCAGGAAATAAACCAAAGAAATATAACACTATGGAAATTTATAAAATGTTTGATATTAATCATGAAAAAGAAATGAAAATAAAGCCACTAAAATACATCAAAATTTATATTGACATGGTTAAAAAAATACCATATAATAAAGATGAACATCGTTTTATAACGTGGCTAAGAATACTGGCGTGTAGCAAGATAAGTGAAATGCGTAAATATGCGAAAGGAGATGTAATAATGAAACAAACAGTTAGATATTTAGAAAAGTTTTATGCTGAAGAAGGTAATAGCAGAGAAGATAGATTTAAAAGTGATCTTGAAGACATGAGAATGATTGGTCAAGAAGAAGGTTTAGTTAAAGGCGAAAAAATAGGTATAGCAAAAGGCAAAGAATTAGGAATTGCGGAAGGCAAGAAACTAGGAATTGTTGAGGGGCGAACTGAGACTGCTATGGCAATGCTTGAAAACAATTTCAGTATTGAGGATATAGCAAAAGTTACAAAAATGTCAGTCAATAAAATAAAGGCTTTAATTAACTAATTTAAATAAAATAAATGTGGAAAAACTAAAAACATTTAAATATTTAACCATTTAGCAGAGATTTATATAATCTCTGCTAAATTTACATGTTTTTTCAAAAGTTTTATACAAAAGCTAGTATTTTAAAAATTAGTATGATATAATCTAATTGTTCCCAAAAGAAATAGGGGCATGGTATAATGGTAGCATAGGAGTCTCCAAAACTTTTGATGGGAGTTCGATTCTCTCTGCCCCTGCCAATTTAATAATAAAGCAAAGGTTGCTATAATTAATAATTGCAGTTCATTTGGTGAACGCAATCTTTTTTTTGTAAAAAATGCGGAGGCCAAAATGAAAAAAAATGGATTTACATTAATTGAAATACTTGTTGTAATAGTACTTCTTGCAGCAGTATCTGTAGCCGTCGGAGTTAACATGAGTGAAATGGCAGAACGCCAAAAAGAAAAAGAAATTAAAGAATATAAAGAAACAATAGAAAATGCTGCCTGTGTTTATGCTGAAATGAAAGGAATAAATACTGGAATGGAAGTTAAAGTTAGCGTTTTAATAAATGAAGGATTAGTTAATAAAAATCTAAAAAATCCAGAAACAGAATTAAATGTAAGTAGTGATGGAGATAGAATTGTAGAAATAACATGGACAAATAATGAAAAAAAATGTTCATTAAAGACTAGTTAAATTCAAATAAATATGTTATACTTTATTTGTGATAAAATATGAAGAATAAAAAAAGGGTTCTAGCAATATTATTGGTTCTAATTGTGATTATTACGATTATACTAGCTATCGTTTTGATTTTTGGTGGCATGAGAGAAAAAGAAATAGAAAAGTATCACCAAACATTAGAAGAAGCAGCATGTAAACTTGCAAAAGATGAAAACTACACCAAAGAGATATGTGAAGGTTTCGATTATTTATGCAAAATTCATAATGATAAACTAATAGCTAGAGATTATATAAAGAGCAATTTAAAAAATCCTTTAACGGGCAAAAAAGCTAGTGAAGATACTAAAAACTATGTAGAAATAACATGGGAAGAAGACAAAATGAAATGTACATATAAAGAAGGTTAGCAGATGAAGGATAAAATAATTGAAATATTAAAAGAAGAAACAAAAGGCCAAAGTATAAATGATATAAATAAAAACTTACATTTAAAAAGCATGGAAGATATTAACATGCTTGAAGATACATTAAATGAAATGACTACGGAAGGAATACTTCATAAATCAAAAAACCATGAATATATGCTCTTAGAAAATACAAAATCTTTAAAAGTGGGTAAATTACGTATTAATAAAAGTGGAAATGGTTTCGTAGAATGTAAGCCGGAAGATATTTTTGTACATAGTAATGATTTAAATGGTGCCATAAATGGGGACTTTGTTGAAGTTGAAATAAAAACAAGATTAAATGACCCTGAACCAGAAGGTTATATAAGAAATATATTAAAAAGAAATTTAAAGAAAGTTGTCGGAGAAATAGTTAAAGATAAGAAAACTTTAGGTTTTAAGCCTGATGATGAAAAGCTAAATATAGCAGTTAAGTTAACTAAAGAAAGTTTAAAAGGCTGTGTTGAAGGACACAAAGTAGTTATTGATATTTTAAAAGAAATAGGGAACAGGACATTTTTAGCTAAAGTTGAAAAAATAATTGGACATAAAAATGACCCAGGTGTTGACATTTTAACAATTGCAGCTAAACATAGTATTGAACCTGAATTTAGTGAAGCTGTTAAAGCAGAACTTAAAAATATCCCAGATGAAGTATGTGAAGCTGATTTAATTGGTCGTACTGATTTAACAAATGAAACGATATTTACAATAGATGGAGACGATACAAAAGATATAGATGATGCCATTAGTGTAGAGCGTCTTGGTAAAAATTATAAACTTGGAGTTCATATTGCTGATGTTTCAAACTATGTTAAAGTTGGAACTAATCTTTATGAAAGTGCATTTTCCAGAGGAACGTCAAGCTATCTAGCAGATACTGTAATACCTATGCTTCCCCATCAACTATCAAATGGTATATGTTCACTTAATCCAGAAGTAGTAAGATTAACTATCAGTTGTGTAATGACTATAGATGAAAATGGTAAAGTAATAGATTATGACATATTCCCATCATACATTAAGTCAAGAAAACAAATGACATATAAAAACGTCAATAAAATATTAGATGAAAACATTATTCCCGAAGGTTATGAACCTTTTGCAGATACATTAAAAACAATGCATGAACTTGCCATGATTCTTCGAAAAGAAAAAACATCTCGTGGATACATTGACTTTGGTATTGATGAAGCCAAAATTATTCAAGATGAAAATGGTAAAGCAATTGACGTTGTTAAAAGAGTACAAGGAACTGGTGAAAAACTAATTGAAGACTTTATGATAGCTGCCAATGAAACTATAGCAACTCATATCAGCAATATGGATTTACCATTCATATATCGTGTCCATGACTTACCAAATGCTGAAAAAATCGAAGACTTTACTAATCTAATAAAGCAAATGGGTTATCAAGTACATACAAATTTAAACAAAATAACACCTGTTACCATGCAAAATTTATTGAATGAATTCCGTGATAAAGATGAATTTGTAATTTTATCCGATATGTTACTTAGAAGTATGAAAAAAGCAATTTATAGCACAAATAATATTGGTCACTTTGGCTTGGCAAGTAAAAATTATACACATTTTACTAGCCCAATAAGAAGATTTCCAGACTTAACAGTGCACAGATTACTTAGAACATATCTATTTGAAAATAGAATTGATATGGAAACAATTAATTTTAATGCCAAATATTTAATTGATGTTGCAGAACATTCAAGCGAAACTGAAGTAAATGCTATTGAAGCTGAACGTGATGTTTTAGATATGAAGATGGCAGAATACATGATGGACCATATTGGTGAGGAATATGATGGCATCATAAGTGGTGTTACTAACTTTGGTTTATTTGTAGAACTTGACAATTTAGTTGAAGGTCTAGTACATATCAGTACTTTAAATGGATACTTTACTTATGTACCTGAAATGTTATCACTAATTAGTTTTGATAAGAAGACAAAATATCGTGTAGGTGACAAAGTAAAAGTAGTTGTAACAAATGCAAATAAAGAAGGGGCTATAGTTGATTTTGAACTTGTGAGGGATACAAATGGAAATAGTAAATAAGAAAGCGTACTTTAACTATTTTATTGATAGCGAACTTGAAGCAGGCATAGTTTTAAAAGGAACGGAAATAAAATCAGTTAGAAAAGGTTCGGTCAATTTAACAGATAGTTATGTAAGAATAAAGAATAACGAAGCATATATCATAAATATGTTTATTGATAAATATGATGAAGGAAATATATTTAATCATGAACCAACGCGGGAAAGAAAATTATTGCTTCACAAAAAAGAAATAAAAAGGTTGCTAGAGTTAACTAGTCGTGATGGCTACACATTAGTGCCTGTTAAGCTTTACATCAAAAATGATAAAGCTAAAATATCTATAGGTATTGCCAAAGGTAAAAAACTATATGATAAAAGAGAAACAATCAAAAAACGGGATTTAGAAAGAGATAATAGATTAAGGAGGTAGTATTATGAAATCTAGAAACTCAAAAATTATAGTATTATTACTTTTAATAGGTTTATTCCTAACTGGCTGTGGAAAAAAGGAAGAAAGTGACACTAAAAAGCCAAGTAATGATAATCAAAATCAAACAGATATCAAAAAATTAAAAATAGTTGATGAAAACTCCAAAACAAGACCATATGCAGTTATGATTAATAACATAAGTGTAGCAAGACCACTTCAAAGTGGACTTCAAGATGCTTATTTAATGTATGAAATAATTGTTGAAGGTGGAATTACTCGATATATGGCGCTTTTCATGGACCAAAATACCACAAGAATAGGTTCAATCCGTAGTGCAAGACATTATTTTCTAGATTATGCTTTAGAAAATGATGCAATTTATGTTCATCATGGTCAAAGTCCTCAAGCTCAAAGAGATTTCAGTGCTTTAGGTGTTGACCGTATTGTTGTTGATAATTCTAAAACTGGATGGAGAGATAAATCACTTAATGTTGCAAGTGAACATACATTATTTACAAGTATTGAAAAGTTGAATAATGGACTTGGAAGCAAAAGAACAACTAGAAATAACAATTTATTGTTAAATTATAGTGTTGATGAAATAGATATGGCTTCTTTGAGTGGTGCAACTGCTGCCACAAATATAAGTATTCCATATTCAAATAGTTATGTTACAAGTTATACATATGATGCTGAAAATGGTTACTATTTAAGAAGTGTTAATGGAAAAGCTCACACTGATTATGTAACTAAAAAACAATATCACTTCAAAAATATAATTACCTATCAAGTAAAAAACACAACATTAAATGATGGCGAAAACAAAGGTCGTCAAAATATTGAAAATGTTGGCTCAGGAACAGGATATTACATTTCAGGTGGGTTTAGTGTTCCAATTAAATGGGAAAAACAATCAAGAAAGAGTCAAACAAAATATTATTATATGAATGGTGAAGAACTAAAAGTAAATGATGGAAACACATTTATTCAAATACAACCACTAGGTCGAAATCTAACAATAAGTTAAAAAGGGAGAAATGTAAATGGCAAATGTATTAGAATTTTTAAGTAAATATTATTTAATATTTGATTTAATATCTTTATTTTTAGTATTTTCATTAATTGGTTACTTTGTATGTCGTAAAAAAGAAAAAGAAAACACTTTTAAAATAAACAATGGTCAAAACAACACATATCAAAATATAAATGACATTAAAGACTTACAACCACAAATAAATACTAATATGTCATTGCAAGACTTAGTAAAAGAAAATAAAAGTGTGAACAATAATAGTTCAAATGGATTATAAAAAAAATGGGGCTTACCCCTTTTTATTTTGTCAAAAATTTGTTATAATAAATTCGCAGTATATTAAGGATGGTGTTTAAATGAATTTATCAGCAATTTGGGAAACGTTTACAAAATTATTAGATATCTGTTTAGTATGGATAGCTTTCTATTATATATTAAAAAATGTTAAAAATAATATTAAAATGGTTTTAATAGTTAAAGGCGTAATCATAATATTAGCAGTTAAGTTATTAAGTGATTGGTTAAACCTTTATACAGTTGGTGTAATCCTTGAGTACGCAATACAATGGGGACCACTTGCAATTATAGTTATATTCCAACCAGAAATAAGAAGTGTACTTGAGTCTTTAGGTCGTACACAACTTTTAGGTCGTCATAAAGTTTTAACAGTAGATGAACGAGAAAAAGTAGTTTATGAAATAATGCGTTCTGTAGAATATTTAAGAAAAAACAGAATTGGGGCTTTAATAGTAATTGAAAGAGAAATATCATTGGAAGAATATATTAAAAATGCCACAAAAGTGTATGCCGATATTTCTGACTCATTACTTGAAACAATATTCTTTCCAAATTCACCACTTCATGATGGTGGTGTCATAATCCAAGGGGACAGAATTACATGTGCTGGAGCAGTTTTCAGAACTAGTATGAACCCAAATGTATCAAAAAGACTCGGAACAAGACACAGAGCTGCCTTAGGTATAGCTGAAGAAAGTGATGCAATAGCACTAGTAGTAAGTGAAGAAACAGGAAGATTATCAATCGCTGTGGATAGTAACCTACATTACAATCTTGCTCCAGATGAATTTAGAATGATGTTAATTGACGAATTAAAACCAAAAATGGAAGTCTTCTTCGAAGCAGATGAAAGTGAAGGTGACGACGAATGATAACAAGATTTTTTAAAAAATTATATGCCTTTATAGATAAGTACATCGTAGTGCCTATAAGTAGATTTATATATTATTTATCAAAGAAATTTAAAAAGAACCAAGGAAAGTTAGACAAGTTATTAAATAGACCAAACTTTTTAGTATATTTATCTCTTGTTCTAGCAGTTGGCATGTTTTTACTGATTGACTCAAAAGTTATCAACTTAGTTAAAACAGAAGCTGAAGAAATACCAAATATCCCTGTAGTAGTTAAATATAATGAAGAAGCCTATGTAATCGAAGGAGTACCTGAAACTGTAGATATAACTTTAACAGGTAGAAAAAGTGATATATATTTAGCTAAACAACTCGGAGAATATGAAGTAGTACTGGATTTATCAGAATATAAACCAAGTGAAAATCCATATAAAGTATATTTTTCATATTCAAAACCAATTAAATCATTAACATATAAACTTGACCCATCATACGTTCAAGTAATGATTAAGAACAAAGAAAGTCAAGTTAAATCAATATCATACGATCTACTTAACATTAATGCGTTAGATAGCAAATTAAGTGTTAAATCAGTTACTTTAAGTAAATCAGAAGTAGTAGTTAAAGGTGGTAGTGATGCTTTAAAAGAAATTGCTTCTGTAAAAGCTTTGATAGATTTAGCAAAACAAAACTTTAGTGAAGCGGGAACATACGATATAGATAATGTTGAACTAGTAGCTTATGACTCAAAAGGTAATAAATTAACAAATATTGAAATTGTACCAAGCACAATAAGTGCTACTGTAGTACTAGATAGTTACTCACAAAGTGTACCAATCTCTATTGAAACAACTGGGGAACTTATCGCCGGAAAAGCAATCGCAGCTATTACCATAAATGGCAGCACAGCATCAACAATCACAATTTATGGTGAACAATCAGAAATTGAAAAGATTACAAGTGTACCAGTAACAATTAACATTGATGGCCTTGGAAAAGATGGTTATAAAGAATATAATGCTACAATAAACAAACCTAATGGTGTTAGAAAAATGAGCATGGAAAAAGTAAAAATCAAAGTACAATTTGGTGAAGAAGAACAAAAAACAATTGAAATTGGTGGTAATATAAAACCAAGAAACCTAAGTGAAGGCTTAAATGTTAACCTAATTGATAACAAAGATATAACAGTACAAGTAAAAGGTGTAGCATCCGTAATAGATAAACTTGACTTAAATCAAATAGATGCATATGTTGATTTAACAGGTCTAGGTGTTGGTGAACATGAAGTAGAAATCAAGATAGATAACAACAATCCACTTGTAAGTTATGTAGTATCAAGTAAGTTAAAGATTAAAATATCATAAAAAAACTACACAAAGTGTAGTAAAGAAGTAGTGTTAAATTCACTACTTTTTTTAGTCTTCTCTTACAAAGAATAAACCAATGTTGATAAGTCCGCATATACCAACAATTACATAAATAGCTTTTTCTAAAATATTTACATTAGCAAATAACTTAGCAACAATATTTACATCAAAAAGTCCGTAAATACCCCAGACAACTGCCCCTATAATAGTAAATACTAAAGCTATTTTTTGTAGTATCATCATAATTTCACATCCCTTTAATTATATTTTTAACCATAAATTAAATAATATACATACATATTTTAAAATAGAAAAAATATATTTAATTAGAAAAGGGGATTTGGTAATGAAAAAGTATTTAATACTAATGATAGTTTGCATGCTTACTTTAACTGGGTGTGGAAGTTACAAACTAGAAGATGCCGTAAATGATTTTACAAAAAGTGTTGAAAGTAGTAAATCATATAAAATAAACGGTACGATGGAAATAAGTAGTGGAGAAGAAATATTTACCTATAACATTGATACATACTTTTTAAAAGATGATTTTTATAAAGTAATTTTAGTAAATCAAACTAATAATCACGAACAGGTAATACTTAAAAATAAGGAAGGATTATATGTTGTAACACCAAGCTTAAACAAAAGTTTTAAATTCGACAGTGTATGGCCAGAAAACTCATCACAAGCTTATCTTTTACAAAATTTACTAACAGATATTAAAAATGATAGTGAAAAAACATTAGAAAAACTTGAAAATGGCTATATTATAAAGTGTAAAGTAAATTATCCTAATAATGATGAGCTAACTTATCAAAAGATATATTTTGACAAGAATATGAATATTGAAAAAGTAGAAGTATATTCCGCGGATGATATAATAAAGATAAAAGTAACATTTAAAAGTGTTAATCTAAAGGCAAAATTAAAAGAAGATGACTTTGCTTTAGAAGATTTAATTGATGTTACTAAAGATGAAAATAAAACAACTAATAATAAAGATACAAATAAAAATGAAAATACAGAAAATAAGAATGGTACGTGCTCAGGAACAAATTGTAAAGATAATAAAACATGTGAAGGAAAGACTTGTGATAAGACAACGGGAACATTAGATAGTATCATTTATCCACTTTATATACCTACGAACACCCATTTAAAAAGTTCTGAAACAATTGATACTGCGGCAGGAAGTAGAGTAATTCTAACATTTGCAGGTGAAAAAAACTTTGTGATTGTTGAAGAAACAGCATCAAAGGCAAGTGACTTTGAAGTAATTCCAGTATTTGGTGACCCACTAATGCTTGATAAAACCATCGGAGCATTAAGTTCAAATTCTATTAGTTGGAATAGTGAAAACATAAGTTACTATCTAGTAAGTAGTGATTTATCATCAAACGAAATGGTAAGTGTAGCAAAATCACTTGGTAATTCCAAAACAGTATTATCAACAAAATAATTAAAGCAATGCCACGTGCATTGTTTTTTGTATGCATAAAAATTCTAAAGCAGAACACTTTATTGATTGTTACTTGATTTATAAAAAAAGTTTATATTAAAATAACAATTATAGAAGGGGTGTAATAATTACTTAAAAAGATGATAATTCTATATTAAGCACATAAATTTTTAATTATCAACATTATTAAATAATATAATAAGAAAAATTTCTTGTAAAACTTGCAAAATGTCTATGATTTAGGTATAATAATCACATGGAGGAAAAGTTATGGCAAAAGCAAAGAAACAAGAAAAATTAAATGACAAAGTAAAAACAAAGAATATTAAAAAGGTAGATATTGACAAATACACAAGTGAAGAATCAAAAGAAGTTAAAAGATTTATTATAATCCTTTTAAGTATCATAGTTTTAGTACTTGCGGTTTATGGTATTACAAGACTTGTTAACAAAGATAAAGATAATAATGATGATAGAACTGTAACCGCAGGTTCAATTGACTACGATAAAGTTAGTGTTGGAACATTATTTAATCGTGCAGATAGTGAATACTATGTTATAGTTTATGATGGTGAAGCGCCAAATGCAATTTATTATTCGGCTTTAATGAATAAATATATGGACAAAGAAAAATCTAATAAAGTATATTTTTGTGATTTATCAAATGAATTAAATAAAAAATATTATGTTGGTGAAGACAAGGATAGCAATCCAAATGCTACAACATCAAGTGAACTTGCTTTTAAAAATTTAACGTTAATAAAGATAAAAAATGGTAAAATTGTCAAATATTTAGAAACACTTGACACAATTAAGACTGAATTAGGAATTTAGAAAAGTTTTTAACTTTTCTTTTTTTTAATTTAATGCTACAATAACTATAGGTGAAATAGAATGAAAAACAGCAAAGGATTCAATTTAATAAGTGTAATAATAATAATTTGTATAACATCAGTAGTATCCGCAGTAACAGCTGGTATTATTGTAACGAACAATTACAATTTATCATATAGTGATTTATCAAATGATAAGGAATTAGCAGATTTTATCAAAGCATACTCAAATATTGTTAACAACTATTATGAAAATGTTGATAAAGAAAAAATGTTAGATAGTGCTTTAAATGCTATGTTAAATTATTTAGGAGATAATTATACAACATACCTAACAGATGAACAAAGAAAAGCTTTAGAAGAAAGTCTTCAGGGGACATATCAAGGTATTGGAGTAGAAATTAATAAAGACAGAGTAATAACAAAAGTAACTAAAAATGGTCCTGCTGAAGCTGCTGGATTACAAGCTGGAGACAAATTCATGATTGTTGATGGTACAAAATTAAATGATACAGATGGAACAGCAGTTGGAGTTTTAATTCGTGGAACTGAAAAAAAATCGGTTGATATTGTAGTTGATAGAAACGGCGAAGAGTTAACGTTTAATGTTAAGATAGGAACAATCGAAGAACCTGCAGTAACTTATGAAATGAAAGAAAATAACATAGGATATATTCAAATATCTAAATTTTCTCGTCCTTTAACAAGCCAAATGGAAACCGCTTTAAGGGAATTAGAAGCAAATGGAATGGAAAAATTAATAATAGATTTAAGAAATAATACTGGAGGATATCTTGATTCTGCCGAAACCACAGCAAGTTTATTTTTAAAAAAAGGTAAACTAATATATTCACTTGAAGATAAAAATTCAAAAGAAGACTATTATGATCAAACAGAAAGTTCGAGAGATTACCCAATAGTAATACTTATAAACAATAATTCGGCATCATCAGCAGAAATACTTACTGCTGCATTAAAAGATAGTTATGGTGCTGTTTTAGTGGGGCAAACAAGCTATGGTAAAGGAAAAGTCCAACAAACTTATGACATGGAAGATGGTAGTATGGCAAAATTTACATCAGCAAGGTGGCTTAGACCAACTGGTGACTGCATCGATCAAAAGGGAATAAAACCTGACTTTGAAGTGTCACAAACAACTCAAAAAGATGAAAATGGTGAAGAGTTAATTGTAGATACGCAACTTGTAAAAGCGCTAGAAGTAATTGGAGCAATGTAGGTTGCTCTTTTTTGCTTAAAAATAATGTTATATATATAATATAGAGAGAAAAAAACAAAAAATAGAAGGAAAGTGAAAAAATGAAAGTCGGAGATAAATACAATATTCATTGCTATAAACATAATGGAGAAGCATATCAAGCAAGTGATGACACCATAATTTTGGATATTAAAGATGATTTTATAGTGTGTGGAAACTATATGGTAGATGTAACAGAACCAGAAGGACATACATATAAAACGAAGGAATTGGCTATTATATTTTTCTATAAACACAACTGGTTTAATTGTATTGCACAGTTGAAACCCCATGGACTATTTTATTATTGTAATATAGCATCACCATATTTGGTTGATGAAAATGTTATTAAATATATTGATTATGATTTAGATTTGCGAGTTTATCCAGATGGTGGATATAAGATATTAGATCATAACGAATACAACTATCATAAGAAAAAAATGAAGTATCCAACTATCATTGATAATATAGTCAACAGAGAACTATCAACGTTGATACAAATGAAAAAAGAAAAGAAAGGCCCTTTTGATAAAAATAATATAATAAAATATAAAAACATTTATGAAAATATTATAAAAAACAAGTAATATTTTAAAAATTTTTTCATAAAATATATAGAAAAATCCTTGAAAAATCGTCAATTTCAAAAAAAATTGCAAAAATTTAAAAAAAATTGCATTTTTTTGTTGACATTCGTTTCAGGATTTGGTATATTATCTATGCACTCAGCAAAAAGGGTGCAAAAAACAAATGAAAATGATCTTTGAAAACTAAGTAAAAAAGTCAATTTTGAGTAGCTTTGATTAAACTTAAAAATAACGATTGTTA
>CAKORG010000019.1 GCA_934101495.1 uncultured Bacilli bacterium
CATACAGGTCAAATTCAAAATTATATGAATTATATTGATAAAAATGTAAAAGGTATTGATGATAATAAAACTGTTGGCATTATTATTTGTAAACAAAATAATCAGTATGTAATAGATTATTGTTCTGATGATAGAATTATTGCTAGAGAATATGAATTAGTGTGATATTAAAAGAACAGATCATATAATCTGTTCTTATTAAATATGGTGTCTTCTTTGTTCTTCAGCATAATTTATAAATACCATATTTGTAATATCTTTTCCGGATATTGTATCGAAAGCAAAATCGTTACATAACAAGCCATTTGGCATTGAGGGATTGAGTGGTGTTTTTAATGAAGTAAAATGTATTTTAGGATTTATTGACATATAATTTCTTAAAATATCTTCTATTTCCTCTTCACATTTGAAATTATGTTGTTCAATAGCACGATATCCAGGAATAATTGTATATTCAACATTTCCTTCCGTAGTACTAGGAATTTGCTTTAACATTTCTACAACTATACCGAAAATACTTTTAGGGTCGGCATGACCACAAATTCCAAATTTATTTTTTCTATCGTAAAATAGGATTCCAAAACAAGTATCTAAAGCTTGTGTACCAATAATTGGTTTATCAGAGGTTGAAACAACAACTTGATCCATATTCGCAATATTTGAATGAGTGATTAATTCATTTCTTTCATTAATAGCTTGATAATAATCATTTAACATTCTATCAAGTGGAGTACCATTATTATATTCAATATAATTATTTCTATTTATATCCAAACAATTTTTATTTTCCATAATATCACCACATTAATTATATCATAACTATTATATAATAGGCAAATAATTCGACTTACTTTTTGACAATCACCACATGGTGATGTAGATCATGCTAAAGAAAGCTTAAATATTATGAAAAATATAAATGTAAAAAATGTTGTTTTGAATAATGGAAATGTAAATTATTTAGAGAAAAAAATTGTATCTTCTGGAATTAACGTTACTCAGAAATACAAACTTAAGTATTATAATATAATGAATTTAAATAATGATTTATATGATAATGAAAATGATAATAGTATTATTAATTATGTTACATTTCTTAGGTATAAATTTCTCTTTATGGGTGATGCTTCGACTAAAGTTGAAGAAAAATTGCTAAATGAATATGATTTGACAAATATTAATTTTCTAAAGGTTGGACATCATGGTAGTAATATAGCACTGACAAGAATTTTGTTAATAAATTAAAACCAACATATTCAATTATAAGTGCGGGAAGAAATATTAAATAGTTTAAGAAATAACAAAATTTTAAGAACTGATTTAATGGGTACTATTAGTATAAAAATAAGTAAAAATCGAATGAAAATAAATTGTATGATTAAGTAAAAAAGAAAGGGAGAATATGAAATAATAAAATAAAATTTAGATTTTAGATGACTTTTATGTAAATTTTTGATAAAATTATTAAGTGATGTTTTATGAAAATATTTATAATGGGACCCACTGGGGTGGGAAAAACAAAACTCAGTATAGCTCTAGCTAAACATTTTAATGCCTATGTAATTAATTGTGATGCTGTTCAAGTGTATAAGGGACTTAACATAGGTAGTGCAAAAGTGACGGAAGAAGAAAAAGAGGGAATTAAGCATTTTCTTTTTGATATAAAAGGTCCAGATGAAGAATATAACGTTAAAGATTATCAAAAAGATTTGAGAGAATTATTTAAAAAATATAAAGACAAGAACCTTATTGTTGTAGGTGGAACAGGGTTGTATGCAACAGCTGGAGCTTATGACTATAGATTTTATGAGGATAAAAATGATGTAGACTATGGTATGTATTCTTTAGATAAATTGTATGATTTGGCTTTAAAAAAAGATAAAAATTGTAAAATAGATAGAAATAACAGAGTTAGACTTGAACGATTTTTAAGAAGAAATAATGAAGAAATTGTTGAACCAGTTTTACTTTATAAAGATAGTATATTTGTAGGTCTTACAACAGATAGAAATAAACTATATGAAATTATTAATAATAGAGTGGATAAGATGGTAAATGATGGATTAATTGAAGAAGTTAAAGCGTTATATAAAAAATATCCGAATAGTATGATTCTTAATAGAGCTATTGGCTACAAAGAGATAATCGATTATTTAAATGGAAATATAACTTTAGAGGAAGCTATTGATTTAATAAAGAAAAATAGTAGACATTATGCAAAAAGACAGTATACATGGTTTAATAATAAAATGAGTATTAAATGGTTTAGTACAAATTTTGAGGATTTTAATAAAACGATCGAAGAAGTGGAAGAATATTTAGGTGATAGAAATGAATAAGAAAAAAAGTTTATTACTAAGTTGGATTAGTTTGATTATATTATTTACAAGTTTAGTGTTTTATATAATTGGTTGTAATTCTGATTATTTAGTTACTAATACATTTAAATTAATATCGCAGATTATATTTATAATTAGCATTATATGTTTAACTATTGGCATAATTTTCTTGATAAGGAATAAACACAGAAAAGCATTTGATAAAATTAAAACAATTGTTATAACAGCTTTAGTTGTTATTTATATGTTTGGTTGTTCTACGTTTTTATTTATTTTGTATGGACCATTTACTGATTTTAAAGAATGGCTTGTTACAACTGCTATGGCAACTATGAATCATCAATATTATTGTAAATGGTTTTATAGTACTGAGGAAATAAATAAAGTCTTAGGTAATAATTATATTGATGATGGTGGGAAAGAAACTGATCCGTCACTAGTTGATCATGAAGAAACCTTAACTTATAAAAATGAATATGAAAAACAGATATTAGAAAGAAACAAAGATGATTTATATAAAATCATAAAATTTAAAGTTAATGGTTGTGATGCGTATTTAGGTGTTGTTTATGATCCAAGTAAAATTAGTGTTGGATATACTAAGTGGCTCGGTAGAAGTGGACAATATATTTATGATATGGCTAAAGAACAGAATTCTGTGTTAACTATTAATGGTGGAGGATTTATGGATCCAAATTATAATAGTAATGGGGCAAATCCTGTAGGTCTTACAATATCAAATGGAAGAATTATAACCGATTACAATATGGGTGGTGCTTCTGGTGTAGTAGGCTTTAATAGTGATAATACTTTGGTTCTTCTTCAAAATGTTGGAGGAGAAAAAGCTTTAGAAATGGGAATTCGAGATGCAGTTTCAATGGGACCATTCTTAATAGTTAATGGAGAAAAGTCATTTACTAAAGGAAATGGTGGCTGGGGGTATGCAGCTAGAACTGCTATTGGTCAAAGAAAAGATGGTATTGTTTTGATGTTAGTTGTAGATTCTAATGCAACACGTACAAAAGGAGCCTCTATGAAAGATTTAGTTGAAATCATGGATAGATATGGGGCGATAAATGCCGCTAATTTAGATGGTGGAACGTCTAGTGTTATGGTAGAAAAACATGGAAATGGGAAAGATGCAACTTTTGATATGCTAAACGATCCGATAGATTCAGCGTTAAGACACAGAACAAGAGGAATACCAACCATATTTAAAGTAGTAGAATAAAAGGAAAAACACCAGAATTTCTGGTGTTTTATTCATCAAATTTAGCATCTACATAGTAGATAGGTCTTCCTTCTTTTTCATATTGTTTTTCGAAATCAGTCATTATATTACTAATATTTCTTTCATCATGATGTAAATCTAAACTGACTTTATTAAATGTATACCAATATTGTGATAGTGTTTCAAGAGAATAAGCAAATAATCCTTTATTATCTGTTTTAAGAATAATATGCTTATCTTTTTTAAATATTTTATCATATAACTTTAAGTAACTTATATGAGTAAATCTGTTTTTTTCGTCAATTCCTTTTGGCCAAGGTTCTGAGAATGTTAAATATATTGTTGATATTTCTTTACCAAATATTTTGTCAATATTTCTAGCATCGTCATTAATTAGTTTTAAATTAGTGATTTTTTCTTTTTGAAGTTTTTCTGTAGCCATAACCATTTGTGATGGATAAAGTTCTAGTCCAATAAAGTTAATATTTGGATACTTCTTTGCCATATTGATGATAAATTCACCGCGTCCCATGCCAAGTTCTAAACTAATTGGGTTTTTATTACCAAATAAATCATGCCATTTATTTTTATATCTATATGGATCCTTAACAAAGTATTTACTATTTTCAATTATTTTATCTGCGTTTTTAATTTTATTATATTCCATGATATGTCCTTCTTTCTTTAAAGATTATAGCATGTATAAATCAAAAAGTAAAATGATTTATAACGTATTTTTTATTTAAAAAAGTTGCTTTTGTTATTGCAAATATATTTATATTATGCTATAGTTTGCTTGTACAGAAATTTTAAAACACTTTACAGTATCATGAAGACACACCAAAAGTGCCTTAATTATATGATGCTTAGAAAGTGTTTTTTATATGCCTTTAAATATTCAAAGAGTTACTGAGAAGAATAATAGTATTGTATGTAAAAAAAATACACATTCTCGATCATATATTGATATTACAAATGAATGGCTAGAAGAAACACATGAAATCAGAAATGAAATAAAAATACTACAAAAAAATGAAATATTTGAGTATAAAGGAAAAAAGTATTTGGTTGATAACCATTTTATAAAGTATAGATTAAAACAAAAAGAAACAAATTTTGCAAAATGGCTTTGTAAAAATACCACTTTAAAAATCCAATTAAATCCAGAAATAGAATATCCTGAAAATGTTAGTGTATCTGACTGTACAATTTACAAGAATGATGTGTTTCTAGGAAACTATGATATGAAAATAGTAACCGGTGCAAGTAAACAATTATTATTTCATAACGTTGATGGGAAAAATAATCAAGCTGTGAGATTTTTGTTTGAAGCAACTCACTCTTCTTTAAGTATGAATGAATTAGTAATTCAAGCCGAAGAAATTTTTAGAAGAAAAGCGAGATGGATTGAAGAAATAGGGATAAAGAAAAATAATGAATTTATAATTTTAAAAAATATTAACATAAAAAAATAAAAGTTGTAACACTAGATGAAAAGTCACCACGACTACAACTTTTAATAGTTGTATTATAGCACAGAAAAAACAATGCGTCAATTAATTGCTGTACATTTGTTAAAATTATTATGATTAGTTTATGATAATGTATTAAGTGTTAGTATTTGATTATGTCTCAAATATATTTATATTATGCTATAGTTTGCTTGTACAGAAATTTTAAAACACTTTACAGTATCATGAAGACACACCAAAAGTGCCTTAATTATATGATGCTTAGAAAGTGTTTTACTTGTTTGTTAAAAGAAAAGATAAAAAAACTGAAAATTATGAATATAAGGATATTACAAATGAAGTGTTAAAAAATACGATACCAGGCCATTCTAAAATTAAAAAAATATTTGAATATAAAGAGTACAACTTATCAAATGCAAAGTTTGATACAAAAGATATAATCAATTTAGAAATAGATGTTGCAAGAAAAATACAAAATAAAATAGGTGGAGTTTTTGAATTAATACATAGAGTACAAATTGATGGAGTATCAACTCCTGATGCTAAATACTTTAATAAACAAATATTTAATATAACAAAATATTTTGATATAAAATCACCTAAGAAAAGTGAAAGTTTAAATAGCAAAAACAAAAAAATATCCAGACAATTTGACGAAGCTAAAAGACAGGCTAATAACATAATAATTTCATTATTAAGAGATAGTTGTGATTTATCCAATAAGGATGCAATTATGCAAATAGAAAAATGTTTAAAAAATGAAAGGTATAATTGGATAGAATGTGTAATTTTGATTGGTAAAGATGATTTGATAAAAATATACAAAAAAAGAAGAAGCCTTAACGGAATGCCGTTGTGACCTCTCCTAACAATATAATTGTAGCATAAAAATTATATGGTGTCAAACCAAAGTATAACAAGAATTTGTAACGCAAATTTTGGAATATGAGTTATGCATGTTTAAATTTTATTATACTAAGCATTAATATTATATGTAAAACATTTTTATATATACTAAGGCAATAATAAAAAAGAGTGTGACCGCACTGGAAAGCCAGCACGACCACACTCTGGTAAATATAATATACAACTTTTAGTGGAATATATGAGGAAAATATGTTAAAATTATAAACGAGGTGAAATAACTATGTTTGTTGATGAACTTAATATAAAATTAATGGCAGGTCCTGGTGGAGATGGATGTACTTCATTTAGAAGAGAAAAATTTGTGCCTATGGGAGGTCCTGATGGTGGAAATGGTGGCCGTGGTGCTAGCATAATTTTTAAAGTAGATAAAAGCCTAAAGACTTTGGTGGATTTAAGTTATAAAAAGATAATTAAGGCTCCAAAAGGTGAAAATGGAAAAGGTTCTAATAAGTATGGAAAAAATGCTGAAGATATTATCATTAATGTCCCTGAAGGAACTACCATTATTAATAAAGCAACAAATGAAGTAATGGCTGATTTAATAAATGATGGTGAAGAATTTGTTGTTGCTCATGGAGGTCGTGGAGGAAAAGGAAATAAATCTTTTGCAACTCATGATGTTCCAGCTCCTAAATTTAGTGAAAAAGGAGAACCAGGAGAAGAAATTGAGGTTAGACTAGAACTTAAAGTTTTAGCAGATGTTGGCTTAGTAGGTATGCCAAGTGTAGGAAAATCAACACTTTTATCTGTTATTAGCTCATCTAAACCTAAGATTGCTGCCTATCATTTTACAACGCTAAATCCTAATTTAGGTGTTGTAAAACTTAAAAATGGTAAGAGTTTTGTAATGGCAGATTTACCAGGACTTATTGAAGGAGCGTCAAATGGGGTAGGACTTGGTACAGAGTTTTTAAAACATGCAATGCGCACTAGAATAATAGCTCACGTTGTTGATATGGGTGCATCCGAAGAAAGAGATCCAATCGAAGACTACAAAATAATAAGAAATGAAGTAATAAAATATAGTGAAATTTTAAAAAATAAAAGAGAAGTTGTTATAGCAAGTAAAATGGATTTAGAAAAGGGAGAAGAAAACTTAGAAAAATTTAAAAAAGAATATCCAGATTTAGAAGTTATTCCAGTAAGCTCTTATGATTTAAGTGGTATAGATGAAATGATGGAAAGACTTATGGAAATACTTAATGAAACACCTAAAGAAGATTTATATCCAAAAGAACAATTTAAAGTATATAAATACGAAGATAATAAACCATATAATATTAAAAGAGATGGGAATATCTGGATAGTATCTGGTAAAGAAATTGAAACACTTCTTCTTATGACTAAATTTAATGAAGATGAAGGAGTACTTAGATTTGCTCGTAAATTTAAGGGTATGGGTATCGAAGATGAACTAGAAAAGCTAGGTGCTAAACCTGGAGATGAAGTGCAAATATTAGATTATATGTTCACTTTCAAAGATTAAAACATCACCAATCTTTAAATTTAAACTAGTGTTAAGCGGTAATACAATAACACTAGTTTTTTCATTAGAAACATTACAATTTATATATTTAAGAAAAGGCATATTTCTATATATAAAGATTATTGAGTTTTTATTGTCAATTATAAGTATATCTATATTTTTAAAAAAGTTAAAATAAGAATGTTTATTTTTATATAAAATATATTCTTCGGAAGATTTAATTTTATTTGTTTTTTTAAACAAAACATTATTTATATAAAGGTTCATACTTAAGTTTATGAACGTTACTTGATAATTTTGCATAATTTTGGTATTATATTAATGGTGATAATATGTATAGTTATATAAAAGGTTTTGTTACTGAGATAGGTACAAATAATATAGTAGTAGAAGCAAATGGGGTAGGTTTTTTAATATTTGTTCCTAATCCCTTTTGCTATGAAATAAATAAAGAATATAAAGTTTATGTATATAATAAAATTGGTGAAGATGAGTATAGTCTATATGGATTTAAAGAAAAGGATGAATATGAACTATTCTTAAGGCTCATTAGTGTTAAAGGTTTGGGTCCAAAACTTGCTCTTCCTATACTTGCAACTGGTTCAATAAGTGGTATAATTGATGCTATTAATAGAGAAAATATTTTATATTTAACTAAATTTCCGAAGATTGGTGAAAAGCTAGCACGTCAAATAGTACTCGATTTAAAAGGCAAAATTGATATAGACGTAACTGAAGTAGAAGATGATAGTACTGAAGATTTAATGGATACTTTAAGTGCTTTAGGTTATAAAACTGTTGAAATTAAGAAAGTTATTGGTAATATTGATCATAGTAAATCTTTGGAAGAACAGGTCAAAGAAGCTTTAAGATTATTACTAAAGTAGGTGTGTTATGACTAAAAATGGGTTTACATTAGTGGAATTACTTGCTACGATAGTTATAATTTCTATCATTATGGTGATGAGTAGTATAGGTATTACGGCTGCTAAAAAAGGTATTAATCAAAGTTTATGGAATAGTACTGTGAAATTGATTGAAAATGCTGGTGAAAATTTTGGAAATGATAAAAAAAACTATATAACAAATTTAGATTCTAATGTGTATTATTGTGATATTGATGGTAAAAGAATAAGTCCTTGCTTAACAGTTACTGTTCAAACTCTTATAGATAAGAATTATTTGAATACAAAGGAAACTATTAATTATAATGATGTAAATAATTATAAAGTTATTGTTAATAAAACAGTAAATAAGACTGATGCTGTTGTTCCTGCTGATGAAGAGGTTAATTTTAAAAATGGATATTATGTTAATAGAGTAAAAGTATATATTTATGTTGAAAATGATATTACCTATGCTAAATACAGCGGTATTATTGCTGATAATTAAAAGAAATTGAAACTATAACGTTTCAATTTCTTCATTAATAGAGATATTTGATGTTTTTCCTATAAAAGCATCCTTGATATCTGTGTCTTCTTCACCAATGTCATCATCAACATCTATTACTCTTAGTATTTCGTCAACACTTGTAAGCCCTGAGACAACTTTTTCGAGGCCATCTTCTAAAAGTGATGTTACATCTGATTTTTTATAAACTAAATTTCTTAGTTCGTTTTTTCTAATGTTGTTTGTGATTGCGTCTCTGATTTCTTGCGTTATTTCCAGAACTTCATGTAACGCTATACGACCAGTGTAACCATTAATGCATTCACTACAGCCATGCGGTACATACACTTCATTTACTTCTTTTCCTAAAACTTTTTCGAATAATATCTTTTCGTAGTTTGTAGTTGGACGACTTGTACGACATTTTGGACATAATCTTTTAACTAACCTTTGAGAGATAATTCCTGTTAGGGCACTACCTAGTAAATATCTTTCTACTTCCATGTCAAGTAATCTTTCGATTGTATTAAGTGAGTTATTAGTGTGTATTGTTGATAAAACTAAATGTCCAGTAATTGATGCACGAACAGCAATACGAGCTGTTTCATCATCACGAATTTCTCCGATCATTATAACGTCTGGGTCTTGACGAAGAATACTTCTTAAGGTGTTACCAAATGTAAGTCCGATATCACTCATAACTTGTACTTGGTTGATGCCTGCGATTTTCATTTCAACTGGGTCTTCAACGGTAATTATGTTTCTTGAAACAGTATTTAGAATTTGAAGCATACTATAAACAGTAGTTGATTTACCAGAGCCAGTAGCACCTGCAACCATTATGATTCCGTTTGGCATTTTAATTAATTTATTGATTTTATCCAAATTTTTTTGTGAAAGGCCTAAATTTTCAAGCCCACCAGAAGACATTGTGTAATTTAAAATACGAATAACTATTTTTTCACCATCAACTATAGGCAAAGAGGAGACACGTAGATCTAAATCTTGAATGTCACCAATACTTTTAATGGCACCATCTTGAGGAAGCCTTGATTCAGTAATGTTCATACCACTTATAATTTTGATTCTTGTTAAAAGATTTTTTTTGACAAAAGCAGGAACTTTGGCATATTCTAAAAGTTCACCGTCGATTCTTATACGGACATTAAGATATTCTTCAGTTGGGTCAAAATGGATATCTGATGCTTTCTTCTTTATGGCATCAATGATCATTTCATTTACGATATCAACAACAGGTTTATTTTCATAGTCAAAATCTCTGAACATCTGTATCACACAATTCCTTTATTCTTTATTTATTATACACTATAATTTTAATTTCTACAATCCATAATTATAAAAAATCTAAAAAATTTTTCAACTTGACTACCAAATAATTGTTTGTTACAATAAAATTGTATTAAAAATTATAAATTGTTATTGGCTAATTCAAAAATATGTTATATAATATTTTTAATATGCAAGGTGGTGGTTAAAATGAAAATTGGAATTGACATTGACAATACAATAACAGAAACCTCGCTTTTAGCTAATTGCCTTGTAAAGAATAATGTTAAATATAATGAAAAACAGGATTATCACAGTCTTAATAAGGAAGATCTTAAGGATTTTTTAACACAGTACTTGGAAGATATTGTATATAATGTAAAGTTAAAGCCGGGGGTTGTAGAGGTTCTAAAAAAATGGCGAGAACTAGGATATAAAATTATATTTATAACTGCTAGAGGAGTGGAAAAAACAGATAATTTAGTTAATTTGAAGACATTATATTTAACTAGTATGTATTTTGCAAAAGAAAGCATTCCTTTTGATGAAATAGTATTTTTTAAAGATAGTAAGGTAGATACTGCATTAGATTATAATCTAAATCTATTTATAGATGATAAAGAAAAAGTTTTAGATGAAATGAAATCTGCACAAATTAATGTGTTAAGAATGACTAACGAAAAAGAAAGTAAGCATCAAATAGTAAAAAACTGGCTTCAAATAGCAAGTATAGTTGAAAGATGGGGGAATAAATAATGGATGATAGAATAATAGATAGTAGTTTAACGGTTGAAGATGTTTTTGATAAAAATATAAGACCGGAAAGTCTGGGTGAATATGTTGGTCAAAAGAAAATAAAAGAAAATCTTCATGTTTTTATTGAGGCTGCTAAAATGCGTAATGAGCCTTTAGATCATGTTTTGTTATATGGTCCTCCAGGACTTGGTAAAACAACACTTGCACATATTATTGCTAATGAACTAGGTAGTAATATTAAAACAGCAACTGGTCCTTCAATTGAAAAAAGTGGAGATTTAGCAGCAATACTTTCAACACTGGAACCAGGTGATGTTTTATTTATAGATGAAATTCATAGAATACCTGCTGTTGTAGAAGAAATACTTTATTCAGCAATGGAAGATTTTACAATTAATGTTGTAATTGGGCAAGAAGGAAAGAGTAGATCTATAAAAATTGATTTACCACCATTTACTTTGGTTGGTGCAACTACTAGAGCTGGGGATTTATCAAATCCTCTTCGTGATAGATTTGGTATTGTTAATAAACTTGAATTTTATAGTGACGAAGAACTTTCACAAATTGTTAAGAGAACTAGCAATGTGTTAAATATGAATATAAATGATGATGCTGCTATGGAACTTGCTAGAAGAAGTAGAAAGACACCGAGACTTGCCAATAGATTATTTAAAAGAGTTAGAGATTTTGCTTTGGTTGAAGGCACTGGACTAATAGATTTAGATATTACTCTTAAGGCATTAGAAAGATTAAATGTTGATACTTATGGTCTTGATAATGTTGATATTGAATACTTAGAAGCTTTGATTACTAAGTTTAATGGTGGACCGGTTGGTGTTGAAACAATATCTACTGCAATTGGTGAGGAAATAACGACAATTGAAGATGTGGTAGAACCTTTTTTGCTACAAGAAGGTTTTATAAAAAGAACCAGAAGTGGTCGTGTTGCTTGTGAAAAAGCATATAAGCATTTAGGCATAGATCATAATATGTCATTGTTTTAGGGAGGTAAATAAATGTTATTAGATGGAAAAAAAATAAGAGATCAATTAATTATAAAATATAAAGAAAAAATAACACGCGAAAATCTAAAAATAAAGCTTGCTATTATTGAAGTAGGGAATAATGATGCAAGTAAAATATACATAAAAAATAAAGTAAAATATTGCGAAGAAGTTGGTATTGAGACAGATGTATATAATTTGGATGAGAATATAAGTGAAGATGAACTTATTGATTTAATATTTGAACTTAATGCTGATAAAGAAGTAACTGGAATTATACTTCAAAGTCCAATACCAGATCATTTGAACTTTGATAAATGTTCAAATTTAATCATATCAAGTAAGGATGTAGATGGTTTTACTCGAGATAACGTTTATAATTTGTACTTGAAAAGAAAGGGAATATTACCTTGTACTGTTAAAGGAATTATAGCATTACTAGATTACTATAATATTCCTATTGAAGGTGCTCATGCTGTTATTGTGGGAAGAGGTAATATTGTTGGCAAGCCTTTATTTCTTGCACTTGAAAATAGAAATGCAACAGTTACCTTGTGTCATTCTAAGACTGTTAATTTAGATAGGTTTACTAAGGATGCTGATATATTGGTTGCTGCGGCTGGAGTTCCAAATTTAATTAAAGCAGATATGGTGAAAAATGGGGCGGTTTTAATAGATGTTGGAGTATCAAGAATTGATGGCAAGATTGTTGGGGATATTGATAAAAGTTGTTTAAGTGAACATGTTAAATTTACACCAAACCCTGGTGGAGTTGGACCAATGACTGTGGCAATGATAATAGATAATTTAATAGAAATGAAAGAAGGAGAAAAATAATATGGATAAGATTTTAGAAGAAGCACTAAGAAAAGAAAGGAAAAGACAAGAGAATAATATTGAACTTATTGCTAGTGAAAACTATGTATCGAATGATATATTAAGATTACAAGGTAGTATATTAACAAATAAATATGCTGAGGGATATCCTGGCAAAAGATATTATGGAGGGTGCGAATATATTGACATTTTTGAAACACAAGCAATAAATTATGCTAAAGAGTTATTTGGTGCTTTGTATGCCAATGTTCAACCGCATTCTGGTTCTAGTGCTAATATGGCTGTTTATAGAGCGTTACTTAATCATGGTGATAAAGTAATGGGTATGAGTTTATCTAATGGTGGACATTTAACTCATGGCCATAAAATGTCTTTTAGTGGTGAGGATTATGAAATTGTTTCTTATGATGTAGATTCTGAAACTGAAACTATAGATTATGATGAATTGGAAAAGAAAGTTTTAGAAGAAAAGCCTAAGATGGTTATTGCTGGGGCGTCAGCTTATTCAAGAACAATTGATTTTAAGAAATTTAGAGAAATCTGTGATAAAGCAGGAGCGTATTTAATGGTTGATATGGCTCATATAGCAGGTCTGGTTGCAGTGGGTCTTCATCCATCACCAGTGCCATATGCTCACGTAGTTACAACAACTACTCATAAAACTTTACGTGGGCCTCGTGGAGGACTTATTTTGACAAATGATCCAGAGATTGCTAAAAAAATTGATAAGACAATCTTCCCAGGTATTCAAGGAGGACCTCTTATGCATGTTATAGCAGCAAAGGCCGAATGTTTTTATGAAGCATTGCAACCAGAATTTAAAACATATCAAGAAAACGTGCTAAAAAATATCAAAGTTCTAGCAGAAACTTTATCTAATGAAGGGTTTAGAATTATATCTGGTGGAACGGATAACCATTTAATTCTCGTAGATGTTAAAGGAGGATGTGGTTTAACTGGTAAGGAAGCTCAAAATTTACTTGATAGAATTCACATAACTACAAATAAAAATACAATTCCTGGAGATACTGAATCACCAATGGTAACAAGTGGCTTAAGACTTGGTTCTCCTGCAATGACAACTAGAGGATTTAAAGAAACTGATTTTGAACAAGTTGGTCATATAATAGCAATGGCTCTTAAAAATAGCAATAATGAAGAAGTACTTGAAAATCTTGAGAAAGAAGTTCTTGAACTTACAAGTAAATATCCTTTGTGGTATTTATGAGGTGAAATATGTCAAAATGGGATAAAGAATATATAAAATTGTGTAAAAAAATACTAGAAAATGGAACTGAAGTTATCAATAGGACAGGTATAAATAGTATTAAAATACCTAGTTATCATCTTGAATTTAATTTACAAGAAGAATTTCCATGTCTTACAACAAAGCAGCTTTATTTTAGACAAGCAATCTTAGAGATGCTATGGATTTATCAAGCTCAAAGTAATGATGTAAGATGGCTTCAAGAAAGAAATGTTCATATTTGGGATGAATGGGAAATTAATGAAGATGGTATATGGCATGCTAACCAAAATGTTTTAGAAAATGGTAAAATAGTTAAAAAAGATATTGAAAAGAATTTTGGTAAAGAGTTTGCTCACACTATTGGGACCGCTTATGGGTATATTGTAAGAAAATTAGGATTAATGGATAAGTTGCTTGACACATTAAAAAACAATCCGATGGATAGAAGACTTGTAATATCACTTTGGCAAGATGAATACTTGAGTACTGCAGTTTTACCGAGCTGTGTTTGGTCAACAGAATGGGATGTAACAGATGGATATTTGAATATTTGGGTTCATCAAAGAAGTTGCGATGTTCCTTTGGGGCTTCCATTTAATGTGACTCAGTATGCAGTCTTACTTTCTTTAGTGGCACAAGTGACTGGCTTTAAACCTGGTACAATAAATTATAGTATTAAAGATGCTCATATATATGTAAATCAGGTTGATGGTATTAAAGAGCAAATAGAAAGGTTTGAAAAAGACGGAGATTATGATGCACCAAAACTTTGGATAAATCCTGAAATTAAAGAATTTAAAGACTTTGATAATTCAAAAGAATTAAAAGATATTAAAGTTGTAGATTATAAGCATATGGGACCTATCAAGTTTCCACTTGCACAGTAGGTGGTAAAGTGATTAGTATAATAGCAGCAGTAGGTAAAAATAATGAAATTGGTAAAAATAATGAATTAATATGGCATATTAAAGAAGATTTACAAAATTTTAAAAATTTAACAATGAATAAATATATAGTAATGGGGGCGAATACTTACGCATCGCTACCTAAAAGGCTTGAAGGAAGAAAATATATTGTATTATCAAAACATCTAAAAAAAATAGAAAATGGTTTAGTGTTTAATGATTTTGAGACTTTGTTAGAATTTGTTAATAAACAAAATGAAGAAATAATGATTATTGGTGGTTCTTCAATCTATAAATTGTTTATTCCATATGCTGACAAACTATATTTAACAGAAATAGATAGTGCTAGTGATGCAGATACATATTTTCCAGATTTTGATAAAAGTAAATATAAATATAACATTTTAAAGAAAAATAGTGATAATGAATTAAAATATAAATTTGTAATATATGAAAAAAAGGAAGCGATAAAATGAAAAAAGGTAAATTGATAGTAGTTGAAGGTACAGATTGTTCTGGTAAAGAAACACAAGTAAAAAGAACAGTGGCAAGATTTAAAGAAATGGGAGTAAATATTTATAATTATTCTTTTCCAATGTATGATACACCAACAGGTAAAATAGTCGGGGGCCCATATTTGGGAAAATCTTATATTTGTGAAGGTTGGTTTCCAGAGGGTGCAACAAATGTTGATGCTCTAGCAGCGTCTGCTTATTATGCTGCTGACCGAAGATATAATATTGGTATTATAAATGAACATTTAGAAAATGGTGATATAGTGATACTTGATAGATATGTTGAATCAAATATGGCTCATCAAGGTGGAAAATTAAAGACACCAGAAGAAAGAGCAAAAATGTATCAAAAATTAGATACTTTAGAATTTGAAATTATGGAACTTCCAAGGCCTGATGCAGTAATATTTTTATATATGCCTTTTGAATATGCTGCAGTTCTTAAGAAAAATAGAGAAGAAACACCAGATCAACATGAATCAAATATAGCTCATTTAAAGCAAGCTGAAGCTGCTTATCTTGAACTAACAGAAAAATATGATTATAAAAAAATTACTTGTGTTAAAGATGATGTAATTAGAACAATTGATGACATTAATGATGAATTTGTGGAAACGTTAAAGGAAATAATAAAATGAATATAGAGGAATACAACTATGAATTACCTGAAAAGTTTATAGCACAAACTCCTCTTAAAGATAGGGCTGCATCTAAATTATTATTACTAAATAAAGAAAATGGAAATATAAAAGAAGATATATTTAAAAATATTGGTTCATATTTAAAAAAGGGTGATGTTTTAGCATTAAATGATACTAAGGTTATACCTGCTAGAATTATCGGAGAAAAGGTAGATACAAAAGCCGTTATAGAACTACTTCTTTTAAAAGATATAGAAGGAGATATATGGGAATGCCTAGCAAAACCTGCTAAAAGATTGCATGTAGGTACAATTATTTCTTTTGGGGATGGGTCCCTAAAAGCTGAAGTTATAGAAAAATTAGATGAAGGTATAGTACATGTTAAACTAATTTATGAAGGTATTCTAATGGAAATACTTGATAAACTTGGAACAATGCCCCTTCCGCCATATATTCATGAAAAATTAGAAGATCAGTCTAGATATCAAACGGTTTATGCTAAAAATATTGGTAGTGCAGCAGCTCCAACTGCAGGACTTCATTTTACTAAAGAATTACTCGAAAATTTAGAAAAACAAGGTGTAGAAATTCTTTATGTAACGCTTCATGTAGGTCTTGGCACATTTAGACCTGTTGAAGTTGAAGATATAACTAAACATCACATGCACAGTGAATATTATATAATGACTAAAGATGTTGCAGATAAATTAAATAAAGCTAAAGAAGAAGGAAGAAATATATATGCAGTAGGTACAACATCGACCAGAGTATTAGAAACAGTAGCTCATAAATATGATAAATTTACAGCTTGTTCTGGTGATACTGATATATTTATTTATCCCGGTGCTTTTGAATTTAAAGCAATTGATGGTCTTATTACAAATTTCCATTTACCTAAAAGTACTCTAGTAATGCTAGTTTCTACGCTTGCAACTAAAGAATATATTTTAAATGCTTATGAATATGCTAAAGCTCATGATTTTAGATTTTTCTCATTCGGAGATGCTATGTTTATAAAGAAAGATATATAGGAGAACATTCTATATATCTTTTTGCTTTTTAATATAAATAATGTATCGATATATTGTCAAACACATTAAATATTTAAAAGATTAAAGATAATTAATAAAGGGATGGTAATATGTTAGGTTTAATCGAAGATAAAAAACCAGAATTTAAGGCAATGTTAAATGATAAATTAGAAAAAGAAGTTGTAAATTTTTTGAATACTGATGGGGGAGATATTTATACTGGCGTTAAAGATAATACGAAATGGTAGGCATTAACGATGATTTAAATAAAATATAATAATCAGGTCCATAATCGGGTTCATTTTCTTAATTTTAATTAATATCAAAAGTATGTAAATTTGACATATTTTTTCTTGTTCAGCCAGCTTATAAATGATAAAATAAATATATGGAGGATTTTATGGAAAAATATGTTTATTTGTTTCAAGAAGGAAACAAAGATATGCGTAATCTTCTTGGAGGTAAAGGTGCTAACTTAGCAGAAATGACTAATATTGGTATGCCTGTTCCAAGTGGATTTACAGTTACAACTGAGGCTTGTAACAAATATTATGATGATGGAAAGGTATTAAGTGAAGAAGTAATAAGTCAAATTAAAGAAGCTTTATCTAAACTTGAAGAAAAAAGCGGTAAAAAATTTGGTGATAAAACTAATCCACTACTTGTAAGTGTACGAAGCGGAGCTCGTGCTAGTATGCCTGGTATGATGGATACAGTACTTAATTTAGGTTTAAATGATGAAATAGCATCTTCATTTGCTGAGAAAATTGGCAATAAGAGATTTGTATATGATTCTTATAGAAGATTTATTCAAATGTTTGCAGATGTAGTAAAAGGTTATTCTAAGAGTAAATTTGAAACTATCATTGATGATGTTAAAACTAAAAAAGGTGTTAAAAATGACATTGATTTAGATGAAAATGATATGGTAGAACTTACAGATTTATTTAAAAAAGCTTATAAAGAATTTGCTGGAGAAGATTTTCCACAAGAACCATTTACCCAATTAATTGAAGCTGTTAAAGCAGTATTTAGAAGTTGGAATAATGAAAGAGCTATTTATTATAGAAGAATAAATGATATTCCATCTAGTTGGGGAACTGCAGTTAATGTTCAAGAAATGGTATATGGTAATAGTGGAGAAAATTCAGGAACTGGTGTTGCATTTACAAGAAATCCAGCAACTGGAGAAAAGGCTTTATTCGGAGAATATTTAATTAATGCTCAAGGTGAAGATGTTGTTGCTGGTATTCGTACACCAAGTCCAATTGCAACTTTAAAGGATGAAATGCCTGAAGTATACACTGAATTTGCAAATATTGCTGAAAGTCTTGAAAAACATTATAAAGATATGCAAGATATGGAATTTACTATTGAAAATGGTAAGTTATTTATACTTCAAACTAGAAATGGTAAAAGAACAGCTAAAGCTGCTATAAAAGTTGCTGTTGATTTAGTAAATGAGGGTATGATTACTAAAGATGAAGCAGTTTTAATGGTTGATCCTAAACAACTTGATGCTTTATTACATCCAACATTTACTGATAGTGCTTTAAAAACCAGTAAAGTAGTAGCTGAAGGGTTAGCTGCATCACCTGGAGCAGGAACTGGTAAGATATATTTTACTGCTAGTGATGTAATTGAAAATAAGAAAAAAGGTATTAATAGTATTTTAGTTAGACTTGAAACATCACCGGAAGATATTGAAGGTATGAATTCAAGCAAAGGCGTTTTAACTATCCGTGGTGGTATGACAAGTCATGCTGCAGTAGTTGCTCGTGGAATGGGTATTTGCTGTGTTAGTGGTGCTTCATCAATCGTTATAAATGAAGAAGAAAAGACATTAAAAATGCCAGATGGTTCTATTTATAAAGAAGGAGACTATCTATCAATTGATGGTTCAACTGGTAAAGTATATGCTGGAAAACTTGACATGGAAGAAGCATCTATTAGTGGTGATTTTGAAACATTTATGTCATGGGCTGATAGTGCAAGAGATTTAAGAGTTAGAACTAATGCTGATACACCAAAAGATGCTATTCAAGCTAGAAAGTTTGGCGCTGAAGGTATTGGACTTTGTCGTACTGAACACATGTTCTTCGAAAAAGATAGAATATTCAACTTCAGAAAAATGATTTGTGCAACAACTTTAGAAGAAAGAGAAGCAGCTCTTGAAAATATTCTGCCTTATCAAAGAAAAGATTTTGAAGGATTATATGAAGCAATGGCTCCATATAGTGTTGTTATTAGATATTTAGATCCACCTCTACATGAATTCTTGCCAAAGACGGAAAGTGAAATTAAAGAACTTGCTGAAGATTTAGGTAAAACAGTTGAACAGTTACATGAAGTAATTGATTCATTAAAAGAATTTAACCCAATGATGGGACATAGAGGATGTCGTTTAGCTATAACTTATCCTGAAATTGCTAGAATGCAAACTAGAGCAGTTATTGAAGCAGCTATTAATGTATCTAAGAAAGGCATTTCTGTTACTCCGGAAATAATGATTCCACTTGTTGGTGAAGTTAAAGAACTTAAATATGTTAAAAATATAGTTTGTGAAACTGCTGATGAATTAATTAAAAATGCTGGCATTGATTTAAAATATGAAGTTGGAACAATGATTGAAATTCCAAGAGCAGCACTTCTTGCAGATAAAATAGCTGAAGAAGCAGAATTCTTTAGTTTTGGAACAAATGACTTAACACAAATGACATATGGTTTTTCTAGAGATGATGCTGGTAAGTTCTTAAGTTCTTATTATGAAAAAGGAATATTTGAATTTGACCCATTTGCTCGCATCGACTTTGATGGTGTAGGGCTTTTAATGGAAATGGGAGCAACTAAAGGTAGAAGTGTTAATCCAAAACTTTCACTAGGTATTTGTGGTGAACATGGTGGAGATCCAGCTAGTGTTGCTTTCTGTGATAAACTAGGATTTAATTATGTATCTTGCTCTCCATATAGAGTTCCAATTGCTCGCTTAGCAGCAGCTAGAGCAGCTATTTTAAGAAAACAAAGTAAATAATTTATTAAAAAATGAATATACTATAAATATAAAATATTCATTTGACAATTGCGTTAAAATGTGGTATATTTAAATTGCATTAGGGAATGTGCGTCGCTTCTGGGTGGTGCGACTAAAAATTATCCCAGCGAAAATGTTAGCCGCTCTTGGATGGCGCGGGTTATAAATTATTCCAATCGCGAAATAGTGGTCGCTTCCGGGTGGTGCGAGGTATAAATGATCCCGGTCGAAAATGTTAAAAACTCAAGTTAAGTACTTGAGTTTTATTGTGGCTTATGTTATAATGCAAATATCAGGTGAGGTGAACATATTTATGAAAGTAGAAACTGGATATTTATATCATATTAAAGATAGTTATTTTGATAAAGTTAATGATAATGGTCTTATGATAAATCATGAAAATGGTAAAACAAGACCTACATATTTTACAATAAAAGATGGAGAAATACTTTGGTTTATACCACTTAGTACAAAAATAAGTAAATATCAAAAAATAATTTATAAAAAAATTGAAAAATTTGGAGAATGTAAATCAATTATGATTGGAACAATTGCAGATAAAAAATCCGCAATTTTATTGCAAAATGCATTTCCAACTTTAACTAAATATATAGACCATGTACATTTAGAAAATGGCAAACCTTTAAAAGTAATTGAGAAATTGAAAAATGAAGTGTTAATTAATTTTAATTCAATGCTAGCATTACATAAGCAAGGAAAAAAAGTGTTTTTTGCAGACATAGATAAATTAAAACAAATGATGTTAGATGAACTAAAAGAAGATCTTAATTAAAGTTTTAAGATCTTTTTCTTTATTTTTAAAATTATTATCATTAAACACTTGAACAAATTTAATTTTTTTTATATAATTTATATATAGAATAAAGGAGATTTTTCTTATGAGTAAAAAAACCAGAGTTATTATATTAAGTGTACTAGCAGTTTTAATAGTAGTGGTACTTTCTGTAAGTATTACAACTGCTTTTATGAAACCAATAGATCAAGGTGGAAATATAACTGAAGTTAGTTTATCAAGCTGTGCTAAAATAAAATTAGAGGGAACTACATCAATAAAACTAACTAATAGTTATCCTATGAGTAGAAATAGAGGATTACAAACAACTCCATATACCTTTACAGTTACTAGTTATTGTGATAGTTTTGTAGGTTTTAATCTTTATTTAGCAACATTAAATACAAATACTTTAGCAGCTTCAAATATTCATTATATTATAACTAAAAAAGGTTCTAAAGAAGCTTTAGTGGAGGGTACACTTACAAGTTCTTTAGATGATGCAAGTAACTTTACTGATGCAGAAAAAACAGAACTTAATGCTGGTTTATCTGGTACTTATGGTAATATATTTAAACTTTATAATAATAAAGTTCCATATAAAGGTAGTGCAACTTATGATTTATACCTATTTGTAGACGAAAATGCAACAGAATATCAAAATACAACATTTGCAGCAGGGGTTGCAGTTAAGTCTTATGAAAGAGAAAAAAATATGGCAGTTATAAGTGAAGCATGTAGTAACGGACAAAATCTTGCTGACTGCATAAAAAGTACATATTCATACGATTCAACTTTGTATTATCATGATAATAGCCAGGCAAATGGAGCAGGTGACAATAGTTATAGATACGCTGGAGCAAATCCAAACAACTATGTATGTTTTGGAAGTGATGAGAGCACATGTCCAACAGATAACCTATATAGAATAATCGGAGTATTTGGGGACCAAGTAAAACTAATCAAATATGATTATGCAAATAGCAATCTACTAGGAACAGATGGAGATTATAGTACAGATACATATTCAAAGAGTAGTTATTCAGGCTTTTATAAAGGAGAATTAACAACAATAAATACATATTATTGGAATTATAAAGCAAATAATACCTCTTCGAATACATGGAGTACAAGTTTATTTAATAAAATAAATTTAAATACAAACTATTTAAATAATATAGGTACAACATGGTCAAATTTAATTGAGGATACTACATG
>CAKORG010000020.1 GCA_934101495.1 uncultured Bacilli bacterium
TGTATAATATGCTTCGTAAGATTCGGCTAAATCTTGAATATCTAAATTATCAATACTAGACACTTTCATATTTCTTAATAAAATGTCTAATTTTGCATCCATACTATCTAATTTATTAGTTATATTATTTATTTTACCTCCAATAGATTCTAATGCTAATTTATTTTCATTAACTGTTTGACTAACTCCATTTAAACTTCCATCTAACGCTAAGTATTTATTATTTACTAAAGATGCATTAGCATTTATAGAACCTTTAATTTGAGCAAATTCATTTCCTTGTGTTGAAGCAATACTTCCAATTCCATTATTTAATGAAGTAAAATCACTTACTTGTTGTTCTTTTACTTTAGCAAATCCATTTGTTAAATTATTATTTAATCCATTGTAAGCACTATCAATTAATTTCTTAATATTTGCTGTTTCTGTAGTTATTACGCTATTTAAACCACTAAATTCAGTTGTTAATTGATTACTCATTGCATTTAATTTTGCTTCATTCCAATTAAATCCTGCAACTATTTTGTTATCCATTGCATTTAATTTTCTTTCGTTCCAATTAAATCCATTTTTAATTTGATCGCTTATTGCATTTGATTTTCTTTCGTTCCAATTAAATCCATTTTTAATTTGATCACTTATTGCATTTGATTTTCTTTCATTCCAGTCAAATCCATTTTTAATTTGGTCACTTATTGCATTTAATTTTCTTTCATTCCAACCAAATCCATTTTTAATTTGATCACTTATTGCATTTGATTTTCTTTCATTCCAGTCAAATCCATTTTTAATTTGATCACTTATTGCATTTGATTTTCTTTCATTCCAACCAAATCCATTTTTAATTTGGTCACTTATTGCATTTAATTTTCTTTCATTCCAATCAAACCCAGCTACAACCTTACTATTTAAACTATTTAAAGAATTATTTATTTTAGAATAATAAGTATCTAATTTTGAGTTTAAACCAGAATTAATGCTGTCTAGTTTAACATTTAAACCTGTATTAATATTATCTAATTTTGTATTTAATCCTGCATTGATATTATCTAACTTTGTGTTTAAACCAGAATTAATGCTGTCTAGTTTAACGTTTAAACCTGTATTAATATTATCTAATTTTGTATTTAATCCTGTATTGATATTATCTAGCTTTGTATTTAAGCCTGTGTTAATATTGTCTAATTTAGTATTTAAGCCAGAATTAATATTATCTAATTTAATATTTAAATTAGTATTATTTTCATCTATTTTTTTATTTAAATCAGTAAAGTTTTCTTTTGTTTCTTCACTAAAATCTTTTATTTGGTCTTTTAAACTATTATAATTTTTGTTATTTAATTCCATTAGAGAATTATAATTATTATTAACAGTATTTAATAAGAATTCATTTTTTTCATCAAGATATGAATTTAATGTTTCAAATTTACCATCAATATTTTTGTTTGTGGCAGAATAATAATTTTTTTGATTTTTAATTATACTTGCAAGTTCTTCACTAGTTTTACCTTCAAAATCATTAATTTTACCAGTTAAACTATCTGCAAGAGCTGTTGTATTTTTCTTATTGTTATCAATTTCATCTAATACTTCTGGAATACTATCATTTTCTATTGTATTAACTTTGTAAAGTGATACCCCTACAAGTGATAAAAGGATAATAGCAATAATACTAGAAACAACAATTATAATTGTATTTTTCTTATTTTCTTTTTTCATTTTTTACCTCTCCTACTTAATTTTTTTATAAGCATTTTCATAAAACACTTTATAATCTTCAGCTTTTGTTGTTATATCATTATTAAACTTTATTTTTGCCTTTTTTTCTAGATATTCATCTAATTTTTTATCATCTAATTTTAATCTTTTGATTATTGAATAGGCATATTTAGTTTTAATAATGTCACTTATCTCATCTTCTTTAAGACTATCAACCGCATTGTAAACTTCTTCCAAAACATCATCTTTAGTAAAATATAGATTATTATCACTACTTGCTTCTTCACTATATTTTTTAACTAGTTCTTCAAAGTCTACTCCTGATTTAGCTTCTTTTAGAATCGTTTCTATTAAAGTCTTTTTTTGATTTATTACTGTATCAGTTAAACTTTCTAAAGTATTTGTATCAACTATTCCTAGTACTATTTGATTAGCTTTGTAATATTCTTTATAGTAATTAGAAGCTTCTTTCTTAATTTCTTCATCTGTTAAATAGTTTTTCTTGCCACTTGCATAAAGTTCTTCAAATACTTTATCATATAATTTGTCAGACTCTAAATAACTCTTGTAAGCTTTTTCAGTAATTTTATTCTTACTTAAAAACTTTTTGAACTTCCCATGACTACCAAAACTATTTATAACACTTTTTATGTTACTATTTATTTCTTTCTTTTCTTCTTCAGTTAAAGTAATATTGTTATCATTTGCTATTTTTTTAATGCTACTACGATATTTTAATTCATTCACAGCTTCAGATTTTAAATATTCTGAAACTGTCATGTTAACTGAAGATAATTGTTCTTCTAAAGTTGCATCTGGTATTTCACTAGCATCTTTACCAAAATAATTATATTTTAGATTATATAGACTCATATTCATATCTGCCTTAGAATATTTATCATCATTAATTGTAAGTGCTGTAAAATTAAGTGATAATTTTAAAAATAATAATGTGAAGATTATAATAAGAATTATTATTAGAAAAATACCAAATATAATTTTATGTTTCATAACAAAATTCCAAATAGTTTTAAAAATATTTGGCTTACTTTTTGTTACTTTTTCTTCTTTTACAGACGTAACACTTTTAGAACCTTTCTTTGGTGTATTTTTTACCACCGCATTTTTTGTTTTTGTAGCTTTTGTAGCCATACCAATTCCCCCTAACTATTACAGAAATTTCCGTAATAATAACCTTATTTTACCATAAATTCGACAAAAGTCAACAAAAAAAGACAACATACTTGTTGCCTTTTAATTTATAATTTTCATCTATTAATTAGTTCTACTAAAACTCTTCCTTTAAAAGTTTTTCCTTGATCAATATTTTGTTCACTACCAATTCCATGTAATTTAAAATCAACTACATAATCTTGTTTTGATAAAGGTGCTATACTTATTTCTCTTCTTATTAAACCATTTTGTTTTGGACTTGCAACCCAATCTCCAGTAGTATACGCACCATTTGAACCAGTAATTTTAACCTTAAAATTATCAGTTAAGAAAGTATTTTCAACTTCAGTCCAATAAATATTGTAATATAGAACTCTATTTGTTTTATTCTCAACATTAAATTTAACTTCTGGAATATCAGTAGTAACTTCAGGATCATTTTGATCATCAGGATAAACATCTGCAATAGTAACATTACTACCTGCCTCAAAATTAACTACCAAAGCAGCAGTTGCCAAAGTAACATCTCCACCCCCAGTAGTAAGTTGCCCTCCTTTTTGATCAACCATGTAAGTACAATTTTTATCACACTTACCATCATTATCTTCATCAATATTAATATCTGCTACTCCATCACCATTTGTATCAATATTTAAATCTGGATTACCATCTCCATCACTATCAATATTCAAATCAGCCTTTCCATCACCATCAATATCTATATTAGTATCAGGCCAACCATCATTATTAGTATCGCAATTAAGAAAGCACTTACCATTTTCACCTTTTTGATTCATTTTATTAGAAATTGTACCATCTTCAAGCAATACATTAAATGTTGGTTTTCTATTTCCACGATAATCAATATTTTGATCAGGAATTCTTCCATCTTTATTTGTATCACAGTTTACTTCACAAATTCCATCATCATTTAAATCAAGATTTAGATCAGGTATACCATCATCATTTAAATCAATATTCATTTTAGCTTTACCAATAAGTTGTACCCCACTAAAAGTAGCAAAACCTGCAATAAACAAAAAGCCAAGCAAGAAAAGAATTAATAAAACTTTATTACTTTTCTTAAATGAGAATATTAACTTATTTCCATCTTTTTGAACGCATAAACTATGAGGTAAAAATGTTTCATTATCTTTATTATCAAAAGCTACATTAAGTACTTTATCAACATATTTTTTAGTAACTGCTACATTTTCTTCATATACTTTATTTAAGGCCTCTTCAATTAATTTATCCTGTTCTCCACTTTTTAAAAGCATGAACTCTTTAATATTAATTGTTTCCTTATTTCTTTGAAACTCCTTCTTATCCTTTTCATTTATTTTATTCATTTTGCCACCTCAATTTATTTTATTATAGTAACCATTTTTTTCTTTTTCTTATCTACATCATCAAGAAAAGCTTCTATACATTTCTTAATACCTGATGTTGCTTTTTCTTTTCTTTTATTTGCCTCTTTAAATTCCTTTTCCATTAATTTCTTAAATTCTTTTTCTGTTATATCCCCAGAAAAAACAAAGTCATTAACAAGTTTACTCACAATTGCTGAATTATATCCATCATTTTCTTCTTTATTTATATCTAAAGCATCAGAATTAATAAAGAACGCTAAATCATATAATGTCTTAACATCATTACTCTTACTAATTTCATTTCTTTTTTGGGTACTAGTAACTGGTTTAATATTATTTTTTTCTAAGTATTCCCAAAGTTCCAATGCTTTAACAAAGTTTTGTTCTTTTAAAATTACATTGGTTTTTCTAATTGGACTTCTAACTGGACTAGACTCTTTTAAACTTTTAATAAATGTTGAACTTCTAAAAGCTGAAACAATATCTCTAATATGTTCAATTCTCTCATCAAGAGTATGTCCATCTTTAGAAGCATCAACATCAGTTTCTTTCTTACTACTTAATTGTAAATTTACTTCTACAACTTCCCCTTTTCTTTTCATTAAACCTTTATAGGTAACCTCACTATCTACTTTTGCATAACTCTTTTGGTCTGATTCTTCTAGTTTATTTGTTACAAATGTATATAAATTATCAACTAAAGATTTAATAAATCTATTTTCATATAAGTCAACTGTTTCTTCTCTATAAACATTTAAAAGTTTTAGAGGAATAACTGTTCCATCATCTTGTACTTCTTGAATCATACTTGTATGTTGTGCTAAATGTCTAATTGACTCTTCAGTTACAACCTTAGCTTTTTCAATTGGTACAATATTTTCTTCCTGAACAATAAATCTTCTTGGATTTCTTATTATATTATCTAGATAAGGAATACATTCTTCGACCATATCTATCCAAGATGTATCACTTACCTTAGCATCTATATCTCTTTTTATAGTAATATCAGATGAAGTAGCTCCTACAAAGGAACTAGCTTTATCTTTATTTAAATTATTTATATAATCTACTATATTCATAGTATCACCTAAATTGTCTTTTTAAGACGTAATAAATATGCTTTACATTCAGGAGTTTTGCCCGCTCCAAATAATTTTTCTAGATAATTTACAAGTCCATCTATTTCATCTTTAATATATGCTAGATTTAATTGTTCAAATTTTCTTAAAATCTTATGAGCCATTAAATAATCTATACCAGCAACTTCATCTCCACCACAAGCAACAAATGCTGGAACGAATTCTTTTAACTGTTTAACTATTCTGTTACCAAATGCTAAACGGAAATGATCAATAACATATCTATCCAATTGAGCTATTTTTTCAAGATTTTCATTACTTACTGGATGTTCTTCACTTGACTTTCTAAATAGTCCATCCAAATATTTATAGCTTGTTTTAATTTTATCAGTTTCAGGGGCTTCAAAGACTTCACATTTATCATCAATTGCTATAGGCATTGCTCTATCATAAACCTTATCTGTTATCATAAATGTTGAGTCATCGTTATTGATTGTACCTATATACCACATATTTTCTGGTATTTTTAATTTACCATCATCTAACTTCTTTGGATCATCTGGCCAAACATTTGGAACAAGTTCTACAACCCAGTCTTTTTTATTTGGTAGTTCCAAAATAGATAACATTTCTGCAAAGTAATATTCAACACGAGATATATTCATTTCATCAAGTAGTGTTAAATAAACTTGATCATTATATTGTGCTTAATACATTTTTTCTAGAATAGCTGTTTCATTAAATTTCTTTGTAAATTCGTTAAAATACCCAAATATTTCTGTTGAGTCTCTCCATGAAGGTTGAACAGAAGCAACAGTTGTTTCATTATCAACGAAATTACCAAAAGCATATGCAAGTGAAGTTTTCCCAGTTCCAGAAATACCTTCAAGAATAATCAACTTATTTGATGCAAATGATGCAATAAATAATCTAATTAAGTTTATATCATAATATAAATGTAACTTAGATGCTGAATAGTTTCTAAATCTATCGCAAAATTCTTCCAAAGTGAAGTCATTGTGTATTTCTTCAGGTGTCATATTTTCATATTTTGCATCAACATTACTAAGTTTAAAGAATCTACTCTCCCCTTCTTTAAGTTCATTTTTAGGAGTTCCATCTTCATTATATTCGATTTCACCATTTTCATTAGTAAGTTCACTAAATTTAGCATTTTGTCTTTTTAATTTAAATATTTCATTATTAAGTGAATCAATTTCATCAATTAACATATCTTCTTTTTTAACATTTCTTCTGTATCTAACATATACTTTAATTGATTTATATATCAAGAATATAATCAAACCAAATATAGCTAATAAGAAAATGATAGAAAAAATCATTATTGCTAAACCAATTCCTGTTAAGTCATTTTTATAATCACTTATAACAGTGATGTAATTCATGATGTTAAACATTTGAAACAACCCTTGACCTAAACCTTTAAATATGCTTACAAAACCTTCAAAAAGAGGCTCCATAAATTTTGTAAAAAATTCTCCATATACACTCATCTTTATTCCTCCTTATTCTTTACAACTAGTTTCACATTCATTTTATCTAAACTTAGTTTATTATTTGCATTATTTTTCACAAACTCTTTAGTTACCAAAAGTTCCATATCATTTACTAAACTTGTTGGTTCAATTTCATCATCAATATCCATTTCATAAATAATATTCATACCTATGTCTTTATACTCATTTATAATACTTTGAAATTCTATTTCTCTATCGTAAGGAACTAATATTTTAACAAATTCTTTCAGATATTTATTATCAAAAAACTTAACTAAGCCAGCTTTCTTCATATCTTTGTTTATTCTGATTATATACCTATCCATTTCCATATTACTTATTAATTCTTTAAGTAAACGAACCTCAAGTAAATCATAGGATATTTCTTTAATTTTAGCTTCATATTTTTTTAAAACGCCTTTAACTAAGTTGTCATCGAAATCATCTAAACCAGGCACTATGTAACTAAATAACACTTCATAATACACTGGATTATTACTTATCATTTTATATTCATTTTTGTAATCTTCACAATCTAAATATTCAAGTATTTTTTTATCCTCATTAGCATTTTTCTTTACCTCATCAAATAAATCGTTAATAAAATATTTATTATCTTTTACTTCAAGTATTTTTGTCTTTCTTAAATAACTAAGTAAATATTTAAATTTACCTTTAGTATCTTGAATATCGCCATCAACAACATTACTTGCAAAATCCACATAACAAGCAGTACATATAATAACTGATAATAAGAATGTTTCATTTTTCCAACTTCTTAACATTTGCATTTTATCATGTAATCTACAATATTCAATTATTGATTTTAAAACAAAGTTTATATTATCATTTGAATACTCAATAGGGTTTTCTTTATGAATATTATTTTGAAAATAATATTTTTCAGAATATATTTCTATTATTTCTTTAGCAAAACCACTAAATTCTTTCTTACTTTGCCACATCTTATTATTCTCAATACTAATTAAAGATTCTAGTATCTTCGCATAAGAAAGCAAGTCTTTCTCTTTTTTTGTTACATATCTATTTATAACACTTAAGCTCACAATCAGCCTCACCTAACCTTATTCTTTATAAATTATACCAAATTAAAAAAAACATTGCAATATCACTTTAGTAATTTATAAAAAAAGTTATCTGCAATATCTTTAATTTCAGATATTAGTTTATAATTATACTAATTCATATTCCCGTACCTTTATAAAATAGTTAATTTTGTTTTTATTACTAACGGATAATAATTTATCAAAATGCCTCCATGTTAATTTTGCCGACATTGTCGGCAAAATCTCTAAATCACAATAATTGTAAAACCTTAACATTTTATATAAAAGCCTTGTACTATACTTTTTCTTTAAATCATTACTCAATCTTTCTGAATATTCTTTAATTATCCCTTCTCCATAATGTTTGCCTGCTTCACTTAAAAGTTTTCCAACATTATAATAGGTTGTTAAATCACTTTTGTTTTTTGAATAATCCTTTACCCTTTTAATTATTTCATTGTTGAGTATTTCTGTTTTTATCTCGTTATAATAATTCATATTCTCGTACTTTTATCCTTTCATCACTACAATATTCCATGATAAATTTGTTATCTTTTCTACAAAGAATAATACCTATTGTTTTATCCTGAGTTGGTCTTCTTAAGTTTTTATCTACATAATTCATATAAACTTCTATTTGACCTATGTGTTCTTTTTTAAGTTCAGTTACTTTTAGTTCTACAACTACATAACAATTAAATTCAATGTTATACAAGAGTAAATCAATATAATTATAGTTATCGCCTATTTTTATTTTGTATTCATTCGATATAAAACTAAAAGAATTACCAAGTTCTTTTAAAAATGCTGGTATATCTTCAAGAATAAGTTTTTGTAACACTTTTTCTGATATTATTTCATAATTAGTTTTATTTTTTATCATAATTGGATTTTTTATTGCATCTTGAACTTCTAGTTTTTCCTCCTTAATTAATTTTAATTTTGTACTTTCATCTAACCTTTCATATTCTTTATTTTTAATACGTTCGCGAAGCTCACGTACTGATAAATTATTTTGTTCGCTTATTGTTATATAATATTTTATTTCATTAGAGCCATTTATTTTAAGTAATTCGCAAAAATGACTCCATGTTAATTTGGTCGACAGCGTCGACCATTTTGAAGTAGCACAAAATAAATAAAACTGTCTAATTCTCCTTAAAGTTCTTTCAGTATATTTTAACTTTACATCATTTTCTAGTCTTTTAGAATACTCCCGAATAATCCCTTCTCCATAATGTTTGCCTGCTTCACTTAAAAGTTTACCTACATTATAATAAGTTGTTAAGTCACTCTTGTTTTTCGAATAATCCTTTACCCTTTTAGTTATTTCATTATTTAGTATTTCTGTTTTTATCTCGTTATAATAATTCATATTATTCCCCCTCGACTTTTTGCCAAATACTAATATTTCATTTGGATAAAAACAAGTTCTATCTTAACATATTTACTTTAAATTAAATGTCGAACCAAGTCGAAGGTCTTAATTTTTTTAAATTTTTAACAAAAAAAAAGATAGAAAACTTAATTTCTATCAATTACTTTTCACTTTTATTTTTAAATTGAAGCATTATTGGAGTTCCATCAAAATCAATATTATTTCTAATTTGATTTTCTAAATATCTTTCATAGCTAAAATGAACTAACCCTTTATTATTTACAGAAAATGTAAATTTTGGTGGACAGCATCCAGTTTGACTTACAAAATAAATTTTAAGTCTTTTACCTTTATATGATGGAGGTTCATGCATGCTTACAGCTTCCATTATAATATTATTTAAAAGAGATGTTTTAACTTCTTTTCTGTTATTATTGTAAGCATTTATTACCTCAGGCATAAGTCCTGATAATCTCTTTTTAGTCTTAGCACTTAAAAATACAGTGTGAGCATAAGGTATAAATTGAAATTCATTTTTTATATCTTCTTTCCATTTTCTTATATCACTATCAGGATTATTTATTGTATCCCACTTATTTACACATATAACTATACCTTTACCAGCATCTAAAGCATAAGATGCAATGTGTTTATCGTGTTCAATAATGCCAGTTGATGCATCAATTACTAAAACACATACATCACTTCGATCAATTGCTTTAAGGCTTCTTATTAAGCTATATTTTTCAATGCTTTCATAAATCTTACCTTTTTTACGTATACCTGCCGTATCAATTACAGTTATATCTTCATGATTATATTTAAATTTAGTATCAATTGCATCTCTAGTTGTACCCGCTACATCACTTACAATAGCTCTTTCTTCATTTAATATTGCATTAATTAAACTACTTTTTCCTACATTTGGTCTTCCTATTATACAAAATTTAAGAGAACTATCTTCTTCCTTTACTTCCTCAGGTAAATCGCTAGTAATTGTATTAAGAAGTCCATCAAAACCTATGTTATGTGATGCACTTACTGCCACTAAGTCACTAAATCCAAGCTCATAATAATTATATAAATTTTCCTTTTTCTTATCATTATCTATTTTATTTACAACTACAATTACTTTCTTACTACTTTTATGAAGTATTTCTGCTACTTTTTTATCTGATGCATCCGGATCATCATTTCCATCAACAACAAATAAAACTAAATCTGCTTCATCTATAGCAAGTGTTGCTTGAACTAAAATATCTTTAGCAAAATCATCTTCACCAAGTGATATACCACCTGTATCAATTAAATAAAAACTTTTATCATTATGGTTAACTCTACCATAAATTCTATCTCTTGTAACCCCCGGAGTATCCATAATAATAGACTTATTTTCTTTAATTAATCTATTAAATATACTACTCTTACCAACATTTGGTTTACCAACTAAACATACTGTTTGCATACCAAAACCTCCTAACTTTCACTTACATTGTTTTCTAAATATTTTGCATATATACTATTATTTTTACGATATATTTGTATTTTATCATTTTTCATACTTTTATTTGTAACATTATTTATTAAATCAGCCTCTCCACTTGCATTTGTTTCTGTTGACTTAAAATATTTTCCATTTATTAATGTTGCAACTGTAACCATTGCGCAATAATCCGATTTATAATTATCAACTTCACATTTATCTTTGAGTACATCTGGATTTTCTTGTCCATATACAATTGCTGCTGCTTCTAAATTTTGTTTCTTAGTTTCTAATAAATCTTTATAAGAATTATTTCTTATATTAATTACACTTATTGCACCGATTGACATTATAATACCAAGTATTACTATAACTGCTAGTACTTCTATTAGCGTAAACCCATTTTTTTTCATATTTCTCCTTCAATTATACTAAGTATTTCAGCTCTACCTTTTTTAGTAACTGTGGAAAAAGTAATAAATTCATCATCTTCAAATTTTAAAGTATCTTTAATTATTTTATCTTGTTTGATTCTATTATTTTTGCTAACTTTATCAAATTTAGTAGCTACTATTGTTATATTTAGATTATAATATTTTAAAAACTCATACATTAAACAATCATCTTCAGTTGGCTTATGTCTATAATCAATAAGCATAAATACACGTTTTAAGTTTGGTCTTTCTTTTAAATATTCTTCAATCATTAAGCCAAATTTCTTTTGGGTATCTTTACTTACACTAGCATAACCATAACCAGGTACATCTACTAAATAAAAGGCATCATTAACTTTATAAAAGTTAAGTGTTTGGGTTTTTCCTGGTTTAGAACTTGTTCTGGCAAAATTCTTTCTTTCTATTAGGGTATTTATAAAACTACTTTTACCTACATTACTTCTTCCAACGAGTAAAAATTCTGCCATATTATCTTCTGGATATTGACTTCTTCTTACTGCTATTATTGGTTCACTAACATTTTCTATTTGCATAATTTGCATCACCTAGATATAATTATATATTATTTCATGGAAAATTGCAAATATTCATAAACTTATGTTAAGGAGGAATATTATGCATAATACTAATTTTCCTCCGAATACTAATCCTCATACATTTTCTTTAATTGCGGTTGCAGTTGGTTTTGCTTGCGTCGGAGATTATAATGCTAATGAACAAAACTCTATAGGTAACTGGCTTATCCTCGTAGGTCAGTATATTTTAACTCATGCTGCACAACAACAATTAATAGAGTCAAGAATAGAAAATAATAATATAAATATTAATTCAAAAAAATATAAAAATGGACAAAATGGACCATTCACTGATAATGAACAAGGAAAAAGTAATCAAACTCAAAGAAATGAAGTTGAATTTTTACTTGATGCCATAAAAAAAATACAAGATGAACTTGATAATCTTAAATGATTATTTGTTATCTAGTACTTTTTTAATTTGCTTTTTAGCATTATTAACTGTTTCATAATCAGGTTTCATAACATATAGTTTTATCTTTTTATAGCTATATACATAATCCATGGCATCTTTTCCATTTACACTAATTGAATTTACAGTCCATGAACTATTATTTTTAAGTTGCATCTTTATTAACTTAGTTATATCATCATCACTAATATTTGTTACAAATTTACCTTTTAAAGAAGAAAGTAAATTAGCATAATTAGTTATAATTTTAGGACTCATTGCCTTATTAATTAAAGCAGTAAGAACTCTTTGTTGGTTTTCCCCTCTAGTTCTATCTCCTTCTTTAAAGGACTTTCTTTCTCTAGCAAATGATAATGCTTTTTTACCATCAAGTACATTATCTCCTTTTTTATATGAGTAACCATCTTGAGATACAAAACTATATGGAGAATTAACTGTTATTCCATCTAAAGCATCTACGATATCAACTAAAGATGTAAAATTAACTTTAACATAGTAATTTATTTTAGTATCAAATAAATCTTCAAGGGTATTAATACTTTCATCTATACCATATATTCCTGCATGAGTAAGTTTATCATACTCTTCATTTTTATGCAATTTTACATAATAATCTCTAGGAATATTTGTAAGTAATATTTCCTTAGTAACTGGATTTACTGTAATTATTATATTAACATCACTTCTAGATACTTTATTTATACTTCCATAAGTATCTATACCTGAAACATATATATTAAATGAATCACTTGTAACATCTACTTCTTTCCCTATTTTCTCACTTTTAATATCTATAGTATAGCTTCCTATTTTCTTAAATAAACCATATTCTTTATTATTTTCTTCACTTAATATATCTAATCTTGCATCATCAAGCACTATAGCATCCACATTTTTATTAATTAAACTAGTTATTAAACTATCAACATCTTCTCCGATTTTTTCATTATAACCAATTTTCTTTTTTATTTTATCTACGGCTTTACTTAATCCTTCATTATTATCTTTAGATAAATAACCAATAGTTTTATTTTTCAAATCACTTATTGATTTAAACTTACTTGAATTAAGTACAACTACACTATAGCTTTCTGTTTTATAATCATTAAAACCGAAAGACTTTAAAAAATCCATTGTATTTAGTCCATAATTAATACCAAGTGTCATAACCACTATAAGAACAAGGGCAAAAAAACCACCAATAATATTTCTAATATGTCCTTTACTTAACAAAAGCCAAAATACAATTAAATTGATTATAAACATCAAACTTACAAATACTATAAAATATTCCCAAGGAAATACATTTATAAAATATACTAAAAAACTTACGATTATACTTAATATTAAAGTAAATATACATAAGTATCTTCTAAACACAAAATTACTACTTTTTTTATTACTTTTTTTCATAACTACCACATCTAAAGTATACAAACTTTCATTAAAAATTGCAAGAGAAAAGACACACTCTAGTGTCTAGGCATATTTTTTCTTACTAAAGAATAAGCTTGTTCTTTAAATTCACCAGTTCTTATTTTTTGAACTTGTTCACTAAGTACTGCTTTAGTATAAAATACTGCTTCACTTAAATCTAACGATTTATCAACAAATTGATATTTTACTTTCATAAGTTCCCAGAGTTCTTCATGTCTTTTAACAAAATCTTTATTCAAAAAATAAGGTGTTACATCTTCAAGTCGCATACCATACATAAGAACCATTGCTTCAAAATACAAACTGAATTTATCAGCATCATAATCTTTACCAAACAAATTATAAATATCATAAAAATCTTTAACTCTTGTATTTGGAATATCTTTTCTTGCATTATGAGCAATTATATATAATTTTTCAGCAATATGTTCTTCATAAGATGGTGTATTAATATAAAACTTTTTATCACCCTCAAATAATGGTTCCACTGCTTTAAATTGTGTTTCAAATATAACTCTATTATTTTCTTTATAATCAACTGGCACCGGAATTATCATTTCTTTGCTACCTTCATATCTCACTTTAGCTACAACAGGTATTTTATATACTCCATTATTAGTTTGTCTTGGCAGAGTACTCAAATCAAAAGAAACAACATCAGAAAAAGTATCATACACAGCTTGGAATAGAATATTAATTGGAACTTGATGAGATAAAGTAGATGACAAATCAATATCTAAAACTGGTCTTGATAAAGTACCTAAATGTACATACTGACTAAAACTACCCTTAACTACTAAAGTTCCATTATTAATTAATGCAAGTTTTTCAAGTAGTTTTCTAGCATAATAAGTTGTATATGCAGCCATGTGAGTAATTTCAAGTCTTTTTGCTTCTTTTTTCATAAAAGCTTTTTCCTGATTTAAATTTTTAAACTCCAAAATAATTCCTCCTTAAATTAGCAACTATTTTACCACAGTTCTCATAAAAATACAAATTTACTTATTTCTAACTAATTTCATATCATTATTTTTTCGATTTTTAGCTCTAACATATTCATCCGGAAAACATTCTACAAGATGTGGAAGCCCACTTAAAATATCAGCAACCTCTAGTCTATCTACACCATCAAACTTTTCACATAAAACTTCATAAAATACTTCTTCTACATTTTCTCTTAATACAACATCAACACTTTTACCAGTATATCTCTTAACTAATTTAGCAAGTAAACTTTGATAAGGATACCATTTTTTTAGTTCATCTAGAAAACTAACTACATTAGTACATTCTTTTTCACCAGGAATTAAGTTAACACCTCCACCAGGTCTTTCTTCTAAATTATAAGGACAACCAGCACTTGTTAAAAGAGAACATCTTTTTTTCATAGAGTACAAATCTATTATACCTTTGCCTTCATTTCTAGCCCTCAAATAAAGTGTTGGTATAGCTATCGTTTTGCCATTTGCTGCAATATTTATTTCAAAAGCTGCAACAATAGATACATTTCCTGTTTCTAAAACTTTAAGCATTGTATTTTTATCAATACTTTTAAAATCACTTACAAAGTAATCACAGCCACTTTTTTTACAACATCTTCCCCCACATTTACTACATAACTCTTTATTTTCATATTCCATACTTTTCACCACAGGTTGTTATTATATATTAATTTTTCTCAAAAATCAAGTTTGACAAATAGCCACATTTATGTTATTATGTATTTAGCAAAGACAATTTGCATATAATAAAAAATGGAACATCCAGTTTTTCGCGAGATTGGATGCTACCAATTAATCTGTGTAGCATCTAAACCAACCCCGTTGATTTAGATGTTTTTTTTACTTTGAAATATGATAAATTATATATATCAAGTAAATTATAATGCCGAGTAATAGCACTATTAAAAAGTCTTTCTTACTCATTTGCATCGCCTCTCTTTCGGTTCCATTGAACTTAGAAGAGGTAGCATCCAATCATCTGGATATTCCGTAAGTTAATTATATAATATAAAAACTTTAAAATCAAGTAATTTAAGCCACTTTTATTAATTTTATTATTTCCATTAAAAACAAGTATATACATGTATATACTTGTTTTCTATTAGCAATATTTTTATAATTAGACTCTTTACAAATAAGTGCAAATATGTTACTATAAATATGGCAAACAATATTGAGTGTTAGCCATTGTTTGACTTAATCCAATCGGCTTGATTGGGTGTTATTTTTATACTAAAAGCAGTATGTTTTTACACATACTGCTTTTAGTATTATTATTTTCTATTTACTTTTAAATCATTGATATAGTTCATAAAGTCTTTTTGACTCATTGTTGTAGTTTCACTACTTCCAAATAATCTGAAACTTATTTCTTTATTATCTACTTCTTTTTGACCTAATATTAAAGTAATAGGTATTTTTTTAATTTGGCTTTCTCTCATCTTATATGAAAGTTTTTCTTGTCGATCATCTATTTCTACTCTATAGTCTGCATCAAGTAACATCTTATATATTTCTCTTGCATAATCTAAATGATATTCATTATTAACAGGAATAACATTTATACCAACTGGGGCAAGCCAAAGTGGTAAAGCTCCTTTTGTTTCTTCAAGAAGCATAGCAATAAATCTATCAATTGAACCAAGTATTGCTCTATGTATTACAACTGGTGTTTTCTTTTCACCATTTGCATCTATATAATATAGTTCAAATCTTCTTGGAAGTAGAAAATCAAGTTGGATAGTTGAAAGTGCTACTTCATTACCTACTGCTGGTTTAATTAATATATCTAGTTTTGGTCCGTAGAATGCTGCTTCGCCTTTAGCTTCAACATAATCTATACCTATATCATTAAGTACTTTTCTAAGTGCTTCTTCAGCATTATTCCACATATCATCATCTTGAAAATATTTTTCTTTATCTTCTGGGTCTCTTAGTGACAAACGGCATTTATAATCTTTAAAGCCAAAGTCTTTATAAACATCCATGATTAAATCTAAAACACCTTTAAATTCACTTTCAATTTGTTCTGGCATTGCAAAAATATGTGAATCATTTTGAGTAAAGCATCTAGCTCTTTCAACACCTTTAACAGCACCAGCAGCTTCATATCTAAAGTCGTTAGCTATTTCAGCAATTCTAACTGGTAAATCTTTATATGAATGTAAGAAATTCTTATACATTACCATGTGATGTGGACAATTCATAGGTCTAAGTACATAAGCTTCATTATCCATTTCCATTGCTGGAAACATATCATCTTTATAATGATCCCAATGTCCACTTGTTTTATAAAGTTCTACACTACCTAAATCTGGTGTATGAACATGTTTATATCCATATTTAATTTCTTTATCAGTTATATAATTTTGTAGTGTTCTCCATAAAGTATAACCATTTGGAAGCCACATAGGTAGTCCTTTTCCAACTAAATCAGACATCATAAATATTCCTAAGTCTTTACCTATTTTTCTATGATCTCTTTCTTTAGCTTCTTCAAGTTCTTTTAAATGAGCTTCAAGAGCTTCTGGTGTATCAAAACATACGCCATATATTCTTTGAAGCATATGATTTTTAGCATCATTTTTCCAGTAAGCACCACTAACTTTAAGTAATTTAAAGTTTTTAAGTTCTTTAACAGTATCTACATGTGGTCCACGACATAGGTCAGTAAAGTCACCTTGAGTATAACATGAAATTACCCCTTCATCTTCATCCATTCTAGATATTAAATCTACTTTGTATGGATCATCTTTAAACATGTCTAAAGCTTCACTTTTACTTATTTCATGTCTAACTATTCTCTTTCCATCTTTAGCTAGTTTTTTCATTTCTTTTTCAATTACTGGTAAATCTTCTTCATTTAAAGTTTTACCACCAAGGTCTATATCATAATAAAAACCTTCTTCAATAACAGGTCCAACCCAAAACTTAGCTTCTGGATATAAATGTTTTACAGCTTGTGCCATAAGGTGTGCACATGAATGATTCATGACACTTAATTTTGCATCTTCTTTAATATTTATCATTTTTTCTTCCTTCTTTCTTTATAATATAAAAAGGATGGTGTGCAAGGAGTCTTTATAGACGGTACCATCCTTTTATTAACTTATTTTTGATAACGGCTTTTAACCGGAGCTTATTAGCCCTCTTAGAAAGTAGTAATTAATAATGTTTCTGTTAGTTTCCACCATCCACTAACTCTCTATAAAGAAAACTATTTATTAATCATGTCTTTCTTCATCGATTTCTATCTATATTAACATATATTTATTTATAATACAAGTTTTATATTCAAAAATTGCTCTTTTGCTGCAATCTTTGTTTTCGGCAATAGCCGAAAGTTTTAACTCTTCATCATTAGATGTAACATCTACGATGTTTTGTTACTAACTTTTGCTGGCGCCTCTGCCTCGCCTGCACTAACCGCAGACGCGGCAGCCTTTTGTTCTACCATAATTTACTGCTTCCTTCTTGCCTCTGCTTAATTTTGTCGCGGCTTGCCTAGCACGCGGACGCGCGAAGGCAATGGCCTAAAGTACTAGTTTATTACGATCGGGTCGTCGGCGCTGCCGCTCCCCGATACATAGGTTATGGCAGATTCAAGATTGAAGGACGGCCTCACTCCAAAGCTGTTGACCACGTCGTAGTAGTTGCCCACGTAACCACGGCTGAGCACATTGAACGCAGTGTTCGAATCGTCCGCAATACGGGAAATTGTCCATTCGTGTAGTCCTATATACATCCAATTAACATTTATAATGGCTTCGCCATAATAATCAGAAAGATTAGATGTCCATGCACTCGGGGCTGCTGCGAATCCATAATCACTTACATACATTAATCCTATTTTTGCTGTGTATTCTGTTTTATTATCTGTTGTTTTTGTCATTACTGGATGTACTACTTCATTTTGATATGCTGTTTTGGCTGGTTGTTCTCCTATATTTTCATATGTATTTCCTCCAACTTTCCATGTTGTTGTGGCTATCTTCTGTGTCCATTCTTCTCCTATGTTATTAATGAAATTTGTATTTAAATTTACTTTATTTAAATTACTTTCACTCCATGTATTCTTTTGTGTTGAGTTATTCCAGTAATATCTATTTATTGTCGTTAATTCTCCTTTATATGAATTACTAGAATATGTGTCTGTACTATAATCTCCCTCTGTTCCTAGCAAATTACTATTTGCATAATCATACTTAATTAGTTTTACTTGGTCTCCAAATACTCCGATTATTCTATACAAGTTATCTGTTGGGCATGGACTTGTTGTTGAACCAAAGCATACAAAGTTATTTACACTTTCACTTGCTCCTGCATATCTATAACTATTGTCACCTGCTCCATTTGTTAAACTACTATCATGATAGTAGATATTTGTTACTGGGCTTATACTTTTTTTACTTAGTGTTGTTACACAACTTGCAAGTGTTTCTCCACCACTACAAACATCTGCTACAGTAGATGGAAGTGGTTTTGTCTGTAAATATACATCAATATTCATATTTGCATTTTCATTAATGGATTGGTCTGTTGAAAGATTAATGAACGTTAATGTAAATGTCCACGTATGTGTAGTTCCTGTTGTTGATGATGTTGTAGTTATTGGATAATCTGTTTTAACATTAAATAAACCAGCTTTATCTGTTACATCAAATCCTGATACTCCTCCAGAGGTTGTATATGTTAGACCATCTACTGATGTAACATTACTTCCTTTTTCATCTTTAATCGTTAAAAGCACTTCAGGTGTTTTAGCAGTTGTTGAATATGTATAAGTATTATTTTTAATATAAACTCCGACATAATATGTTGCATCTGCTTTATTTGTTTTACTTGATGCTACCAACTTAGCTGTTGGATTAGTTGTACTTGTTAAATTAGTACCACCGGTTTTAAAATTATCAGTTGTAGCTGAAAGAGTTAAAGCCTTTCCATTATTAAATATAATTGTATCACCACTTGCTGTTACTTCACCTTTATTTGAAGCATCATCACTAATATTTGGACCCAAATAAGAAAAAGTAAATTTACCAACAAATAATGCTATTACTAGTAATATAAGTACTATTATAATTATTAAAAATATTTTACGTTTATCTATTTTCTCCATAATATATCACCTATTCTTTAATAAGTATAACATTTTTTTATGATAATATAAAGATTTTTCTTTAATATTTACAAAAAATATGTTATCATAACCACTAAACGAGGGATATCCATGGAATATAATTGGTATAGAAAAGAGCTTAAAGATAAATACAATTTACTTCAAAAATTATATAGAACTACAAGTAATGAAAAAGAAAAAATCATAATATTAAATACCATAAGAATGATAGAAATTTGTCTATCTAAAGAAGAAGTACCAAGAGAAATAGATGAACTACTTGAAAAAGATTATATAGAACTATCTAAAACTAGATTTATATGGCCTTATATAAAGAATATTGCTAAAATAAACAATGATTTTATACCAGACTTTTCTAGTGATAATACTAGTCTCTCTAAAAAAGATATAATAGAATTATTACATGATTTTTTCAAAAATGGTACTACAAAAGAAATGTATGAATTATTTTGTAAAATATATAATGAGAACAAAAAGAATATTCATTTTTTTGAAAATTCACTAACTAATTACATCGGAGAAACAATATACTTAGAATATTTTAAAAAAACATATATCCAAGTATTCAAAAGTTTTTCGTTCGAAGATTTAAACACATTTGCCCATGAATTTGGTCATGCCGTACAATTTAATACAAATTTTCAAATTAATTACTTTCATGAATTAAATATATATGTTGAAATAATAAGTATTTTCTTTGAGCTTATATGTAATGAATATTTTGTAAAAGAAGAATTCAAAAGGCCTGC
>CAKORG010000021.1 GCA_934101495.1 uncultured Bacilli bacterium
AAGTTTAACAAATGGAGCTGGAGACAATTCATACAGATATGCGGGAGCAAACCCAAATAACTATGTATGTTTTGGAAGTGATGCAACACTATGTCCAACAGACAACTTGTATAGAATAATCGGAGTATTTGGAGATCAAGTAAAACTAATCAAATATGATTATGCAAATAGTAATTTATTAGGAACAGATGGGGATTATAGTACAAATACATATTCAAAAAGTAGTTCTTCATACTATAAGGGAGAATTAACAACAATAAATAGTTATTACTGGAATAACTCAACATATAAAAACACATGGAGTGAAAGTAATTTAAATAAAGTAAATTTAAATACAAATTTCATCAATAATATAAGAAGTGAATGGGCAGCTAAAATAGCAGAAACAACATGGAAAGTTGGAGGAAATAAAAGAGTAAATATAGCAGAGCAACCAGCCAGAACAGCATATCAAAATGAAATAGTAAATCCAGTAACAACAAACACAACAGATAATAAAACAGAATACACAGCAAAAATAGGATTAATGTATGCAAGTGATTATGGATTTGCAGCAGCCCCAAGTGCATGGACAGCAAATTTAGGCAATTATAATGGCGAAGCCATTAAAAATGTTAATTGGATGTATATGGGACTAAACGAATGGACAATTTCCCGTCGTGCGGACAATTCGGACAATGCGTTCTATGTGGACTACGTTGGTAGCATGGGCGTCAACGATGTGGGATACAGCAGTGGCGTTCGCCCGTCCTTCAATCTTTCATCTTCCATAACCTATGTATCAGGTTCTGGAACATCTTCTAATCCAATTCGCATAAATTAAGCTAAAAACATGGCATTGTCCATGTTTTTTTGATATAATTAAAGAAGAATTGAGGTAAAAATATAAAATGAAAGAAGAAGTAATAAGTAAAGTAAGTAAAAAGATTAATTTGAAAGAATATCAAATTAAGAATGTAATTGATATGTTAAGTGAAGGTGCAACTATACCATTTATGGCTCGTTATAGAAAAGAAGTAACTGGTAATTTAAATGAAGATGAACTTAGACTTATTGAAACTGAATATAACTATATGGTTAATTTAGAAAATAGAAAAGAAGATGTTAAAAGATTAATTGATGAGAAAGGTATGCTTACTGAAGAGTTAGTTAAAGCTATTGATGAAGCAACAAAGTTGAGTGAAGTTGAAGATATTTATACTCCATTTAAAGAAAAAAGAAAAACTAAGGGTACTGAAGCTATTAAGTTAGGTTTAGAACCACTTGCTAAGATTATCATGACTCTTCCAAATAAAAATAGAGATGAAATTGCTAAAGATTTTATTAATGAAAATGTTAAGACTGTAGATGACGCTATAACTAATGCTGGATATATTATTGCAGATTGGATTAGTGATAAACCTAAGTATAGAAAAGCTATTAGAAATTATTATTGGTACAATGGTCTAGTTAAAGGTAAACTTAAAAAAAGGCGCAGTTGATGATGCTAAAACATATGAAACATATTATGATTTTGAATGTAAGATAACTAGTATTAAACCACATCAAGTACTTGCACTTGCGCGTGCTGATAAGGAAAAAGTTGTTACATATTCTCTTAGTTTGGATAAAGCTGGTGTTATTAAATACTTAGAAGAACAAGTAATTGGTAATAAAAAGTCACCACTTGCACAAGACATGCAAGTATTTATTGAAGATGCTTGGAAAAGACTTTTGGAACCATCTTTGGAAAGAGATATTAAAGCAGAACTTTATGATAAAGCTAGTCTTTTTGGTATTAGTGAATTTGGTAATAACTTAGAAAATTTACTACTTACACCACCAATTAAGGGAAGTAGAGTACTGGGATTTGACCCAGCATTTAGAACTGGATGTAAGCTTGCTGTTTTAAGTGAAAATGGTGATGTTTTAGAAATTGGGGTAATTTATCCACATGAACCTAAAAAAGAAGTTGATATGGCTGAAAAAATAATCTTAGCTTTAATACAAAAACATAATGTTAAGATAATTGCTATAGGTAATGGTACGGCTTCTCGTGAAAGTGAAATGTTTGTAGCAAATTTAATCAAAAAATATAACTTGGATGTAAAATATGTGATTGTTAGTGAAGCTGGTGCTAGTGTATATTCTGCAAGCCCACTTGCTAAAAAAGAATTTCCTGATTATTCTGTTGAGCAAAGAAGTGCTGTTTCAATTGGTCGTAGACTTCAAGATGCTTTATCAGAACTTGTTAAAATTGACCCAAAGAGCATTGGTGTAGGTTTATATCAACATGATTTAAAACAAAAAGAACTTGATGAAGAATTAGGTTTTGTAGTTAGTAAAGTTGTTAATGAAGTTGGTGTTAATTTAAATAATGCTAGTGATAGTATTTTAGGTTATGTATCTGGTTTAAATAAAAAAGTAATTGGAAAGATGCAAGAATATAAAAAGAAAAATGGTGGTTTTAAATCACGTGAAGAGTTAAAGAAAGTATCTGGTATGGATGATAAAACATTTGAACAATCTGCAGGATTCCTTCGCATATTTGGGAATAATCCTTTAGATAAAACTAATATCCATCCGGAAGATTATGAAATTGTTAATAAAATATTAAGTGATAATAATATTGATGTAAAGTTAGTTGGAACTAAAGATATGGAAAGTAAACTAGCTAGTATTAAAGATGAAGCTATTACAAGTAAATATGAAATTAGTAATGAAAAATGGGAAAGTTTTAAAAATAACTTAGTAAGTGGCGTTATTGACCCACGTGATGATGTTAAACAAATGAGGCTTAGAAGTGATGTTTTAACAATTGATGATTTAGAGCTAGGTATGAGTTTAGAAGGCACAGTTAGAAATGTTACTGCATTTGGTGCTTTTGTTGATATTGGTCTTCATGATGATGGTTTAGTACATATTTCTAAAATGAGTAAATCTTATGTTAAGCATCCAAGTGAAATATTAAAAGTTGGAGATATTATTACTGTATATGTTATTGGTATTGATAAAGAAAAAGGAAGAGTTAATTTATCTTTAATTGAGGAGTAGGTTATGAAATTAATATTTAGATTAATTAAAATTGCTATTATATTTTTAATAATAGGTGGGTGTTTTTATCTTCTTATAAATAAAACTTTTATATATGATGTTTATAAATCTGAAGTTATGGAAGGTGGAGGCATTCCAATTAAAAGATTTATGTATGTAATAGATGATGATAAAACTAATGAAGCTAAGTTTTATACATTTCTATCTAATAGTACTTTAGAAAATATGAAGAAAGATTACCTAGATGACCTAGAGCTTTGTTATGGTAGATATTATTATGATAAAAATAATAAAATAACTATTACTAATTATGATATTATAAGTAATAGTTATTATAGAGAAGTTAAACTAAGCTATGTAAGTGATAATTATTGTAGTAGTGATTATAAACTTAGTGATATGTGGGTATATGATTATATTAATAAAAGTGCATATCTAAGTGGTGATATAACAGAAAAAAATATGACTGGTTTAGTTGATAAGATATATAATAGTAAAAATGTTGAACCTGTAGTGAAGAATTATAAAAATGAATATAGCTATAAAGTTAATTGTGAAAATAATGAAGAAAAATATACTTTAGTATTTGAAGATTTTAGTGAAAATGAATTACTTGTTAAAAGAGAAGTAAATGGAAATACTAAGTTTGCTGTTTATGAAATAGAAAATGTTAAAGATTATTTGAAGTCTTTTAAATGAAAAATGCTAAGTATTCCACTTAGCATTTTTAAAGTGTGAGCTTAACATCAAAAGGTATTAACCTTTGGTAAAATATGAAAAAGAGATGTTTCTCACATAGTAATTATAGGTTATATTCGTATTATTGTCAAATGATATGGCTAAGTTGTTTACAAATTTTATATTTAATGATAAAATAATTCACATATTAGGGAGTTTAGGTTTTATGAAAAAAGTTTATGGATTTACTAATGAATTTGTTGGTGCTTTACCCAATATAATTAATTTTGATAATGCTGATGTGTTAAGTGTTGTCGGAAGCGGCGATCAGTATTTTACAGCGATACTTTCCGGTGCTAAAAATGTAACTTTATTTGATTTAAATGAAAATGCTTGGTATCATTTCGTTTTAAAATTTACAGCAATAAAGTATTTGAGTTTTGAAGAGTTTTGGCAATTCTTTATAATTGATGGTCTTGATAATTTAAAGTTATATCTCAAAATAAGGGATTACTTACCTTTTGATGTAAGAAGATTTTTTGATATGATGAGAGTTAGAAAAATAAAATTTTCGAATATCAAATTTGTTGAATTATTGGAAGATACTGATTATGTTAGGATTATACCTTATTTGAGACAAGAAGAATATTACAAATTACAGAATTTGCTTGTAAAAAGAACACTACCAATTTGCTATATTAAAGATTTTGCTGATATTGCTTTAGGTAGTGAAAGAGAAAATTATGATATATTGCTTTTATCAAATATTTATAATTGGATGGATTTAAGACCTATTGCTTTAAAATCTTTATTTGCTGGTTATAAACTTGAAAAAAACTTTAATCCAGTGATTTTTAAATATTTACTTGATAAATTTGATTCTTGTTTGATTCAAGCTTTGTATGCGTGGAAATATTGTGACGAGTTGAAAATGTTTGAAAATTTAGGGTTTGATGTTAATGCTATTCCTGCAGTTAAAGAAACTCTATATAATGAAGGATTAAATTATGTATTAACTTATAAGAGAACAAAATAAAGTAAATTATTGCATTTTATTAGTATAAATAATATAATTAAATAGGTGAGAGATTATGTATGAAAATAAAAAAATTTTAATTTTGGGGGCTGCAAAAAGTGGTATTGCAGTTGCTAAGCTATTGGCAGGCAAAAATAATGAAATTGTTTTGACTGATTTAAATAGTGTTAAAGAAGAAGTTAAAAATGAACTAGAGAGTTTAGGAATTAAAATAGTTATAACTGATAATCAATTAAAATTATTAGATAATTCATGGGATTTAGTGATTAAGAATCCTGCAATTATGTCCACAAGTCCTTTAATTAAAAAATGTGAAGATTTAAATTTACGTGTTGAAAATGAAATGGAAGTTGCTTATCATTTCTTGCCAAAGGATGTTAAAATTATTGGAGTTACTGGTTCTAATGGTAAAACTACCACTACAACTATGTTATATAATATGTTAAAAGTATCTGGAAATAATGTAGTTTTAGGTGGTAACATTGGAACACCACTTACTGATTTACTTGAAGAAATTAAAAGTGGAGATATTTTACTTCTAGAAATAAGTGACCATCAATTGTGTGATTTTCATGATTTTAAAACTGATGTAAGTATTCTCACTAATATTTGTCCAACACATTTGGATTATCATGGAACTTATGAACATTATATGATGACTAAGAAAAATATATTTAATAATCATACTGATAAAGAAGTAGCTATTATTAATAAAGATAATGAAGATGCATGTAAAGTAAGCAGTGATATAAAGTCAAATAAAAATTATTTTAGTAGAAATGATACTTCTTGTAGAGCATATTTTAAAGATGAATATATTTATTTAGATGATAAAAGAGTTTTAGATACAAAAGAAATTGCTGTACCTGGAGAACATAATATAGAAAATGTTATGGCTGCTTTAATTGCATGTAGTTACTTTAAGATGGATATAGAAAAAATAAAAGGGTTTTTAAAAACTTTTGGTGGAGTTGAACATCGTTTGGAATTTGTAAGAACTATAAATGGTGTTAAATATTATAATGATAGTAAGTCAACTAATCCAACTTCTACGATTACCGCTTTAAAGACTTTTGATAAAAATGTTCATTTAATTCTTGGAGGACTAGATAGACATCAAGACTATCATGAGCTTGATGATTATATGAAAAATGTAGTTTATATTTATGCTATTGGTGGAACTACTGATATGGTAGGAGAATATGCTAAAGAAGTTGGTATTCCTTGCTATAAAGGCTATACTCTAGATAAAGCTATGGAATTTTTAGAAACTAATGTAAGTAGTGGTGATATTGTGTTACTTTCACCTGGAGCTTCAAGTCAAGACCAATATCCTCATTTTGAAGATAGAGGTAATGAATTTAAAAGTATTGTTAATAAAATAAAGGCATAAAACTTTTGGAGTTTTATGCTTTTTAATAATGTTTGACAAATGCTGTTTATCTATCTTTTTTGGTAAAAGGTAGAAATGGGCTGGTGAGTAATAGAAAAATGAAAGCATTTTTAAAGAAGATTATCTTATAAATGTTTACTTTATTGATAAACATTATCTCAATTATAAAATAATTTTCCGCATTTAATAGTCAAACTATATGAAGAATATCTTCATATGTTTAAATAATATCATAAAACGTTGCTCTTTTCAAAAATTTTTTTGAAAAAATATGATTTTTTAAATGGCTAAATATAGTTTGTAATTTACTTGCAAAATAATGCTTATTTTATTTATAAAAATGTTTTAAGTTGTTTACTTGATGTTATGTTTTTGATATAATTAATACAGGAAATATTTGATTGCTGATGTTGCCTATCTACTTTTTTCATATCTCCTCTCTGTGGGGTTTATGGTAAGGGTAGAAAGGAGGCGTGCAAGTAATAGAAAAAATGAAAGCATTTTTAAAGAAGATTATTTCTTCATTAAAAAAATGTTCACTTGTTACTATTATTGTACAAGTAAACATAAACTCTTATAAAAGGTAACACTCAGCATACTAAAGTCAAATGTTTCCTTTTTTATATGAAGGAGTTCTTCATATATTTGTATGATATCATAAATTATTGCTTTTTTCAATATTTTTGATATAATTTAATAGGTGATAGATAAATTATGAAATATTTAATTAATGCATTTTGGGGATTTTGTATGGCACTTGCTGATAGTGTTCCAGGTGTAAGTGGAGGAACTATTGCATTTATTATGGGTTTTTATGATAAATTTATAAATTCTTTGAATGATGTGTTTTATGGAGATTTTGCTAAAAAGAAGAGTGCTCTTTGGTTTTTATTTAAACTTGGTACTGGTTGGATTGTAGGTATGGGACTTGCAACTTTAGTTCTTACAAGTTTATTTGAAAGTAAAATATATGCAGTTAGTTCATTATTCTTAGGTTTTATTATATTTTCAATACCTTTGATTATAAAGGAAGAAAAAGAAAATTTAAAAGGAAAATATAAAAATATTATTTTTTCTATAATTGGAATATTAGTAGTTTCTTTAATTACTTATTTTAATCCAATGACTGGTGGTTCTGGTGTTAATATTGCAAATTTGAATTTTGGACTTGTTTTATATATATTAGTTGCTGGTATGATTGCTATTAGTGCAATGGTTTTGCCTGGTATATCAGGTTCAACTTTATTACTTATTTTTGGACTTTATATTCCAATTATTAATGGTATTAAAGAATTTTTACATTTTAATTTTACTTATTTTCCTGCACTTTTTTGTTTTGGTATTGGGATTTTACTTGGTATTGCTTTAGTTATCAAGTTAATTAAATATGCTTTAGATAAACATCGTAGTGCTACAGTGTATTTAATTATTGGTTTAATGATTGGTTCATTATATGCTATTGTTATGGGACCAACTACTTTGGAAGTTCCTAGGGATGCTTTAAGTTTTGATACATTTAGTATTTTATTCTTTATAATTGGTGGTCTCGTTATAATGGGACTTGAAAAAGTTAAGAAAATATTAGAAAAGAAACATATTGAAGGTTAAGTTTATGAAGAAGTTTAGAATATTTATTGTTTGTTTATGTTTAGCATTATTTAGTGTAATTTTATTTAATGTTTGTAAATATGGTGTTTTAGATATTGATAATAATGTATATAATTTTATATCTAAAAATATTATGAATGATACTCTTTCATCAATATTTAAAGTTGTCACTCATTTAGGTGGTGTAGCATTTATAGTTTTACTTGGAGTTTTATGTTTTATGTTTTGTAAGAGAAATAGATGGTTCATTACTTTTGATTTAGTTGGGTGCACGATTATTAATCAAACTATAAAACATATTGTTAGAAGGCCTAGACCTAATGTACTTAGATTAGTAGAAGAAAGTGGTTATAGTTTTCCTTCTGGTCATTCTATGATTAGTGTAGCTTTTTATGGTTTAGTAATTTATCTTGTTTATAAAAATGTTAAAAATAAATATTTGAAATGGACTTTAATTACGTTATTAAGTTTACTTATTTTAACAATTGGTTTTAGTAGAATCTATGTTGGTGTTCATTATTTTACTGATGTTGTTGGTGGTTATCTTTTAGCCCTTGCATATTTAATTGTTTATATTTACATATATAATAAAAAGGTGATAAAAAATGAAAAGTAATAGTTTAATAAGTAGTTTCGGATATGCTATAGAAGGAATAAAAAAGGCTTTTAAGACTGAAAGAAATTTAAAAATACATACTTTAGCTATGGTTTTAGTGGTTATTTTGGGATTTGTTCTTAAATTAGCTGTATGGGAATGGGTAACATGTATTATACTTTTTGCATTAGTAATTGGGGCAGAGTTATTGAATACATCTATTGAAGAAGTAGTTAATTTATTATCTCCGGAGATAAGGGTGCATGCTAAATATGCTAAAGATATTGCTGCTGGGGCTGTTTTAGTATTTGCTGCCTCATCAACAGTTGTAGGAGTTATAATATTTTTACCAAAAATTATTAATTTATTGTAAAATTTTTTTGAAAGTGTTGTTACTTTCTTTTTTTTTATATAATAAGAAAGTCATCCAATTTTTGCAAAATTAAATCTTGATGTATGGCCAAACGTATAGTATAATTATATTATCTAAGGTGCCTATAAAAGGGGAGATTCTAGTGAAGTAACATATGAATTTGAAGATATATGACATGGAATGATTGGATAGAAAGTGATTATGTAGGTGTTTTATTTTCTATTAGTACCTGTTTTGGTAATACAGAATGTACTAAAACGATTACGAAAGAAACTGTATGAGATAATAAAAATGGTTCGTCAAAAAATAAATATATAATTAGGAGTAAAAATGAAAGAAATAGAAGTTTTAGTTGAATTATATGATGATATTTCAAGTATAAAAAATAAATTTAAAAACTTTGAATATAAAGGATTGAAAAATACAATAGATGAGTATTATTATGATCCTAAAAGAGATACTTTAAAGCCTGATAAAAATAATCAACTTAGTCATTGTTTAAGGTTAAGAAGTAAAAATGGTGAGTGTTTTATCACTTATAAAGATGATGTTTTTGATAATGATGTGTGGTTATACTCAAATGAATATGAAACCAAAATTGAATCAATTGACATGGTAAAAGAAATATTTAATAAGTTGGGATTAATAAAATTTATTGAAATAAATAATAACAAGGAAACTTATATTTTTAATAATTATGAAATAGTAATTGAAGATGTTAAAGATTTAGGATTGTTTATGGAAGTGGAATATTGTACGAATGATGATGTCGATGCCAAGTTAGTTAAAAAAGAAATTCAAAATTTTATTGATAGTTTAGAATTGAATGTTTCTAGAGAACTAAATATGGGTAAGCCAGAAATGTATATGAAAAAGCATAATATACAAATAGTGTAATAATGTTGAAGAAGTGTTGGTACGTGATACTTTTTTCTTTTGTTGAAAAAATTTACTAAACTGCACAATAAAATGTCGATATATGTTAAAACATATTATGCATGAATATTTATTCTTTTGTGTAAAAGAAAAGCGTTACTGTTAGGTAACACAAATACTTAAACTTAGTAAGAAAATGAGTTTAATTTCAATAATTATTTTGTTAGTTTAACCTTATTACATACCCTTTAGTTCAAAGTAAATATCTCTTAGTTCCATTGCTCTTTCAAAATCCATAGCTGCTGCTGCTTCACGCATTTCTTTTTCAATTTGTTCAATTTGCAATGTTTTTTCTTTTTTAGATAGTTTTGGCTTTTTGCCAGTTACTTCATTTGTTACAACTTCTTTGATATCTTTAATAATTGTTTTTGGTGTTATACCATGAACTTTATTATATTCTTCTTGGATAGCACGTCTTCTTTGAGTTTCTGTAATTGCTTCTTTCATAGAATCACTATATGTATCTGCATACATAATGACTTTACCATTTTCATTACGAGCAGCTCTTCCAATAGTTTGAATTAAACTACGTGTACTTCTTAAGAAGCCTTGTTTATCAGCATCTAATATGCATATTAAACTTACTTCTGGTATATCTAAGCCTTCACGTAAAAGGTTAATACCCACGATGCAATCATAAACACCACTTCGTAAGTCATGTATAATTTTAAGTCTTTCAAGGGTTTTAACTTCACTATGTAAGTATGCAACTTTGATGTTCATTTCTTTTAAATAATTTGTTAGTTCTTCACTCATTCGAATTGTTAGTGTAGTTATTAGAACTCTTTCATTTTTCTTAATTCTATCATTTATTTCACTTATTATATCATCAATTTGACCTTCAGATTTACGGACTTCAATAATTGGGTCAAGTAATCCAGTTGGTCTAATGATTTGTTCTACAAATTTGTTGTTTGTTTTTTCGAGTTCATAATCTCCAGGTGTTGCTGAAACATAAATTGCTTGGTTAATTTTGTTTTCAAATTCTTCAAATTTAAGTGGTCTATTATCTAAAGCACTTGGAAGTCTAAAACCATAATCCACTAAAGTTTGTTTACGCATTCTATCACCATTATACATGGCTCTTACTTGAGGCAAAGTAACGTGGGACTCATCCACTACAAGTAAAAAATCTTTCGGAAAGAAATCTATTAAACATGATGGGGTTTCTCCGGGACCTCTTAAGGCTAAGTGCCTTGAATAGTTTTCAACATCATTACAAAATCCAGTTTCTCTTAGCATTTCTAAATCATAATTAGTTCTTTCACGTAGTCTTTGTTCTTCAATTAGTTTATTTTCACTTTTTAATTCTTCAAGTCTATCTTTTAGTTCTGCTTCAATTCTATTACATGCTTCATCTAATTTTTCTTTACTTGTAACAAAGTGAGATGCTGGTGATACAGTAACTGATTTTTTGCTTTGTGATACAACACCAGTAAGTGGGTCAAATGTACAAATTTCTGCTACTATGTCATCTTCTAAGATAATTCTAACACCATTTACTTTTTCATTAACAGGAATAATATCTATGTTGTTTCCTCGAGCTCTAAATGTTCCACGATGAAAGTCTAAATCATTTCTTTCATATGTCATATCAACCAGTCTATTTAGTATTTTTCCTCTAGATATTTTGTCACCAACAGTTAGTATTAACATATTTTTTTCATATTCTTCTTTTTCACCAATACCATAAATACATGATACTGATGCAACTACTATAACATCTTTATAATTAATTAAAGCACTTGTTGCAGCATGCCTTAGTTCATCAATTTCATCATTTATTGATGAGTCTTTTTCAATATAGGTATCACTACTTGGTACATAGGCTTCTGGTTGATAATAATCGTAGTACGAAACAAAATATTCTACATGATTATTTGGAAAAAATTCTTTTAATTCTGCGTAAAGTTGTCCAGCTAAAGTTTTGTTGTGGGCTAAAACTAGAGTAGGTTTGTTAGTTTCAGCTATAACATTTGCTATGGTAAAAGTTTTACCTGTACCTGTTGCTCCTAATAATACTTGCTCTTTTTTACCTTCATTTATACCGTCTACTAATTTTTTAATAGCCTCAGGTTGATCACCACTAGGTTTATATTTACTTATAAGTTCAAACATTCTTTCATCTCCAATCTGTTTTTATATTTATAATATTTTCAAGTCACATACATATTATACTAGACAAATGCTTGTTCGTCAATCTGAAAATAAAAACACCCAATTAAGCTTGATTTGGCAAAACCTATTAGGTTAACACTCAACATGCAAAAATTGAACGTTTCCTTTTTTTTATATGCAAATTTTCTTTGCTAAATACCTGATACCATATAATAGTGTTATTGTCAAATTTTTGATACAATGTGTAGCTTATATTGGCTTTGAAATTAATATAAGTTACGTATTGTTTTGCGTAAACAAGTTCGTACAACAAATTAAATAAAAATATTTAAAAATATACAATTATATCTTGGAATATTTAAGCAACTATGATATACTTTATTTATGGAAACAATTCAATTGTTGGGTGTTAACCTTCTTTTATAAATCTTTTTATGAGGGGAGGAATAATTATGAAATTTAAGACATTTTTTATAAAATTATTAGATAGATTAATTGTTATAATTATATTAGCGGTAATAATGCTTCTGATATTAAAAATAAAAATACCCAATCAAGCTTGATTGGGTAAACCATTCATAGGTTAACACTCAACATGCAAAAATTGAATGTTTCCTTCTTTTATTATATGCAAATTGTCTTTGCTAAATACATAATACCATACAATAATATTATTGTCAAATTTTTGATGCAATATGTAGCTTATATAAATTTGCTATTTAAAAATAAGAAAATTTGTGATAAAATCTTAATATAAAAGTGAGGTTGTTAAAATGATTTATATTTTTGGTCATAAAAGTCCTGATACTGATACTGTATGTTCTAGTATAGCTTTATCATATTTAAAAAATGAAATGGGTGAAAAGACTATACCTAAAGTATTAGGTAATATAAATAATGAAACTAAATTTGTTTTGGACTATTTTAAGGTAGCAGTACCAAGTTACTTAAATGATGTGCGAGTTAGAATAAAAAATGTTAAATATGATAAAAAAGCTTATATTAATGAAAATGAATCTATAGATGCGGCATTTAAATTAATGCAAAAAAGAAATATTACTGCTATTCCACTTGTTGATAATGATAAAATGCTTACTGGTTATGTAACCTTAAAAGAACTTGCTAAATATTTAATTAATGGTAATAGAGAATATGTTGATACAACACTTGATAATATTATTGATACTTTAGATGCTAAAGTAATTGTTAAATGTGATGATAGAATTCAGGGAACTACACATATAGCTGGATTAAGCTATAAAACACTAGAACAAACATTGGATTTAAATAGTGAAGATATACTTGTCGTTGGAGATAGATACAAAGTTTTAGATTATGCTATTAAATCTAAAGTAAAGTTAGTTATTTTACCATTGAATGTTAATTTAGATAAGAAGATTATTAGAAAGGCTGAGAAAAACGGGGTTAATATGATTGCTTCAGAACTGGATAGTTATCAAATAGCTACAAAAATTATATTAAGTAATTATATTAAGAATATTAATATTAATAAAAATCCAGTTACTGTACACAATGATGATTATTTTAGCGATTTTAAAACTATGACTCATAAGGTTAATCATACAAATTATCCAGTTATTAATAATAAAGGTGAATGCTTAGGTTTAATAAGACTTACAGGTCCTAATGATTATGATAAACAAAAAGTTATACTTGTTGACCATAATAATTTAGCTCAATCTGTTGACGGTATTGAAGAAGCTGATATTTTGGAAATTATTGATCATCATAATTTAGGAGCAATAGGTACAAATGTGCCAATTAATTTTAGAAGTAAACCTGTTGGTTGTACATCAACTATGATATATGATATGTTTTTAGAAAAGAAAATAAGTATTCCAAAAGACATTGCTGGACTTATGCTTTCTGCAATACTTTCTGATACATTACTTCTTACTAGCCCAACAACTACGGAAGATGATAGATTTGCTGCAGTAAAACTTGCTAGTATTGCGAAAGTAGACATAGATAAATATGGTCTTGAAATGATTAAAGCTGCTTCATCAATTGATGGTATGAGTGTTAGAGATTTAATAAAGAGTGACTTTAAGAACTATGTAGTGGGTACTAAAACTTTAGGTATTGGTCAAGTTATGACTTTAGACTTTGATAAGATAAAAGAAAATATGGATGAATATGTGAATGTTTTAAATGAAATGGTTGATACTAATTATAGTGTTGTAGTTATATTTATAACAGATATTATTAAGAATGGTTCTTATATTATTTATAATACTAAAGCTAAAGATATTGTGGAAGAAGGTTTTGGTCTTAAGAATGTTTATGAAGGTGTTTATATTCCTAAAGTTGTTTCTAGAAAGAAACAAATACTTCCAAGTATCTTAAGTGTTATGGAAGATAAGAAATAATTTGGGAGGCATATAAATGAAGGCACTTATAACTGGGGCTTCAAGTGGAATAGGAAAGAATATGGCTTATGTTTTAGCAAATAAAGGTATAGATTTAATACTTGTTGCTAGAAGTAAAGAAGAAATGCTTAAAATAAAAGAAAATGTTAAAGTAAATGTGGAAGTTATAGAAATGGATTTACTTAAAGAGAAAAATGTTTATAAGTTATATGATATGTGTAAAGATAAAGATGTAGATATACTTATAAATAATGCTGGTTTTGGTCTATTTGGTTTATTTACAGAAACTGATTTAGATAGAGAATTAGAAATGATTGATTTAAATATAAAAGCATATCATATTTTAACTAAGTTATTTTTAAAAGATTTTGTGGAAAAAGATAATGGTTATATTTTAAATGTTGCTTCAAGTGCAGGTTTTATGTCAGGACCTAGACTTAGTACTTATTATGCTACTAAAAATTATGTTTTAAAACTTACGATGGCTATTAATGAAGAACTTAGACAAAGTGGAAGTCATGTTGTTGTTTCAGCTTTGTGTCCAGGACCTGTTAATACTAATTTTAATAAAGTTGCTAAAGGAGAATTTAGTATTAAAGAAGCAAGTCCTAAGTTTGTGGCAGAATATGCTATAGATAAATTATTTCAAAAGAAAATGCTTATTATTCCAACACTGAGAATAAAATTAGGTATATTTTTATTAAGGCTTATTCCTTATAGATTACAGCTTATTTATTGTTATCATATTCAAGGAAAGAAATTAGGTATTAAAAAATAGTTTTGGGTTTACAAAACTATTTTTTCTTTTTCTTCTTTAGTAACTAAAACATCTATTGGTACATCTAAGGCTTTAGATATTCTGTATAATGTTTCTACGGAAAAGTTATATGCTACTTTTTCACTTTGAATTTGTCTTATAAAGTCATGTGATAAATCTACCATTTCAGCAAGCTGTGCAGATGTTATTCCTTTTTCTAATCTATATTTTCTGATGTTTTTTCTGATTGTATTGTAAATATCAGTGTCAAAATCAATTTCTTTATTCCGCATAGTTTTCACCTACATATATTGTAATATTTTACCAAATATCTATATGTGAGGTATTGACTAACAAATTAAAACTAAGTATAATTTTGATTGTAAAGTATATTGAATGATAATACTAAAAAGGAGTAATACTATGGAAAATCAAAAAACTAAAATAATAAGTATCATATCATTAGTTGCATTAGCAATTACAGTAGTAACTGCAACATATGCATACTTTCAAGCTCAAACTAGTGAAGGTTCACAAACGGATATTAAAATAAATGCAAATACAGTTGATACTTTTACATTTGAAACAGGTTCAGCTATAAACTTATCTTTAGACCAAACATCATTTGCAAGTGGAAAAGGAAACATAACTGGAAACACATATGCAAGTGCAAAATTAACAGCAAATAATAAGACAAATAATGCCACGAATAATTATAATTTATATTTAAATATTTCTGATAATAACTTTGGTTATACACAAAGTACGAGTTATCCAGAAATATTACTTACAATAAAAGATGCAAGTAATAATGAAATATCAAGTATAAGTGGTCTTGAATATAAAACAATAACAGATGGAAAAGGTGCATCAATATCTGGTTTTGATATTACAACTAAAACAGGACTAATAACACTTTTAAGTAATAGAGAAATAACAACAACAAGTACCAAAACAGATACCTGGAATATTACTGCAACATTTGTAAACTATAATGCAGACCAAAGTAAGAATGCCGGTAAATCATTTTCTGGACAAGTATTAATATCAAAAGATTCATTTGATGATTATACTCCGAATACAATAAATACACTTAGTGCCACAAAAAGTGGGACTAATCTAACAGTTAATTTAAATGTAGAACAAGGAAGTAATGAAATAGATAAGTATTACTATGCTATCGAAGAATCAAATGGTATAGCAATGTTAAATAATAATGAAAATATAGTGCAAAGATTAAGTAATAAAATAGCAGCTAATACTTTAACATATGTTGAAAGCACATCGAGTTCATATACATTTACTAATTTAAACTCATCAAAGAACTATAAAGTATCAGCTTATATAGTAGATAAAAAGAAATTAAAATCAAATACGTATGAGTATAATTATTATTCAGATAATTATGTATATCCAGTGATAAATAAAGTAGAAACTACAGCAACATCGAACTCAATAACAGCAGTAGTAACAGCAGTCAAAGGAACAAATAATATATCGAAGTATTATTATTCAATTGATGGAGGAAATACATTCGTTGAATCTACAAGTAACTCTTATACATTTAATGGCTTGAATAAGAATACTAGTTATAAAATTGTTATTAAAGTTATGGACAGTAATAATAAATATTCAAATGTATTTGTTACTAGTTCGAAGACAATTGATTCAGTAACACTAGCAAGTTATGTAAAATCATTATATACAGGAACACAGGGAGAAAATAGTATCTATTATCATAATGGAACAATAAAAACAGATGATGGAACAGTAATAGATGCAGGAGATAACTCATACAGATATGCTGGAGCAAGTGAAAATGTAAATAACTTTGTATGTTTTGGTTCAAATGGGAGTACATGTCCAACAGATAACCTATATAGAATAATCGGAGTGTTCGGAGACCAAGTAAAACTAATTAAGTTTGATTATGCAAATAGTAATTTACTAGGTACAGATGGAGATTATAGTACAGATACATATTTAAAAAGTGAAAATTCAACATATAAAGGCGAATTAACAACAATAAATAGATATTACTGGAATTATAAAGCAAATAATACCGCTTCGAATACATGGAGTACAAGTTTATTAAATAAAATAAATTTAAATACAAACTATTTAAATAATATAGGTACAACATGGTCAAATTTAATTGAGGATACTACATG
>CAKORG010000022.1 GCA_934101495.1 uncultured Bacilli bacterium
TTAATTTAAGCCTTGTTATGGCTGGTATATTAATCCTTTTAATTATTTCTTTCTTGCTATATAAAATTATTACTTTAATTGAGAAAAAGTTAATAAAGGAATTCTAGTGATAGAGTTTCTTTTTTTGTGAAAGAGGAAAAATAGTTGAAAAGAAAACATATAGTTGGTATAATTTTACTTAGGGTAGTATGCAAAATTATGTTAAACTATTAAAATAATAAGGAGGAAAATATTTTGTTAAAGATTGAGATTTCAAAAAGGCATTATAATGGCGACTTTGGCGTAGGAAGCATATTCGAAGAAAAATATAGTTTTGATATAAAAGAAAATTTATGTATTTCTAACTCAACAAAATCATTTTGCAATAATGATAATTTTGGAGAAAATATTCTATCTACGATTAATCTATCAATTCCATTTATATTAAAAGATAATGATAATCAAAAATTATCTGAAATTATTATTAGCATTCAAAATAATAGTTGTTATTTATATAACAAAGAACACTATAATAAAGATGTTTTTGATTTTAATAGATATAATTATATTGATATAATAATTAATGGAATAAATTATGAAATATTAGAAAAAGATAATGCAATATTAGATAGTTTAAAGCAAATATTAAAAATTGATGAAATTGATAAAATATTAGGTTCTACGCTTAATAATATAATTTCTTTGGAGGATAATCATGAATAACAATGAATTTTCTTATTTTTTCCATAGCACAGTAGTAACTAATCGGTCATTTATTGATGAAATATTTACTAATGGGTTACTTAACTATCGTGGGAATGATATGTTATCTACCATGTGGCCTGTGAAAGTTAATGATGGCGAGTTGGGAACAAAATTAAAAGAATATGCTGGTATGAAGGGTAATGCCGTTTTTGTAATAAAAATTCCAAAATATTATCTCACTCCAAGAATAGTAAATGGACAGATGCAACAAATACCATTGCCAATATGGAAACCTTTGTCATTGCAAGGAGAACACGGAGATATATCACAGCTTAGTCCCAAATTAGTATATGGAGTTTATCTTATGGAAAATGAAGCTTTTTTTAATAATCCTAATTATTCTCCAGTTTACAATCCTACGGGTTTACAATTTGATAATGCACAAATTGACTATTTATTAAATAATGGAGCAATTAGTATGTATAATTTTGGTATTAATAGAAAAGACAAAACTTTTGAAAAATTAACTCAAATGGATAATATTGCTCACAATTGGGATAATGCTTTGGCTCAATATAGCCAACATTTTGGACTTCAAGAAGAAAAAAGAAGAATTTAATTTAATATTTTTATAATAAAATTTAGTTGAGAAAAAGTTAATAAAGGAATTCTAGTGATAGAGTTTCTTTTTATTTTTCTTTTATAATTATATTTTGATAATTATTGTTTATAAAATCTTGGATATTTCTATCTTTAGTATAAATGTATCTATTTAGTTCATCTTTTATAATTGAACTGCTAAATGCTAAATAGTTTTTAATAGCCATAATATCTAAAATTGATAATTTATTAAATAATAAACAAAATTCTGACGATTTTAAATTGGAGTTTTCAAGTAAATCTATAAAATCGTATAATGATATATCATTTTGAAATAAAAAGTCTATTGAGAATTTATCAAATTTTCCTTTTAGTTTAATAAATGATGCAGTATCTAGTCTAGGACTTGTGTAGTAATATATTTTATTCAGTTCTTTAAATTAAGACATATTTCTAGAGTATTGTTGTTTTTAGCTAACATTAAATCATTTATTATTTTATTAATACATTTATCAAGATAGTTATTTATATTAGAGAATAAACTTAGTCTATTTTTTAAATTGTTATAAGTAGTATATAAGTCTTTTCTATTAATCAAACATAATGCATTATTCTCTATATAATCTGAACATAAAACTCTTTTAAAAACTAGTTCAAATTTATTAATTGGTGAGTTTTTTATATGTTTAAGCATCTTTTGATAATTAAATTTACTACAGAAAATATTTTCATAATTTAAGTATTCTAAAAATTTTGATATGTACTCTCTATTGCATTTTCATTAGTTATGATTATATCTTTTTTTATTTCTTTGTTTAGTTTTATAATTTCCTTTTGCTTTTTATTTATGTCTTCTGGAAAGCACATGAATATCACCCCAGAATATTTAATACTATATATATTAAGAAATTACAAGGCTTGAAAAATCATGATTTTGTGGTAATATGATGATAACTTAGTTACCTTCTTATGGTGACTTTTTTCTTTCTTTACACCTCCGGAACACCATATGTTAAGGAAATTTTTGATTATATTGTAAAGTTTTATTTTTATAGATAAAACTTTATTGTCTTAGTTAAAAAATTTTGCTATAATCGATAAGCACCCGTAAAAAAGGAGGATACAAATATGGAAATTTTATCGTTAATATTTTTTGTGTTAATGATGATTCTATCGATGATTTCAATAATAATTCTACTTGAAAATATTGATAAAGAACATATAAAATATCATGGCAAAGATGTTTACTATGATACTAATTTAGAAAAACACAGAAAAATTATTAGAATACAGAAAAAAATGATATTAAAAAAGAAAATTAATTTATTCTTTAAAAAAAAGATTGGGAAGTGTTAAAATGTTAATAGTAAAAATACTTATTATTACTATTCTTATAATTATAAATTTTTTTATAATATATTGTATTTATAAGAATGATAATGATGAAATTGATTATGATAAATGGTGTAAGTTATTAGATAATGAAACCAAAAAAAACATTAATGTTATAAAAGATAACGAAAAAATGATAAAAAAGTTAGATAAACAAATAAAAAAATCTAATAAACATTAAATAAAATTGTGTTATAATAATTGAAGAAGTGGTTTTATGATTATTGATTTAAATTATGAAGATAACGAGTTTAAAGAAAAAATTATTAATTTACCTAAAGGAATTAAGGTCGTTAATGTTAATTGTGATAATATTGATGTAAGGGTATTTTGTGATATTTTAGAAAATGTTAAAGAAAACGTTGTAATAAATACTATTTATCAAGATAAAATAAATGAAGAGTTTAAGAGAAGAAAAACTTTTCAAGGATTTAATCGTAGTATTTTAAATATGCTTAAGAAGATATGTTTAGAAAATGTAACTAAAGAAGATATAACTGTAGATATGACTGTTGGTAATGGTTATGATACATTATTTTTAGCTGGTATTTCTAAGAAAGTATTTGGTTTGGATATTCAAAGTATTGCTGTAGAAAATACTACAAAATTACTTAATGATAATAATGTTTATAACTATGAATTATTCAACGTTAGCCATGATAAAGTTAGTGAGGTATTAAATAAATATAAACATAATATTAAGTTAATATTATTCAATTTAGGTTATCTTCCTTGCGGAGATAAGTCTATTACTACGAAACATGAAAGCACTTTGAAGGCTGTTATAAATGGTTTGGATATGTTAGATGATGGTGGACTTATTTTAATAGTTTTTTATCCACATCCAGAAGGAAAATTAGAAGCTAAAGTTGTTTTAGATTATTTAAATCAAAATAATATAAATTATAAAATATATAAAAATACACCAAATGAGAATGCTCCTTATTTGGTGGTTATAAATAGATGAGTTATTAAAATAAAGTTCGCATGTTGCGAGCTTTATTTTATTTACTTAGTTTATAAACAAATAATGTATTATCAGCATTATTTGATGCAAAGCCATTATAAGATTTTGATAAGTTTACTAAGTTTTCTAATTTGTTACCATAAGTAACTATTTTATTTGTATAATTTGCTAAAGTTTTAATACCTTGAGCATTTAATTCTGAAGTACCTTGTGATACTTTTATTGCTCCGTCATTTAGTGAAGCTATACCAGTATTAATTTGAGAAGATGCCTTAGATAGTTTTGTAAGTCCAATACTTACTTCATTTAAACTAGCATTTAAATATTCAACTTTTGTTTTCATCTCTTTTATTTCTTCAAGTTTTGCTCTTAAAGTATCAAGTAAATCACTTAAATCTTCAAGATTAGTTATCATTTCTTTAACTGCTTCATTATTTGATGTAAGAAGTAATTTTAATTCATAAGTTGATTTTGCTGTTTTTAAAACTTCTATTTTTTCTGTCGGAATTCCCATTTTGGTAAGTCTAGCTACCATTTCATCTTCTGTTTCAGTAGCTTTCATTAGATATCCTTTATAAGCTGCTTCAACTTCTGGTTTTGTTAACTTTTCAATTGTACTTTCGTTAGTAGCTTTTAAAACTTTTAGATTGGCTAGAGAACCTGCGATATCTTTATCTTCCATCATTGTTTTGGCATCTTCAAGAGTTGTAAGCATTTCATCTACACCATCAACAAGTTTAGTTGTACCATTTGCAATTTTGGTTAAAGCGTTTGATGCTGTTTTTAATTTTTCATTAAATACACCGGTATTTGTAAGTAAACTATTTGTACCATCAGATAATTTTTTAGCTCCTTCTTCTAGAGCATCCATACTAGAACTTAGGGTATTCATTGATGATGACAATTCATCTAATTTATCAAAAATTCCTAAGTCAAGTTCTGATAAGATTTTTGGCGATGCTACCATGTAGATATCATTTATTTCAAAATCTGTTGTTTCATAGATAATCGTTACTTTATTTAAATTTTTAAATTCATTTATATTTGTGTATTCATATAGTCCCGGTGCACTTATTGCAAGTAGCATACTACGTGTTCCAGTATCTGTTACTTTACCATTTGTAATGGTGATATTTTTATTTGTATCACTATCCATCATTGTACCTAAAGCAACAACGTATGGTGTAAATGTTTTGTTGGTACAAAGTAAAGAATTGTTAATTAGTGATATTTCTATTTTTACTTTACCACTTTTGCCTATCATGTCTTCTGCTTTAGTTTCCTTACCATCTAAATAATACTTTGTAACAATGTTAATTGGTTGTGCTTCTTTTGTGGTACCTGTATAGAAAATATCTTTTCCTTTAGCATACCATGTAACATGTGTATCATTTTGTGTAAAGTTTTCACTTCCGTTTACATTTAAAATGTTTGTAAGTAGTGAATTGTCAGAAATTTCTCCTTCTTTTGTGTTTTCGATGTGATTACTTACCGTTGTTTTTTTAACATTACCTGAGTAATCCATATTTGTATAAATGGTTTCCGTTTTAGCTGCACTGGCACTAAAAGGTATTAATGATAAGGCCCCGATTGTAAAGGCTGCAGCTATAGTTTTCATTTTTTTCATATTTTTTCCTTCTTTCTTATTTTTTATGATAAATTTGTCACATACCATTAACAGTGATGGTAATATAAGGATAACTACTAGCATGGATATGATTGCACCTCTTGATAGAAGTTCACATATACTACCTATCATGTCTATTTTTGTATAAGCTGCAACTCCGAATGTAGCAGCAAAGAAACATAATGCTGATGTTATAATTGATGGAACTGTCAAACTTAATGTTTTAAGCATTGCTTCTTTTTTATCCTTGATAGATGCTCTTTCTTCCATATATTTTGTTGACATTAAAATTGCATAGTCGATTGTTGCACCAAGTTGGATAGTACCTACGACGATTGATGCTATAAATGGGAGGGTCGTGTTTGTATAGAATGCTACGGACATATTACAAAATATAGCAAATTCTATGGTAAGTATTAAAATTAATGGTAAATTTATTTGTTTTAAAACTAATACCATAATTATAAATATTACAATAATTGATGTGTAGTTAACCATTCTAAAGTCATGGTCAGCGATGGTTACTAAGTCATTCATTAATGGTCCTTCACCGGCGATGATACTATTTTTATCATAAGATTTAACTAAACTGTCGATTTTCTCAATTTGACTTGCTAGTTCATCGGATGCTATTTCGTATGTAGAGTTTACAATAACAAGTTGATATTTGTCATTATCCATCATTTTACTTAAGTCACTTGGTAGTAACATTGCAACTGCTGGGTCCATAAGTGTAGATGGAGCAAGAACTAAGTCAATACCTTCGATATTTTCTAGTTTATTTACAAGTTCTTTGACATCATTTGTCTTAACATTTTTGTCAAGTAATATTATTTCTGGAGAAACAATATTGAATTTGTCTGCTAGAGCTGAGTTTGCAACATTAAATACTAAATCTTTTGGAAGTGATTCATCTAGTTTGTAGTAAACATCGTAGTTGTTATTTCCATAGAATGCTGGCACTAATAAAATTAAGAATGCTGCGATAATACCTTTGTAATGTTTTGTTGAAAACTCTTGTAATTTTTTGAATTCTGGAAGTAGTACTTTGTGTTTTGTTTTATCTATTAGTTTATCCCCAACCATAAGTAAAGCTGGGAATAAAGTAAGAACACAAACTAAGCCCCATAGAACGCCTTTAGCCATAACTATACCAATATCAGTACCAAGTGTTAGGTCCATTGTACATAATGCTAGAAATCCTGCAAATGTAGTAAGGGATGAACCAAGAACTGATTGGAATGTTGCTACGATTGCACTAGCCATTGCTTCTGTTTTTGGCATTTTTGGATTATCCATTTTTGCTTGTTCATATTTATGATACAAGAATATTGAAAAGTCCATTGTAACACCAAGTTGAAGAACTGCTGTTATCGCCTGTGTTATATAAGAGATTTGTCCTAAAAAAATATTTGAACCCATGTTATAAATAATAGCAAAACCAATATTTCCAAGTAAGAAGAATGGTATTACATAAGAGTCAGTTGCTATAAATAGTACTGCTAAACAAAGAATAACAGCAATTGTTACGTAAGCAAATATTTCTTTATTTGATAAATCCATTGTATCAATTACCATACTTGTCATACTGCTTACTTTTGTTGCATCACCGACAACTTCACGAAGGGTTCTTACAGCTTCGATTGTTACATCTTCACTAGCCCCACCATCAAATGTTACCATGATAATTGTTTCATTATCTTTATTTAGTTTTTCAACTACTTGTGTTGGTAACATATCTACAGGAATAACTGTATCTGTTACATCAGCGATACTAAGTACTGCATTTACTCCTTCAATTTTTTTGATATCTTTTTCTAAGTCTAATATTTTTTTGTTATTAGAACTATCTACCATAACAAAGGCATATGCCCCAAGACCAAAATCATCTGTTAGAATGTTTTCACCTTTTATGGTATCTACTGAGTCTGGAAGATAAACTAAGATATCATAGTTAATCCTCGTGTTTACATAACCATAGATAGCTGGTACTAATAATAGAAAACTTATTACTAATATAAGCACACTATGAGTTGCTATAAACTTTGCAAATTTTTTCATATTTTTCTCACCACGCTATATATACTATGCTAATTATAGTTTTTTTTCAAAAACAAAACGTTTTATTTGTATATTATCCAACAAAATGTTGTTTATTGTATAATAATTATGCCTACATGTGTTGTTTATATTTACAAAAGTAGTTTTTGGTGTATAATGCTTGTAGGTGAAGGATAATGGCAAAAAAGATAGATTTAAGAATAATAAAAACTAAGAAGAACCTTTATGAAGGTTTGCTTACACTTATGAAAGAAAAAACTTTTGAAGAAATAAAAGTATCTGATATATGTAATGCAGCTTTAACAAATAGGTCTACGTTTTATGACCATTTTTCTGATAAGTATGAACTTTTAGATTCTTTAATTAATGATTTGGAAGAAGATTTAGTTTCTAAACTTGAAGAAAATGAAAATTATAATAATGCTAAAGAATATTATATGCAAATGATAGAAATATTTTTCGAACATATAAGTAGTAATATTAATGTGTATTCTTCAGTTCTTAAGAAAAATAATAATAGTATTGTTATGGATATGGCAAATGATGCTATTTATAGAGATGTAGAAAGCCATATTAGAAAAAGTAATAAGATATTAAAAACAGAAATTCCTGTGGAAATTATTTCTAAATTTTATGTAAGTGCTGTTATTAATGTGTGTTTAGAATATATTAAGTTTCCTAATAAATATGAAAAAGAGGATATCCTTAAGTATTTGGATACCCTACTTCCTGATAAAATATATTAATTAAATAAGTTTTCATCCATAAGTGGTATAATGTCGATTCCTGGCGTTTCATATGAATGATTTTTTTTGATTATTTCTAATACTTTTTTAACATTTTCTACATTAGTTTTATTTCATTTACTATTTCTAGTTTCATTTTTATCATCATTTTTATTATGTTTTTTCTTGATATTTTTATTCTTACCACTTAAAAGAGCTAAGTAACCATTAAATGAACTAATATCTTTTTTAAAGGCAACAATTTTATCTGCTCTAGACATTATTCTTCCTTCAATAAAAAATGATTTTCTTAATGAATAATGTCCCATTTTACCAATATCTGTTGATAATTTAATCATTTCTTTATATTTTTTTGGTAATTGTTCATATTTTTCTTTATTATTTAATTCCATGTCAGTTCCATCAATTCTTCTAACTGCTAAAGGGAACATATGATGAATAACTCCATCAATAATAATCATAGCTCTTTCTTTACTTTTAAAGTATTCTGGATACCAAGTAATAGCATTAGTTATAGCTTCAATCGGATGAACAAAACCATGTTTATTACGCATTATTTTCTTTACACCAATATTTTGCCAAGGAAGTTCATATAAATCATGGAACATAGCTATAACTACAGCATTATCTATGTTTATATCTTTCATATTTTGACTATTTCTTTTTAATTTAGTTGCAAGTTTATAAGTCACGATTGCATCACAAAGTATATGATCTCCGAGTGATTTTATATCATGATGAAAATAAGGGTCACTACATCTTTTAGAAAACTCTTTATGAGTTGCAATCGGCTCTATTATACGCCATAGTTTTTTTGTATCATAATTTGATAGTTTATAATCTTTGGCAAACTGTTTGTACTTTAAATAAACTTTTTCATCTTTCATGATTATCTCCGCATTAATATTATAGTATAAAATACCATTCTATACAACTTTTTTAGGCTTCATTATTAATTATGCACTTTTATTTTACATACTATTATATTAAGGAGTTGTAAAGTCATGAATAATATGGAAAAAGCTTTAAAGAAAGTTAAGTGTGCTAAATTAGATGGACCAATATATAATTGTCTTCCTATTCCTGGACCAACTGGACCTGCCGGTCCTACTACTGTTAATGTAGGAAATACTTATACTATTAATTCTAATGAAAATGCTAAAGTTCAAAATAGTGGAACTAATGAAAATGTAATACTGGATTTTTATATACCTAAAGGTAATGATGGAAATGGGGAAAAAATAATAATTGGAAAAACTGAAACTTTGGATGCTAATGCTAGAGCAAAAGTTATTGATACTTTTGATGGAAATACTCATAAACTAGATTTTTATATACCTCAAGGGTTTAATGGAGTAAAGGGTGAAAAAGGTGATATAGGGCCAACTGGACCAGAAGGACCATACTTAATTGAAATGGCATATGTAGCTAAATTTATTGATAATTTTACTGATGATGGAATTGAAGTTAAAATAATGGAAGATATTCCAATAAGTAGAAAAGAAATAGATAATAAGAATATTGTTACTTTAAATAATAATAAGATTAAATTTAATAAGGCTGGGCATTATAAAATATCTTTTAAAGTAAATGCTTATGTAAAAAAGGATAATGTATTTGATCCTTCGAAAGATTTTGTTGCTATAGGTTTTAAACCTAATGATAGTGATAATATATATGTTGGTGCAAGTAATTTTATAAGTGATGAAATGCCTAAAGAAATAAGTGGAGATGGGATTGTAGCAGTTGTTGATCCAAGTACTTTATATAGTTTAGTTAATCTAGGTAAAAAAAGTATTTATTTAAAAACTCCGGATTTAAATAATATAAATAGTAATTCTTATTTTGTTAATTCACCAGTTAGTATTTTATTTGAATATATAGGAATATAGAAAGGGTTTGGTCGATATTAAAATATGTGTTTATGCAATATGTAAAAATGAAGAAAAGTTTGTTGATAGATGGTATGAATCAATTAAAGATGCTGATGGGATATTTGTTTTAGATACTGGTTCAACTGATAATACTATAGAAAAATTAAAGAATTATGGAGTATGTGTAAAACAAATGGAAATAAAACCATGGAGATTTGATGTTGCTAGATGTGAAGCTTTAAAAATGGTTCCTGAAGACTTTGATATATGTATTTCTTTAGATTTAGATGAGGTTTTAGAATGTGGATGGAAAGAAAATATTTTAAAAGTATGGAAAAATGATACTGATAGACTTAGATATATTTATAATTGGTATATAGAAGATAGCATTCCTAAAATTACTTATTATGCTGAAAAAATACATAAAAGAAGTGGATGTAAATGGGTAAATCCAGTGCATGAAATATTAGAATTCGATCACGATGAGAATGTTGTAATTAGTGATGATGTTATTGTAAATCATTATCCAGATAGAGAAAAATCACGCTCTAATTATTTGCCACTTTTAGAGCTTGCTGTTAAAGAAAAACCAGATGATGATAGAAATATGCATTATTTAGGTAGAGAGTATATGTATTATGGAAGATGGAATGATGCTATTGATACTCTTATTAAACATTTAAAGATGAAAAATGCTACTTGGAAAGATGAAAGATGTGCATCTATGAGATTTATTGCTAGATGTTATAAAGCTTTAAATAGATATGATGAATCACTTATGTGGCTTTATAAAGCTATAAATGAAGCTCCATATCTTAGAGATCCATATGTTGAACTTGCTATTTTATACTTCATTTTAGAAGATTTTGAAAATGTTTGTAAATATGGTAATAAAGCTTTGGAAATTAAGTATAATCCTAAATCGTATATTAATGAACTATTTAGTTATGATGAAACATTAAATGATTTATTATCTATTTCATACTTTTATTTAGGTGATTATGAAAATGCTATTAAAAATGCTAAAGAGGCTTTAAAAATAAATCCTAATAATGAAAGAATTAAAAAGAATCTAGAAGTATTTGAAGATGAAAAAAAATCCGAAGATTAAACTTCGAATTTTTAATTACATTTTGCTAACTTGGAAGACTTCAACATCAACATTTGTTTCTTGACCAAATAAGTCAATTATAATATTTAATCTGTTGTTTTCAATGTCAATGTTATCAACTTTACCAGTCATACCACTGAATGGTCCATCAACAATATTAACTGTGTCTCCAACTTTAAGTTCAGATTCAACATCTACTCTACTCATACCCATGTTAGCTAAAATTCTATCAATTTCTTGAGGAAGTAATGGAGTTGGTTTTGCTCCTTTTCCACTTGAACCAATGAATCCTGTAACACCTGGAGTATTTCTTACAATGTACCATGCTTCATCAGTCATTATCATTTCAACTAAAACATATCCAGGAAACATTTTTTTTACTTTTTCTTTTTTTACTCCATCTTTTACTTCAACTTCTGTTGTTTCTGGAACAATTACACGAAAAATATAATCTTGCATTCCCATTGATTCTGTTCTTGCTTCTAATTTTTCTTTTACTTTATTTTCATGTCCTGAATAAGTATTTACTACGTACCAAAGTTTTTCCATTATGCAAACCATCCTTTAACTACTGATAATATTAGGTTAAGTGCCATAAATAATGCGCATAGGATTATACAAAATACAATTGTTGAAATTGTGTATTTTATTACATCTTTAGCTGTTGGCCATTTTACTAACTTAAGTTCTTTGCCAACTTTTTTGAAATAGTTTTCTTTAGGACCTTTCTTGTTATTTTTCTTTTTGGTGTCTTTAGTAACTTTTGTTACTTTTTTTGTTTCTTTAGCTTCTTTTGCCATAGTTTTAAAAACCTCCATTTAAAAAAACACTTTCGTGTTCATTTATAATATAGCATAAATAAAAGGTAATTGCAAGCTTTAATCAAGCATTTTTTGTAATTCTGGTATTAATTTTTTTCTTATATTCTGGATTTTTTTATATATTTGTTTGTAACTTTGCATTAATGTAAATGCTATATCTTTATAACTTAAGCCATCTAATAATAATGAAAATATTGCTAGTTCATTGTTGTTTAGTTTGTTCAAAATTATTTCATTTAGATTTTTTTGACTTTCTTTGGCACAAAGAGTTTCTAAAGGGTCTAAAGAATTATCCGTGGCATTATCAAAATCGATGTTAGATAGCTCCATATTTTTCTTATTATATCTGACAGCATTAATGATTGTTTTTTTTATTTTTCTTTCTATTATTAAACTTATATAAGTATTTAATGACGCTTTAGATAATGAGTTATATGTATCTAGTGCTTCATTTACTAACTCTTGACAACTTGATATTAGTTCATAAAAATTAACATTTAATTTTTTCAATTGTGGATAATACTTGTTAATTATTCTTTTTGTTACTATAGAATATTTTTGATTTAATATATCTGTTGCTTCTTCATTGTTTTCACGATATAGCATTATTAGTTCAGAATCACTTATATCAAACATTTTCACCCATGTGGTAGATAAGAATGCTTGCGGCGACGGATGCATTTAAGCTCTCTACATTTTTGTTCATTGGGATGCTTACTAATACATCACTATTTTCTTTAACAAGTCTACTTACTCCAGAGCCTTCATTACCTATTACTAATGCTCTTTTTGTGCTATAATCTATTTTTCTAAAGTCTTCACCTTCCATTGATGCAGCATAAACAAAAAAACCATCTTTTTGTAAAGATTTTATTGTGGCTACTAAGTTATTAACCATGATTATCTTCACATAATTAATTGTACCTACACTTGTTTTAACAACAACATCTGTTACTCCGACACTTCTATCTTTTGGGATGATTATTGATTTTATTCCTACTGCTGCACAAGTTCTGATGATTGCGCCAAAGTTGTGTGGGTCTTCTAAGTGATCAAGTATTAATACAAGATTACCTTCAATATCTTTTAAACTATAATAATCATAATCAAAAGCATCTATTACTACCCCTTGGTGATTATATTCACACATTTTGTTTAATAGGTGATTATCTACAAACTCATATTTTATTTTGTTTTCGCTGCAATACTTACAAACTTCTTTACGTGACGTGAATACTTTTTTGATTTTTTTCTTGTCTAGTTCCTTTAAAACATTTATTCCATATACACGCATTTTTATGCCTCCTTTTTCTGATATGTTCATTATAACATATCGTATACTTTTTGTATATATAAAATTTGTTATTTATTTAAAATAATTTTATTTCATAATAAAACCCCGTAAATTCGGGGTATTGTTTCTAAATGGTGCTGGAAATAGGACTTGAACCTATGACCTATGCGTTACGAGGGCATTGCTCTACCAACTGAGCTATTCCAGCAACTAATACTAGTATACCACAAATCTTAAAAATAACAACTTTTATTTTGAATGTTTACGTGTTAAAATACTAACAGGTGGTTATATGTTTAAAAATACATTAGATAATAAAAGATATCATACTTTGAATTACTTTTTTAAGAAAAAGTTTGGGCAAAAAGTTTTTAAAGTGCCTTTAGATATAAATAGTATATGTCCGAATCAAGCAAGTGGTGGTTGTATATATTGTTCTAATAAGTCTGTTGCTAGTATTAGTGATAATAGTTTGGATATTTTAGAGCAATTTGAAAATGGAAGAAAAATTATGGAACAAAAATGGCCAGATAGTTTGTATATTCCTTATTTTCAATCTGGTACAAATACTTATAATGATAAAAATTTAGTTAAAGGTTATGTTGATAAACTTCTTATGATACCTAAAGTTGTGGGAATTGATATTGCAACTAGACCAGATTGTTTATCAGATGAATGGTTAGATTATTTGGAAGAGTTAAATAAAAAAACATTTTTAATCGTGGAACTTGGGCTTCAAAGTAGTAATGATAATACTTTAAGATTTATAAATCGTGGACATAACAGTAAAACATTTAAAGACGCTGCCCAAAAATTACATGCAAGAAATATTTTTGTGGTTGCTCACATTATAAATGGGCTTCCTTATGAAACTAAGAAAGATATGATTAATACCATTAAATTTGTTAATGATTGCAAGGTTGATGGTATTAAAATACACATGCTTTATATTACAAAAAATACTCCGTTGGCTAGTTTATATGAAAAAAATAAATTTCATATTTTAACTAGAGAGGAGTATATTGATATTGTTTGTTGTCAACTTAGACTTTTAAATGAAGATGTTGTGGTGATGAGAATTACTGGGGATCCTCTTTTAAATGAATTGGTGGCACCAGAATGGCTCATAAAGAAGTTTATGGTTTTAAATGGAATTGATCAAGAGATGGTTAAAAGAAATATTTATCAAGGGGACCTATTTTAGTTCTCTTTTTTTAATATTTCATATAAGTTGTCAATAATTTTATCTATTACTTCTTCTTTATTTTCTTTTCTTGATGATTTTGTTACTTTTAAAAAGTCACTATAAACAATATCCTTATCTTTATTATAGATACTAAAGTAAACTATATTATCATCACCAGATAAGTTATGTGGATCTACCCTATTTAGTTTACCTGTTATACCTATAGCATAATTTGAACTTGTAAACTGTGATATTTTCTTAGACATTTCTATAGCTGTTGCCATGCTATAAACTGAGTATTCATCTATTGTTTCTTTAGGTACACCCATTTTGATTTTAAATTCATTTGAATATGTTACTGCACTAAATTTTAGGATTTCACTTGCACCAGGTATGTTGGTTATGGCATTTGCTAGACCTCCGCCGGTACAAGATTCCATTGTTGATATTGTCTTATTTTGTTTTGTTAATATTTCTACAATTTTCTCTAATTTCATAATTATCTATCTATCCTCACTAGTTCGTATTCTGTTGTTCCTAAGCCAAGTTTTTCTGCTTCATTAACGGTATGAATTGCGTGTTTATCAAGCATTCGCTTCTTTAGTGAGTTTGCTCCTTCTTCTGTTAAATTCATTATAGTATCGTAACAACATTTATCTATAGCCACTGGGTCTAGAGATGCAAATATACCAATATCAGCAATTTCTGGGGCTTTTGGATTGTTATCACAATCACAATCTATGGAAATATTATTGGCAATGTTTATATAAACTATATTTTCTGGTTTGAAATAGTCCACGACAGATTTATCTGCTTCAGCCATACTTTCTAGAAAATCATCTTGTTTAGTTTCTAATTTACAGCATTCATCTGGTACTGTTGTTTTTCCTGCTGAATGTATCCATGCTTTACCATTTTTTGAAGCAACTCCTATTGACATATTTTTTAAAGCTCCGCCGAAGCCACCCATTATATGTCCTTTAAAGTGTGATAACATTAACATTGAATCATAATTTTCAATATGACTTCCAACGTAGTTTATGCCATTTAAGCGTTTTCCACCATTTATAGGAATTTCAATTTCACCATCTTCGTCCATAATATCACACGGAGCAATATCATAAAAACCATGGTCTTTGATAACTTTCCAGTGGTCACTTGGATTCATTCTTTTTCCAGCATAAGCAGTGCAACATTCTACGATTGTACCATTTAATTTACTTACTAAATCTTTAATTAAGTTGGGATTTAAAAAGTTATGTCCACCAGGTTCTCCGGTAGAAATTTTAACCGCTACCTTACCTTTTAGTTCATGATTTAAACTTTCATAAATTTTAACTAAACTTTCACTTGTTACTTCTTTTGTAAAATATACTTTAGTTTTCATTGTATCAATCCTTTCATGTATTTATGATAATACAATTTTGAATTGTTGTCTAGATAACTTTACAAATAATTTATTTCCTTCATAATGGTTAAATTATAGTATGTGTTTTATTTGTCATTAAATAATTCTTTTACAATTAAATCTCTTGAGTGTAAATTATTATTTTTACCTAATAATAAATTTTCATAAAATTTAATTAAGTAACTATTATCTTGTTTTATATTTAAATAATTATTAAAATAATTACTTCTTACCATTGCATTTCTATAATAAACTG
>CAKORG010000023.1 GCA_934101495.1 uncultured Bacilli bacterium
CGTATGCTGCAAGAAGCTGTTGACTCATTATTTGATAATGGTAGAAGAGGAAGAAGTATTACTGCTGCATCTAATAGACCACTTAAGAGTTTATCTAGTATGTTAAAAGGTAAACAAGGACGTTTTCGTCAAAACTTATTAGGTAAGAGAGTTGACTATTCTGGTCGTTCAGTTATCGTAGTTGGGCCAAATCTTAAGATGCATCAATGTGGTCTTCCAAAAGAAATGGCTATTGAGTTATTTAAACCGCATGTAATTAATGGTATTGTTGAAAGAGGTTTAGCTCATAACATTAAAGGTGCTAAAAAATTAATCGATTCTCGTGATGAATCAATCTGGGATATTGTTGAAGATGTAATTACTGAACATCCAGTACTTTTAAATAGAGCTCCAACATTACATAGACTTGGTATTCAAGCGTTTGAACCAGTACTTGTTGGTGGTAAGGCTATAAGATTACATCCACTAGTTTGTGCAGGATTTAATGCTGACTTCGATGGTGACCAAATGGCTATTCATATTCCACTTTCTGAAGAAGCAAAAGCTGAAGCAAGAATCTTAATGCTTAGTGCTAATAATATTCTAAATCCAAAAGATGGAAAACCAATTGTTACACCAAGCCAAGATATGGTACTAGGTAACTGTTATTTAACTATTGAATATGCTGGAGAAGAAAATGAAGGACATGTTTATAAAGATCCAAATGAAGCTTTAATGGCATATGAAAGAAAAGAAATAACTCTACATACAAGAATTGCTATTCCAGTTAATTCATTTAAATATAAATTATTTACTGAAGAACAAAGAGATAAATATTTAGTTACAACAGTAGGTAAATTAAAATTTAATGAAATTTTACCTGATACATTCCCATATGTAGAAGAAGGTACTAAAGCTAATATTGAAGGAATTACACCAGATAAGTATTTCTTACCAATGGGTTCTAATATTCCTGAAGAAATAGCTAAGATGGAACTTGTTACTCCATTTATTCAAAAAACTTTAGGTCAATTAATAGCGCAAGTATTTAAAAGATATAAAACAACTGAAACATCTATAATGCTTGATAAATTAAAGAATTTAGGTTTCAAATATTCAACTATTGCTGGTATTACAGTATCTATCGCAGATGTTGTAAGAAGTGAGAAAAAAGGTGAAATAATTGAAGCTGCTAAAGCTAAAGTTGATAAAATTAATAAACAATATCAAAGAGGTTTAATTACTGACCAAGAAAGATATCAAAGTGTTATTGAAGTTTGGACTAAAGCAACTGATGATGTTAAGAACGAACTTAAAGAAATAAGTGAAAATGATTTTAACAATCCATTATTCATGATGATGAACTCAGGTGCTCGTGGTAAGATTTCAAACTTTACCCAACTTGCTGGTATGCGTGGTTTAATGGCAAAACCAGATGGTTCAACTGTAGAAATTCCAATTACATCATCATTTATCGAAGGTTTATCTGTGTCTGAATTCTTCTTATCAACACACGGTTCTCGTAAAGGGGATGCCGATACTGCCTTAAGAACTGCAGACTCAGGATACTTAACAAGAAGACTTGTTGATGTTGCTCAAGATATAATTGTTAAAGAATTTGATTGTGGTACACATCAAGGACTTGTTGTTTATGACTTACTAAATGAAAAAGATAACTCAGTTATTGAACCACTTGCTGAACGTATTTTAGGTAGATACGCATCTAAGAAAATTGTTAATCCAGAAACTAAGGAAACTATTGTGGAAGCTGGAGAAATGATTAATGAAAATGCCGTTATTAAAATTACTAAAGCTGGTATTAAAAGGGTAGAAATTAGAAGTGTCCTAACATGTAAATCAAATAATGGGGTATGTCAAAAATGTTATGGACGTAACCTTGCAACTGGTAACTTAGTTGAAAAAGGTGAAGCTGTTGGTATTATGGCTGCTCAATCAATTGGTGAACCAGGGACACAATTAACTATGCGTACATTCCATACCGGTGGTGTTGCATCTGGGGATGATATTACTCAAGGGTTACCAAGGGTTGAAGAATTGTTCGAAGCACGTATTCCAAAAGGAAAAGCTACAATTGCTGAGGTAACCGGTAAAGTTATTGGTATTGAAGAAAACAATGGTAAACATACAATTACTATTGAAAATGAAGCTGGATGTCATGAACATGTAACTAATTACAATATGAAACTTCGTGTTGCTGTTGGTGATGAAGTTGAAGCTGGAGATAAATTAACTGAAGGTGTTATTTCACCAAAAGAATTATTAGCTGTAACTGATCCACTTACTGCACAAGAATATATCTTAAAAGAAGTTCAAAAAGTTTATAAATTACAAGGTGTTGATATTTCAGATAAACATATCGAAATTATTTGTAAACGTATGATAAATAAGGTAAGAATAACAGATGCTGGAGATTCAGACTTTGTTGAAGGTCTTGCAGTATCTCTAAGAGACTTTACTGAAGGAAATAAACCAGTTATTATGGCTGGAAAAACTCCTGCTAAAGGTAATCCAATTATGCTTGGTATTACTAAGTCTTCACTAGAAACAGATTCATTCTTATCTGCTGCATCATTCCAAGAAACAACTAGAGTACTTACTGATGCTGCTATTCATGGTAAAGTTGATAGACTTCAAGGTTTAAAAGAAAACGTTATAATTGGTAAACTAATACCTGCTGGTACTGGTTATAGTGATTATAATAATATTGATATAGAACTTGAAAAAGCAATTTTAGATGATGATGCTCAAGAAGTACTTGAAGAAAAACTTATGGATAATGATGATATTATTGAAGATACTGAAGAAATTGTAAACGAAGTAGAAGAAACAAAAGAAGATGCTGAATAAGCATTTTCTTTTTATAATAATCAAAAAAATGAGTGTCAAATTTTAGTGTGTGTAAACGTGTGCTTTTTTTTTTATTTTTTTTGATGTATTATGAATGAATATTAAAGTAAAAGTAATACGTGATACTTTACTTGAGTTTAAATATGTAATGTAAATAATTTAGTACAAAATAAACATAATAATGAAAGAATGGAGAGGTAAATATGGAAAATAAAAAAACAAAAATAATAAGTATCGTAGCATTAGTTGCACTAGCACTTACAGTAGTAACTGCAACATATGCATACTTTCAAGCTCAAACGGGAGAAGGTTCACAAACAGATATTAAAATAAATGCAAATACAGTTGATACATTCACATTTGAAACAGGTTCAGCTGTAAATCTTTCTTTAGATCAAACCTCATTTGCAAGTGGAAAAGGAAACATAACTGGAAGCACATATGCAAGTGCGAAGTTAACAGCAAATAATAAAACTAATTCTGCAACAGAACATTATAATTTATATTTAAATATAGAAAATAATACATTTACATATACACAAGGAGAAACTAAGCCAGAAATATTACTTACAATAAAAGATGCAGGTAATAATGAAATAACAAGTATATCAGGTCTTGAATATAAAACAGTAACAGATGGTAAAGGCACAGCATTAAAAGGTTTTGATATTACTACAAAAGATGGTCTTATAAATTTACTTGATAATAGAGAGATAACAACAACATCAAGTAAAGAAGAAAAATGGAATATCACAATAATTTTTGTGAATTATGATGCAAGTCAAAATGCAAACGCAGGAAAAAGCATGACAGCAAAAGTAGTAATACAAAATAAAAGCTCAACAAAAACATTAGCTGACTATGTCATATCACAATATAATGGTGTTCAAGGAAATAATAATATTTACTATCATGATAGTAATTTAGCAAATGGAGCAAGAGACAATAGTTATAGATATGCAGGTTCAAATGATACTACGAATAATTACGTGTGTTTTGGAAGTGATGCAGCAACCTGTCCAGAAGACAATCTATATAGAATCATCGGAGTATTTAATAGACAAGTTAAACTTGTAAAAGCAACTGTTGCTTCAAGCGACTTACTCGGAACAAATGGAACTCATGATGCATCAGGTTATTATAAATGGACAAATCTAACTTCTTGTCCAAGTGAGACAACATATCGAATTGATAGTGGCTTACGTTTTACGAGCAAATCTGTTCTTGCTGTAGGTGATCTAAATGTCGGTTGTAATAATTGGAAATATTCAGAATTAAATACGATAAATTTAAATACAAATTTTTTGAATAACGTCGGCACTAAATGGACAAATAAAATAGCAGATACAACATGGAAAGTAAGTGGTGGAGACTCTATCCAATCAACAGTACAAACTATGTATCAAACTGAAATAGTTAATGCGTCAAAAACTTTTGGGCCAAGTGATGGAACGTCAAAAATAGGATTAATGTATGTTAGTGATTATGGATATGCAGCATCAACAAGTGCATGGACATCAGCACTTGTTGATTATGGTAGTACTGGTATCTCATCAGTAAACTGGATGTTTGAAAATACTACAAATTGGTTTATTACCCCTTTTTTAGATGATGATTGGGAAGTCTTTCGCTTTTTAAATGGTAGTGTTAGCGGTGATAGTAGTACAAACAATTTGAAAATTAAACCATCATTTTATCTAACCTCATCCGTAAGTTATGTATCTGGTGATGGTACTCAAAATTTACCAATTCGTATTGGAAGTTGAATTATTAATTGCAAAACAAAAGAGATAATAAATAGTCATATTATCTCTTTTTTGTCTAGCTTACTTTTGTTCTGCTTGGTTTACTTCCATTATTACTGGCAATATAATTGGTTTTCTACCTGTTAAATTGTTGATAAAAGGAAGTAACTCTAAAATAATTTGATTTTTTAAATCTATGTAGCTGTATGGTGCCTTATTTAAAGCATTATTTGCTATTTCACTAATTTTTCTTTCTATTTTTTGCATTAATTCTTGATTTTCATTAACAAGAACAAATCCACGAGCGGTTACATTAGGTTTAAGTAAAAGTTTTCGTTGTAAAGTATTAATATTTAAAATAGTAATAAGTATACCATCTTGACTCATCAGTTTACGATCTTTGATAACTACAGAACCAATATCTCCGACACGAGAACCATCAACATAAACATCTCCGGCTTGAACTGTTCCAGCTTTTTTTGCTTCACCATTTAAAAGTTCAACTACATCTCCATTAGCACAGATTATTGTGTTTTCTGGTGCAACTCCACACATTACACCAATTTCTGTATGTTTTTTTAGCATTCTATATTCACCATGCATTGGCATAAAGTATTTAGGTTTAATAATTCTAAGCATCCATTTTAGTTCTTCTTCTTTGGCATGTCCAGAAGTATGAACATCACTAAATTCTGAATTTGTAAATACACGAACACCTTTTAAGTATAATTTATTAATAATTTTATTAATACTTTCAGCATTCCCAGGTATTGGGCTAGATGAAAATATTACTAAATCATCATTAAGTAGTGATATTTGTTTATGTTGTCCATTGGCAATACGAGATAGGGCCGCAAGTGGTTCACCTTGAGAACCAGTACATAAAATACAAATTTCATTTCTTTTTAGACTTTTAGCTTCATTTGCATCAATAAACATTGATTTATCATTAATAAGTCCATTGCTTAAAGCAAGTTCAATACTATTATCCATACTTCTACCAAAAACTATGATTTTTCTGCCATACTTTTTACAACTTTCAACAATGTGTTTAATACGGTAAATGTTAGAAGCAAATGTGGCAATAATAACTCTACCATGATGTTTACTAATCATATCATTAAGTGTTCCATCAACAGCACTTTCACTTTTAGAGTAACCACTTGTTAAAGCATTAGTTGAGTCACTAAGAAGTAGAGTAACACCTTCAGAACCAAACTTAGCCATTTTATGAATATCAGCCATTGGTCCAACTGGAGTTAAGTCAAATTTAAAGTCACCTGTTTCAAAAATAGTACCATTTGGTGTCTTTATAACAATAGCAAAACTATCTGGTATAGAGTGGGTAGTATTAATAAATGAAATATCAAAATACTTAGTCTTAACATTAAAATCTGGAGTAATTATTTGATAATTTTCATACTTTATATTACGTTCCACTAGTTTTTTTTCAATTAAATCCTTAGCAATCTTTGGTGTATATATAACGGGTATATTAATTGCTTGTAGTAAAAACGGAATACCCCCGATATGGTCTTCATGCCCATGTGTTATAAATAAACCTTTAATTTTATCAGCATTTTTCTTTAAATATGAAATATCTTGAATAACATAATCAACACCAAGTAAATTATCTTCTGGAAACATAACTCCAGCATCTATAATTAATAGTTCATCATTATGTTCAACAACATACATATTTTTTCCAACTTCACCTAAGCCACCTAAAGCAATAACTTTCGTGGCAATATTATTTTTATTTTCCATTAAAAAAATTCCTTCCTTCTTAAAAATTAAATTAATTCATAAAGTTACTGAACTGGATTAATTATATCAAAAAAAACAGCATTTGTCTACAATTCTTTGTAAATTTTACATTTGGGACTTAGTCTTATCACAAAATGTTTATAAAAAAGTTTTATAAAGCACTTGCATGAAAGCTTGTTTTTAGATATAATTAATTATAAGGTAATAGGAGATGTTTGCATGCGAAAGATAATAGCTAGTTTAGATATTGGTAGTCACACTATTAAACTTGTAGTGGGCGAAATAATGCGTAATAAACTAAATATTTTAGCATGTGTAGACACACCATCTCGTGGCATAAAAAAAGGTTTTGTTGTAAACCCTGAAAGTGCTATTGAAGCCTTAAGTGATGTTTTTAAAAAAGGTGAAGAACAAATTGGTCTTAAGATAACTAAAGTAATTGTTAGTTGTCCAACAAATGATTTAGAATGTTTCTTAAGTGAAGGTTATGCTTCTATTACAAATGAAGAACATATAGTAACTGGTGCAGATATAATTAAGTCAATGCAAACTGCTGTATATAATAAGGTTATGAATAATAGAGAAATAGTCGGACTTTTACCTACTAAGTTTTTAATAGATGATAGTAGTGTAACCAATAATCCCCTTCATATGCATGCAGAAAAATTAAAAGTAAAAGTAGTTGTGGCAACAGTGCCAAAGAAAAATGTTAGTTCTATAATTAAATGTTTGGAAAAAATAGGAGTTACAGTGGTTGATGTTACAGTTGGACCTATTGGTGACTATTATGAATTTAAAAATAATAAAAATAGTGAAGAAGTAGGTGCTGTAATAAATATTGGGGCTTCTAAAACAACAGTTGCTATATTTAATAAAGGTATACTTACTGGCTCTGAAGCTATTGATATGGGGGGAGAGGCTATTGATTATGATTTAGGTTATGTATATAAAATAAGTAGGAATGATGCTCTTTACTTAAAAGAATCAATTGCTCTTGCTAATAAAACTAATGCTCAACCTAATGAATCAGTAATTTTAGAAAATAAAAATGGTGATAAAATCAAGATAAATCAGTATGATGCTAGTGAAATTGTCATGGGAAGATTAGAAGAATTGCTAAATTTAGCAAAAAAACAAATAAATCTCTTAACAAAAAAGGAAATTAGTTATATAATTGTTACAGGGGGAGTAACAGAAATGGCAGATTTTAAAAGTATAATGGATTATATTTTTAAAGATGCTACGTTAGGAGTTGTTACAGAAATTGGAGCTAGACATAATAAATATGCTACTGGGGTAGGTTTAATTAAGTATTATGATAGTAAGTTAAAATTAAGAAATAGAGATTTTTCAATATTCAGTATTGATGAACAAGAAGAGTTAAGTGGAATACATAAAAAGGTTAATATCTCAGATGATTCCTTATTAGGTAAATTATTTGGATACTTTTTTGATAACTAGATGGGAGAATGAATTATGAATGGATTACAGATGGATCAAATAGCCAAGATTAAAGTTGTTGGCGTAGGTGGCGGCGGATGTAACGCAGTTAACCGAATGATTGAAGAAGGAGTTAAAAGTGTTGAATTTTATGTGGTAAATACAGACTTACAAGTTTTAAATGCTTCTTTATGTCAAAATAAAATACAAATAGGTAAAAATATTACTGGAGGAAGAGGGGCTGGAGCTAACCCAGAAGTTGGTAGAAGTGCTGCTCTAGAAAGTAAAAATGAATTAGAAGATGCATTGCAAGGAGCAGATATGGTATTTGTTGCTTGTGGACTTGGCGGAGGTACTGGTACTGGTGCAGCTCCGATAATTGCTGAAATTGCTCAAAATATGGGAGCTTTAACAGTTGGTATAGTTACTAAACCATTTAGATTCGAAGGTAAAAAGAGAATGGAAAATGCTTTAGTAGGTCTTGAAGAACTTAGAACTCATGTTGATAGTTTAATTATTATACCTAATGATAGATTAAGAGAATTAATTGATAAAACTACAAGTTTTGAAGATGCATTTAAAGAAGTAGATAATGTACTTCACAGAGGTGTTCAATCAATATCAGACTTAATTGCTGTTACTGGAGTTATAAACCTAGACTTTGCAGATGTTAAAACAGTTATGGAAAAAAGTGGTACAGCAATTATTGGTATTGGATGTAATGCTGGTGAAAATAGAGCAATTGAAGCTGCAAGACAAGCAGTATCCAATTCACTTTTGGAAGCAACTATTGAAGGAGCAACAAATGCAATTGTTAACGTAACTGGTGGTAAAAATCTTACATTATTTGAAATTGAAGATGCTGTAGAAACTGTTAGAGAAGCAGCAAACTCAGATATAAATATAATCTTCGGTGCTATAAAGAATGATAACTTAACTGATGAAGTTATTGTTACAGTAATAGCTACAGGATTTGATGATGAAGTTGGGGAAGAAGCGTTATTTAGTGATGATGTACATGTTCAAAAAAGAAGACAAACTCCTGAAGTAGATGATGAATATGAAATTCCACCTTTCTTAAGAAGCGATAATTATTAAAAATTAAATGTGTTCGACAAAAAGCAACAAATTATTGTTGCTTTTTTTTGTATAATGATTTTGGTGATAAAAATGAAGATATACTTGGACTTAGTTTTTATGCTAAATTTTATCTATGATTTACTACTTCTTATGACAATAGATATAACACTTAAAAGACATAAAAACTTTATAAGACTTATTTCAGCCAGTATCATCGGCGCTTTATCACTTGTTATTTTGTTTTTACCTTTTAATAAGTTTATTTTATTTTTACTTAAAATACTTGTTAGTGTTATTATGGTTCTAATTGCATTTAAATTTAAAAATATTAAGTATACATTTACTAATTTACTTTATTTATATATGTGTAGTGTTATTCTAGGTGGCTTTCTTTATCTTTTAGATATTGAATTTAGTTATAAAAGAGAAGGCTTAATTTTTTATTTTGATGGTTTAAGTATAAATTATTTGCTTCTTTTAATACTTGGACCGATTATACTTGGATTATATATTTATGAACATAAAAAATTTAAATCATCATATAATTTTAATTGTAATATTGAAATAGTATTTAATAATGGTAAAGTTTTAAACTCTACGGGATTTATTGACTCTGGTAATAAGCTTAAAGACCCAGTTACTAAAAAATATGTAATTATTATGTCAAGAAAATTATTATCAAGTTATATAAATATTCGTAGTCCGATGTATGTTTCTTATAAAGCCTTAAATAAATATGGATTAATTGAATGTTTTAAAATTAAATATTTAAAAGTTAATAATCAAATATTTACTAATTATCTAGTGGGCATTAGTAATGATGAGTTTAACTTAAATGGTGCAGATGTTTTACTTAATTACAAATTAATGGAGGATATATGTTTAGAAAAATAATTGAATGGTTATTTAGTAAGTATAATGAAGTTTTTTTTGTTGGTGCAACCGACAAATTACCACCACCACTTTCTAAAGAAGAAGAACTTGCTTATTTAATTAAAGCTAAAGCGGGTGATGAGGAAGCTAGAAATATCTTAATTGAGCATAATTTAAGACTGGTTGTTTTCTTAGCTAAAAAGTATGAAAATACCATTTATGATATTGAAGATTTAGTAAGCATAGGTTCGATTGGACTTATTAAAGGTATAAATACTTATAAGATTGATAAAAATATTAAACTTGCCACTTATGCATCAAGATGTATCTCTAATGAAATATTAATGTTTTTAAGAAAAAATAAAAGAAAAAGAGCAGAAGTATCACTTGAAGATGCTTTAAATTACGATGCTGAAGGTAACGAACTTCATCTTGAAGATATCTTAGGTACAGAGATAGATTTAGTACCAAATGAATATGAAAAACAAGTAGATAAAGAGGTTTTATCTAAAGAAATTGAAGGACTTTCCGATAGAGATAAAGAGATAATGACTTTAAGATATGGTCTTAATAATACAAAAGAATATACTCAGAAAGAAGTGGCAGAAATGCTAGGGATAAGCCAATCTTATATTTCAAGAATTGAAAAGAAAGTGGTTAGAAAATTAAAACAAGTTATGATTAGATAGTGTAAAGGCATTGTAAATAAATGTGTAAAATGTATTGCGAAGTAAAAATTTATAGCATATAATTTAATTAAGCTAGCAGTAGCTAGAATAAAAGGGATAGTGTGAAATTGGTTTCCAATTCACTTGAAAATAAAGCTTATAAATAAAGCTTTATTTTTTTGCAAAATTTGTGGCTTGAAATTTGAGTTAAAATGTGATAATATAAGTATATATGAAAGCAAATTTCATATAATAAAAAAAGAAACATTTGATTTTAGTATGTCAGATGCTTACTTTTTAATGATTGTAATGTTTACTTGAACATTTATAATGACAAGTAAGCATTTTTTTGTTGATTGAAGTATTTAAAAATCATATGATATTGATATAGGTTTTGACAAATATAATATAGTTGTGTTATAATGTACTTGCTTTGAAAGGAATGCATTTTATGAAAGAATATTTAGAAAGAATAGTTCATCATCATAAAATCATGCACTTGGACTTGCGACAATAAAGGTTGTAAATACAAGTGCTTATTGTAGTGCTTGTATATTTTAAGCTATATAAGTAACTACTTGTATAGCTTTTTTAAATAATTATTATAAGGAAGGATTGAAGAAAATATGAAAATTCAAAATGTAAAAGGTGGTTATGATTTTTTACCTAAAGAACAAAAAATTAGAAATTATATAAATAGTATACTTAAAGAAACTTTTATGGAATATGGTTATAATTCTATAGAAACACCAATTTTATGTTATTTGGATATGTTAGTTGATAAGTATGATGAAAATAATGATTTATTAAAAGAAATATATAAGTTAAGTGATCAAGGGGACCGTAAGTTAGGACTTAGATATGACTTAACTGTACCATTTGCTAAATTTATTGCTTTAAATAAGAATAATATATCAATGCCATTTAAAAGATATGAAATAGCTAAAGTATTTAGAGATGGACCAGTTAAAGTTGGTAGAGATAGAGAATTTACACAATGTGATGCAGATGTTGTAGGTATTGAAGGTCAATTTGTAGAAGCAGAATTATTAAGCTTATATGTAGCAGCTTTTAAAAAGTTAGAAATTGATATTATAATTAAATATAATAATAGAAATTTAATGCGCGGACTTATAAAAGAAGTTGGTGTTAGTGATGAACAAATAAGTAAAGTAATAACAATACTTGATAAAATGAACAAGATAACTGAAAAAGAACTTAGAACTTATTTAATTGAAATATCTATAGAAAATGAACAAATTGATAAACTTCTTATGTTATTTAAAATGGATATTGATAAAATAAAGAATATGTTTAAAGATAGTACAAATGAAGAGCTTACTTTAGGAATTAAAGAAATTGATACACTAAAAGGATATCTTGAAAAACTAGGTTATAGTGAAATTTGTAAAGTTGATTTAACACTTGCTCGTGGTCAAGATTATTATACTGGCAATGTTTTTGAAGTGTATGATAAGTCAGGATATTTAACAAGTTCTATCGGCGGTGGCGGTAGATACGATAAAATGGTTACTGAATATATTAATGATGGTGAAGTTTATCCTGCAGTTGGTATTAGCTTTGGTTTAACATCAATTTATGAAATACTTAAAACAAGAGATGATTTTAAAAATACATCAGATACCAAGTTTTATATAATTCCAATGGGTGTTGACATGGAAGCTTTATCTTTAGCAGATACCCTAAGAAGTTATGGATATAATGTTGATGTAGAAATGAAAGGGAGAAAACTTAAGAAAAGTTTAGACTTTGCTAATAGAGAAAATATCCCGTATGTAATAATTGTTGGTGAAGATGAAGTTGAAAGTGGTAAAGTAATTGTTAAGGATATGATAAATCAAAATAATTTTGAAATCGATTTAAAAAATCCTGAAAAAGTTAAAGAAATTGTGAAGTTGTAGTAATACATCTTCTTTTTTTTTAAAAAATTTGTTACAATAGATAAGTAAGGATGTGAAAATATGGATATTAAGAAACAAAGAACAGATTATTTATCATGGGATGAATATTTTATGGGAATTGCTAAATTATCTGCACTTAGAAGTAAAGACCCATCAACACAAGTTGGGGCTTGTATTGTAAGTGATGATAATAGAATACTATCTATTGGTTATAATGGTGCACCGAATGGATTCCATGATGATTGCTTTCCTTGGGGTAGAGAGGGTGCTCCGCTTGAGACTAAATATTTATATGTTTGTCATGCAGAACTTAATGCAATATTAAATTTCCGTGGCAATAAAAGAGATTTAGAAAATTCTAAAATATATGTAGCACTTTTCCCATGTAATGAATGTGCTAAGGCAATTATTCAAAGTGGAATAAAAGAAGTAGTATATCTAAGTGATAAATATCATGATGAAGTTAACTTTGTTGCATCAAGAAAATTATTTGATGAATGTGGAGTTACCTATCGCAAGTTAGATACTAAAATTGGTCATAAAATAGAAATTGAATTAGACAAATAGAGCGAGTGATGACAATAGAAAATCATAAAAAAAAGAAAAAGTTAATTTTAAAAAAGAAATTTGTAGTACTATTTTTATTATTTTTTATATTTTTGAGTTTATTTTCTAGTTATAATATAATTAGATGGTCAATTGATGCTAAAAATACTGAAAAACAGATTGAAGAAATACATGAAACAGTAGAAATAAAAGAAATAACAGATTCAACAGCAACAGAAATTGTAAATCCACCTAAAGAAGAAATAAAAAAAGAAAATCCATATTGGGACTATATCAAAATGAATTTAATTAATGTGGATTTTAGTACATTAAAGGAAAAAAATAGTGATACAGTTGGTTGGATACAGGTTAGTGGCACAAATATAAATTATCCTTTTGTGCAAACTGACAATAATACTTATTATTTAAAGAAAGATTTTAATAAGAATTATAATTCTGCTGGTTGGGTATTTATGGATTATCGAAATGATTTAAAAAATTTTAATCAAAATACTATTTTATATGCTCATGGTAGAATTGATGGAACGATGTTTGGCTCTTTAAAAAATATTTTTAAAAGTAACTGGTATAACAATAAAAATAATCATGTTGTTAGGCTTTCAACAGAATATCAAAATACTATGTGGCAAGTATTTAGTGTTTATAGAATAGCAGAAACAAGTGATTACTTAGATATAAATTTTAATAATAATGAAAGATACATGGAGTTTTTAAATATGCTTCAAGATAGAAGTGAACTTAAATTTGATGTAAGTTTAAATGAAGAAGATAAAATACTAACTTTATCAACTTGTTATAAAGAAAATGATAGAGTAGTACTTCATGCAAAATTAATAAAAATGGAGGTAAGAAATGGAAATAATTGATGAATTAAGAAATAAGAAAGGATTTATAGCAGCTTTAGATCAAAGTGGTGGAAGTAGTAAAAAAACACTTGCAAATTATGGTATTAGTGAAGAATTAATTACAAGTGATGAAGTTATGTTTGACTATATCCATAAGATGCGTTCAAGAGTTATTACAAATGAAGCTTTTGATGATAGAATTCTTGGAGTCATACTTTTTGAAAATACAATGAAAAGAGATATTGATGGTATAAATACCGTTAAATATTTAGAAAATAAAGGTATTCCAAGTTTTCTAAAAATTGATGTCGGTCTTGAAGAAGAAGATGGTGGTATGCAAATGCTTAAAGAAATACCAAATCTTGAAGAAAGACTTGAAGAAGCTAAAAGTTATGGTATAGTGGGAACAAAAATGCGTTCAGTTATTAAAGAATATAATGAATATGGTATAAAAAGAGTAATTGAACAACAATTTAGTTTAGCTAAAATAATAATAGCACATGGACTTATTCCTATTATTGAACCAGAAGTTGATATTCATGCTCAAAATAAAAAACAAATTGAAACATTTATGAGAAGTGAAATTCTTCGAAATTTGGATAAAACTAAAAAGGAAGATTATTTAATGTTTAAGTTTACTCTTCCAGAAGTTCCAAATTATTATAATGATTTACTTCGTCATAAAAATGTTTTGAGAATAGTAGCATTATCTGGTGGTTATGAAAGAAGCTTAGCTTGTGAAAAATTAAAACAAAATAAAAAAATGATTGCATCATTTTCTAGAGCTTTACTTGAAGGTTTAAATGTTAATATGACTGATGAAGAATTTACAAAAAAATTAGATAGTACAATTAAAGAAATATATAATGCATCTGCAAAAAAATAAATAATAAAACCAACTTTACATAAAATTTGTAAAGTTGGTTTTATTATTAAGAAAATATTTATTTTTTGTGCTATTATAGTAGTTCTTGTTTGAAAGTGGTGAATATAATGAATAATGTTATAAATGATTTAAAGGAGGTTACTGGTATAAATAATGAATATTTTATATTGGTTATAATATCAATAATAATTATATTATGTCTTAAAGTAATAAGTAAAATTATATGTAAAATGTATGCTTTAAATAGACATACAAGTAGAAACATATTCAAGTTTAATCAATCTCTTAATGTAGTATTTAATATAATCATATTTTTAAGTATTTTTATGCTTTGGGAAGGACATTTGAAAAATATTGTTACAATAATATCTTTTATATCTGCAGGTGCTACGATAGCTTTAAGGGAAGTTATTCTTAATTTAATAGCAGGAATTTATATTAAAGTATCAAAACCTTTTGTAGTAGAAGATAGAATAGAGATAAATAATATAAAAGGTGATGTTGTTTTAATAAGTAGCTTAAGTTTTAAAGTATTAGAACTTGGTAATAGGCTTAATGGTGAACAAAGTAGTGGTATTATTGTAAATATACCCAATTCTAAAATATTTAGTGAAGCTTTAAAAAATTATACAACTGCATTTAAATATATTTGGTCAGAGATGGTTGTAAATATTCCATTTGATTCTGATATAGATAAAAATAAGAAAAAACTAGAGAAAATAGTTAATCAAAATGATATTATTAAATCTATACCTAAGAAAATGGATAGAGCAATAGATGAAGCTTGTGGAACTTATAGAATTTACTATAATAATTTAAAACCAATTATTTATACTGAATATAAAGATGACCATATAGAATTAACAATTAGATTTTTAGTACATCCTAAAAAGGAAAGAAATGTTATAAATGATTTATGGATTAATATTATTAAAGAAGCTCAGAAAGGTAATATAAATCTGTATATAAAGAAATAAATAATTAAAAAGACAGTATTTTTTAGTAAAAATGATAAAATTTATTTAAATTAGTTGAAAAATACTATATTTTTGGTATAATTAGAAGAGATTATTTAAGTGAGGAGGAATAATTATGGCAAAAAAGGAAAATCGTAGTGAAGTAACTATGAGATGTTCTGTTTGTGGTTTTGAATTACGCCCAGTTAGTAAAAATAAAAAGAA
>CAKORG010000024.1 GCA_934101495.1 uncultured Bacilli bacterium
GATAAGATTAAATATTATAAAGATAATGGCGTAGTTTGTGTAGAAATGGAAGGTACAGTTATTGCTGCAGTTTGTAAAAAACTAAATATGAAATACTTTACTTTCTATTATGCTGGGGATAATTTAGATGGAACTGTTTGGGATAAAAGAAGTTTAAATGGATTAGTAAATATAGATAAAAAGAAGGAAGTATTGCTATTAGCATTAGAGCTTGCTTTAGTACTATAAAAATAGAAAACTTATGCTTTTTTCAATATCACAACCAAATTTTGCAAAAATATATTGACTTTAGTAAAAATAAGAGTAAAATATTGATTAAATTTATTTGAAGGAGAGCATATGAGTTTAATTGAAAATTATCATAATTTAGATATTAAAATAAAAAAACACAATTGCTGTGTTTATTGCTCATGCTGTTTTTCTATGATAAAAAATGATGAAAAAATCGGTGATTAAAAACAAGTACGTTTTTGACACCGATTTTTTTGTATATATGGAGGTGAAATTTTGAATATTACATTAGAATCATTAATTGCAAAAGTTAATGAATATGAACCAACAAAAATTGATGTTGTGAAAAAAGCTTATGATTATGCAAAAGTTTTGCATGAAGGTCAATATAGGCAAAGTGGAGAACCTTATATAATTCATCCATTAAATGTTGCTTATATTTTAGCAGAAATGCATGCAGATGTTGATACTGTGTGTGCTGGACTTCTTCATGATACTCTTGAAGATACTCATGTTACAAAAGAAGATATATCACATGATTTTAATCAAACAGTTGCAACATTAGTTGATGGAGTTACAAAAATTTCTAAAATGAATTTTTCTTCTAAGCAAGATCAAAATAATGCTAATACAAGAAAAATAATTACTGGTATAACCGAAGATGTAAGAATTATTATCATTAAGCTTGCTGATAGACTTCATAATATGAGGACATTAGGATTTAAATCAGAATTTAAGCAAAAAGAAAATTCTTTAGAAACTATGGATATATTTGTCCCTTTGGCTTATTATATAGGGGCTTATAGAATAAAATCTGAGTTAGAAGATTTATCACTTCAATATTTGATGCCTGATAATTATAAAAGAATAGCAGACCAAAAAGAAAAAATTGAAGAAGATAATAAAGCTTGCTTACAGGAAATGCTTTTAAAAATTAAAGAATTATTAGAAAATAAAGAAGTACCTAATGAGATAAAGGTTAGAACTAAAAATATTTATGGTATTTATAAAAAAATAGCTGCAGGGCAAAAATTGTGTGATATTCACGATTTATTAGCCTTAAAAATTATGGTAGAAGAAGTTGATGAATGTTATAAAGTTTTAGGTCTAATTCATAGTAAGTATCATCCAATAAATGATAAATTTAAAGATTTTATTTGTAATCCTAAGACCAATATGTATCAAAGTTTACATACAACTGTGTTTGGTCCAGAAGATAGATTAGTACAGACTCAGATAAGAACTTTTGATATGGATAAAGTAGATTCTTTTGGACTTACAGCTTACTGGGATATTAAAAAAGGAAATGTCAGAGATAGAATGCAAGATGACTTAAAAAGCAAATATCAGTTTTTTAAATCATTAGTGGAAATTAATTCAATGTTCGGGGATAACCAAGAATTTGTAACTAGGGTTAAACAAGAATTATTTTCTGATAAAGTATATGTTTATACACCAAAAGGAGATATAATAGAATTACCTAAAGGTTCTACACCGATTGATTTTGCATATAAAATTCATACTGATATAGGAAATACAATGGTGTGTGCATTTGTTAATGATGAGTGCGTTTCAGTAGATTATGTGCTTAAGAATAAAGATAGAGTTAGAATTGTAACAGATATTTTGTCATATGGGCCTAGAAAAGAATGGGCTGATATAGCTAAAACTAGTTATGCAAGAAAAAGAATTAAAGAATTTGGAGGAGGTATTAGTTGAATTATTTAGATGAATTAAAGAAAAATTATAATATTGATTTTAAAAGTATGATTTCATTAACTGGTGGGTGGTTAAACGAAAAATTTGTTGTAACGTCAACTATTGAAAAAAAGTATGTATTAAAAGAACTAAGTATGAAAAAGTTCCCTACAAATTATATTAAAATATTGATTAATACTATTAAAATACAAAATGAATTACATAATCAGAATATTTTAGTTCCAAAATTAATTATTAACAAATCAAAAAAATTAGTGAGTACATTTTCAGATAACAGATTATTTTATCTTCAAGAATTTGTAAACGGAGAAACAAAAGCTTCAACTAATATTACTAATGAAGAAGTTTATAGTATTGGAAAGAATCTTGCATTGTTACATCTTAGTCTAAAAAAAATGAATATTAAGCCATTTAATTCTAACTTTTTGAAATTTAAAAGTGTAATTGATTTAAATGAATCTTTAACACATAAAAAAGAAAATATTGATAGTTCTAGTTCACAATTATATATAATGCAATTAAACAATTGTGAGAAAATAATAAATGATTTAAAAAAAACAAACTTTTTAGAACAACAAGAATTGCAATTGATTCATGGTGATTTTACTTTGGATAATATTATTCTTTTTAATAATGAAGTCAAAGCAATTATAGATTTTGAATTAGTAAGAATAAATTCAAAACTGCAGGATATTGGAAGATGTATTTTATCTTGTTCATTTGATAATGGAAATTTTGATATTTTAAAATTTAAAAATTTTTTGTTAGGATATTCTTCAGTTGAAGGATTAACAAAATCTCAAATAATTGACTCATTAAAGATTGTTTGGATAAATGAGTTCGATATTTGGATACAGGATAAATATTTTAAAAATTATAATCCCCCAAAGGTTGAAAATTTTATTAAAGAAATAATGTGGATTGGAAATAACTGGTTTGATTTGAAAAAAATAATTGGAGGTATGTATAATGAGTTTGATTAATATTAATTATGGAATAAATTTTATAATTGATTGCAATTTTCAAAAATTGAATAAAATTATTAAAATATTAAATACAAAATTGATTGCATATTCTATTAATAATGAAATAGATAATTATATTAATGTATATGTAAAAGATGATGAGAGTGGAATAGAATTATCTTATAATGACAGATTATTTGATAAAATTGATGAAATAATTAAAATTGCTAATATCGTCCCAAAATTATATGTTAATAATTTGATAAATAATGGGTATGAAAGGAAATTGAGCAAAATTGAACAAATAAAAAGTTTGGAGAAAGAAAAAATTTTTAAGAAATATGATAAAATTATAAATAAAAAGTTTAATGTTTTAAATGGGATTAACTCTATATATGAATGGTATACAGGTGCTGTTTTTTTTAAAGATTATGAGTGGATGGAAATTGATGATAATAATAAATTAAAAAAATTGTTTAATAAAAGTGATAATAATTCTTTTTTGTATTCGTTGCCAATGGACACTGGAATTATTTTAAGAAGTTATAAAATATATTATTATTTTTCAACTCACGTTAGTAGATTTGAAAAACCAAATAAAATTCAAATTGAAAAATGGTTTCAAAATGTGATAACATTTTTAAATGATTTAAATTATGCAATGGAAGGCTATAAAATTTATAGTAATTACGATAGAAGGTTGTTGTTGGGAGTAATTGATAATTTAAGAAATATTATTTTGCTAATGGCTAATACTGAAATGATGATTTTATCAGATAATGGTAACGACTTTTTATATCATGAATCTTTCGAAAATCGTGCTATAAATACTTATTTCGTTTTGATAAATGATTATCAAAAAATAATACATGGTATTTGTTTTGGGAAAATTAAAGACAATAATAGTTTAGTAACCATAAAAAAAATAGTTGCGACATTAAAAAGGGCAATTCCTGAAACGTTCGAAAATTTAAAAAATATTACCGATTCATTTGTGTTTGGTAAATGCTTTAACCCTCTTAGAGAAATAGATAATTATATTGAAAATTATATAGTTTGTGAACATATCGTTAATAAAATACATTTAAAAAATCAATCTTTTAATTTAATCGGTGTTTTATATGGTGGTTTGGAGTTGCCTTTTATAATGAAACATATTTGTAGTTCTGACATTAACATTTCCTTTTTATTTCAAAATCATGGTATGTATTTAGATAGACAACAAAAAAATATTGAAATAATTGATTCAAACATAAAAGAATTTGGAAAAATAAATAAAAACTTAACAACATTTATTATTGATGATAATATGATGAGTGGCAAAACAATGCAATTTGCATTTAATAAACTTTTTGTAAATGAATATAAAATAAATGGAATATTTGTAATAAGACATCCAAATTTAAACAGAATTGCTCAATTAGAGAATTTTGATATTGCGATGAATTTAGATTTGATTGATAAATTTGTGTATGGAATGATTACTGATACTCCTTATACTAAAATAAAAAGGAATACAAATTTTAATAATATGTTTGTAAATGAATTAAATATCTTTTCGATAATGACAGAAGTTTTTCTTAAAGCTTTATATTGCAATAATAGTTTTATTAAAGATAGTCAAGTTGATATTTTTGCGGGATATTCGGAGGGACAAAATGATAAAATATGATAATAAATATTATGAAAATGTAATTGAAAAATTTAATTATGATTATGTAACAAATTTTTTAAACATAGATTCTAACGTGATAGATAGAAATTGGATTTGTTCTTATAATTTGAATGAATTTATTGACGGTTTTAAAAATGGTAATAGTCACTTAATAATAATGGGAATGGGTATTAATGGAGTTCCTCATATGGGTACTGTTTCGCAAATGTTAAAAGCAATCTATTTACAAAAGATGGGATTCAACGTTCAAATAGTATTAGGTGATTTGGATGTTTATGGAGCTAGATCCAAACCATTAGAAGAAATTAGAATTTTAGTGGACAAGTATAAATCTTTTTTAATAAATTTAGGTTTTGATACTACAAAAGGTATTATAAGAAATCAATTTGATTTTCCGGAAATAATTCGTACATCTTTTCTTTTAGCTAGATGCATTAAAGATAAAGATTTTGAAGAGATTGAAGAAGATATAAATGAATTATATAAAACAGAAAGAGTTTATCAAGGAATGGATTTTAATGTTAAACAATCAATTTCTTTAATGTTTGCTGATTTTATTCATCCGGGATTATTTGATAAAGTTGATAATGTTTTAGTAATTAGCGGAATTGATGAACATGGCTATGTTTATAAAGCTGATGAGATAAGAAAAAGAATGGGAATAAAAATGTCCATAAGTGGGCTTTACTCAAAAATGATGCGCGGATTGAACGATTATCCTAAAATGAGTAAAAGTATACCACTATCTTCTATAAGTTTATCTTCATCTAAGAATGAATTAAGAAAACTATTGTTACATGAAAAATTTGATTATACAGATTCAACTGATTCTTTTGTTTATCAATTAATGGAGTATGTTTCATTTTACAATACTAAAACTTTAAATGTTTTAAAAAAACATTGTGATAACAAGAGTGAAAAATGGCTTTTAGATATTGAAAATTATGTTGCTGATTTATATAATATATGTAAAATGTGGAGGTAAATATGAAAGAAAAAATAAATGTAGAAACTTGGGATAGAAAAAAACAGTATAACTTTTTTTCTAAGTTTGATAACCCTTATGCATGTGTAACAACTATATTAAATGTTGATAATTTGGTTGAATATTCTAAGAAAAACAAAATTTCATTTTATTCGTTACTAACTTATTTTACCATTAAAACATTGAATAAACTAGATGAATTTAAATATGTCTTAGAGAATGATGATGTTTATAAATATGATGATATTAAAGTTTCTTTTTCAGTTTTAACTCAAAATAATCAAATAAACTTTAGTAGAATATTGGAATTATCAAGCTTTCAAATGTTTATAAAAGAGTTTATGACTGCAAAATTAGAAGCTGAATCTGAAAAAAATGATACTTATGAAAAAGTTAATAATATTTGTTATGTAACATGTGCGCCATGGATGCGAATGACTTCAGTACAACATCCAATGAATTATAAAATAAAAGATAGTATACCTAGAGTATGTTGGGGTAAATATTTTGTTAAAAATAATAAATTTTTAATAGATTATTCAATACAAGTTAATCATAGTTTTCAAGATGGATATCATATTGCTCGTTTTTTTCACGAACTCCAAAGAGAGATTGAAAGTTTTAATGGTGAATTAAATGATTCTATGTATTGATTTGGATGATACCATAGCATTAACTGGCAGGACAATAATAAAATATGCAACTAATTTCAATAAAAAAATATTAAAAAGGAAAACTAAAATTACAAAAATCACTGATTGTGAAGATTACTATTATTTTGCTAAAATGTTTAATTGGGAAAGAAATGATTTAATAGAGTTCTTTTCATATTGTTATCCGGAATATTTAAATAAAGTTAAGTTAAAGAAAAAATGCAAAAAATATTTATTCTTATTAAGAAAAAAAGGCTTTAAAATATATATTGTTACATCTAGAAGAGAAACTACAAATAATTATGTAAAAAAAATTACTAAAGAATGGTTAGAAAAAAACGATATAATATATGATGAATTATATATTAATATTATTGATAAAGCAGAACTATTAAAAAAGATTAAACCAGATTATTATATTGATGATTCAAAAAAGAATTGTGATTTGGTTTATCAACAGTTACCTAATACTAAAGTTTTTTTAATGAATACTAAATATAATAATAATTTAGTTTCCAACCATGTACGTATTAACAATATTAAAGAATTTTATGATTTTATAAAGGAGTGTTAGTAGCAATGGAAAATAAATTTATAGTGGATAGTCATAGTCACATTGGAAAAGATATTTTTCATGGGGAATCCAAAATTGATGAATATATCGATTTTGCAACAAAAAGTGGAATTAATGTTGGGGTATTAATGGGAGTGCCGTCGCCTTGCAAAGAATTATCAAATGTTAATTCAAGATTAATGTATTGGCGGTACGTAAATAACATTATTAGTTATTTTGGCCCTAAAAATCCATTTGAAGAAATGAATTATGAGTTATGCAATTTAATAAATGCTAAAAGTAGTAAAGATTTACTGTTGCTATTTGCAGCTGTATTTCATCCAATTTTAGATGACATATATTATTTTGAGAAACTTATTAAGGATACTACACCAGTTGCAATTAAGATACATGGAATAGGAAGTGGAGTTGGTCCTAAAGATATAAGTCAGGATTATATAGATTTTTTGAAATTGATTAATATTCCATTAATCGTTCATACTGATTGTGACTTTGGGTTAGGTAGTCAATCTATGCAATATGTACGAAACATAAATAGAGCGATAGAATGGGCAAGATTTTTTAATGAAAATGGAATTAAAGGAATTCTAAATCATGGTGCATCTTTAGATAAAACTACTTTTGACATAGTAAATACTTCTGAATATTTAAAAGTTGCGATTGGTCCAGATAAAGTTGCTTGTATAGATAATAACAGGTTGTTTGTTGACTGTATGAGTAATTATGTTAATTATTTAAAGTATATAAGAGAAAATTTGCATTGGTCCAAAATAATTTATGATGCCGATTTCAATTGGAATGTTACAAATCCTAATTCTTTGGATTACGATTCGGTTTTAAGAATAAAAGAAATATTTGGAGATTTTGAATCTTCGAAAATATTAGGAGACAATCTTTTAGATTTTAATCCTTTGATTTTAAAAAGAGTAAAGGAAGAATAATGATGTATTGGATAGCACAAGGATTTGGATTATTAGGTCTCATTGTAATGGTAATTAGTTTATTTCAAAAAGATAAAGATAAAATGCTTAATTTTGTAGTACTTAATGGTTTATTCTTTGGAATTGAATATTTGTTGCTAAAAGCTTTTTCAGGAATGTTTTCTAATTTTTTTGGAATATTAAGAACATTTATAAGTAAGGAAAAAGAAAAGAAGAAAGGTTTTGATAAGCAAGGGATAATGTTTTTGTTTATTTTGGGATATATGATTATAGGATTTATTTCATTTGATGGAAAAGTAATGAGCCTATTGCCAATTTTTGCAGAAATTATATATGTTATAACGTTATGGCAGAAAAATGTGAAGAAAATAAGAATTGGAACTTTATTAATGGTGTTATTATGGTTAGTATATGATATATTTGTTAAGGCGTATCCATCTTTAATTACAGATTTAATTGTCATGTCATCAACCATAATAGCCATATATTTAAAAGATATAAGAAAGAAGGAAGATAATAATGAATAAAAATACAAAAAAATTAGAAACAGAAAGACTTATTTTGAGAAAAATAGAAATGTCTGATTATGAAGCAATTTATAATTGCTGGACGAGTGATGAGAATGTTACGAAGTATGTAACTTGGAATGCTCATAAAAGCCCTGAAGAAACCAAGCTGTTAACAAAATACTGGGTAGAAGATTATAATAATGATTATTGTTATAGATGGCTTGTAACACTTAAAGAAACAAATGAAATAATTGGGATGATTGATGTTATATCTAAAAATATTCAATATATGACTGCTGAAGTCGGTTATTGCTATGGTTCTAAATATTGGGGAAAAGGTTATGCATCTGAAGCATTAAAGAAAGTAATTAGTTATTTACATCAAGAAGGGTTTCAAGTAGTTACTGCTGAACATTTCATTTCAAATAAAGCTAGTGGAAGAGTTATGGAAAAGGCTGGAATGGTTTATGAAGCCACTTTGAAGTCTAGAGTTATAAATAAAATGGGTGAAAGAGAAGATGTATTAGTATATATTTCTCTAAAATAACTAAAAAATGACAAAAGATACTTGATTTTTCAAAAAAATATGATAGTATAATAAGAAAATATTTTTTGTAAGGGGGAATTTATATGTTTGATATTGAAGAAACATTAAAATTTTTATTAAAAGGTACTTCGGGAAATGATGAAGTTGCTTTAAGAAAAAAGCTTGAAGAAGTTTACAATGAAGGCAGAACTTTAAGAATTAAGTTTGGAATGGACCCATCAGCTCCAGATATTCATTTAGGACATGCTGTAGCATTAAGAAAAATTAAACAATTGCAAGATTTAGGACATACTGCAGTAATAATAATAGGTGGATTTACAGGAGCAATTGGTGACCCGTCTGGTAAATCTAAAACTAGAAATCAATTAACAAAAGAACAAGTGGAAAATAATGCACAAACTTATTTAGAACAAATATTTAAAGTAATTGATAGAAACAAAACAGAATTGAGAAATAATGCCGAATGGTTTGAAAAAATGAATTTTAGTTCTGTAATAGAACTTGCAAGTAAGGTAACTGTGGCTAGAATGTTAGAAAGAGATGATTTTGCAAATAGATATGCTAATCATAAACCTATAGCAATTCATGAGTTCTTCTATCCGTTAATGCAAGCATATGATTCAGTAGTAGTAAAAGCTGATATTGAACTTGGAGGAACCGATCAAACATTTAATGTTATGATGGGAAGAAATATTCAAAAAGATTATAATGTAAGTCAACAGGTTCCATTGTTTATACCATTGCTACTTGGAATAGACGGTAAAGAAAAGATGTCTAAATCACTTGGAAATTACATAGGGGTTAATGAGAATGCAAAAGATATGTATATAAAAGTTATGAAAATACCTGATGAACTTATAATTACGTATTTTGAATTAACTACAGATATGCATCCTGATAAAATAAAACAAGTTTCTGAATTACTTAAATCTGGAATGGTAAATCCTAAAGAAATAAAAATGCTTCTTGCTAGAGAAATTATTTCGCTTTACCATAGCCCAGAAGAGTTGAAAGAAGCTGAAAATTATTTTGCTGCACTATTTGAAAAGAAAAATATTCAAGTTGAACTTCCTATTATAGAATATGATTCAACATTATTTGAAGGAGATTATTCTCTTATTGACTGTATTTTTTCAACTGGTAAATATAAGTCAAAAAGTGATGTTAGAAGACTTATTCAACAAGGCGCAGTTAAAATTAACGGTGAAAAATATAGCAATTTGCAATTTGTTCCTCAAAATAACATGATTATTAGTGTAGGTAAAGGGACATCATTTGAGCTAATTGATAGAAGTGAAAAATTAGTTGAAAATAATAAAAGATAAAAAATAATGTTTTTTACAAAAAAATGACACAAATAATAAAAAGTATGATATAATGATATTGTGTAAATTATTGAATGTTGATAAAAACACCAAGTAGTTTTTATAATTTAGTTTTAGAGAGTCAATGTTTGGTGAAAATTGATACAATTATAAAAATGAATTACAGTTTTTTAGTTCAATCGGTTATAACCGTTATAATTTAAAGTGCATAGTAAATATTACTATGAATTAAGGTGGTACCGCGAATTATTTCGTCCTTATGGATAGAAATAGTTCGCTTTTTTATTAGGAGGAGTGAGATTATGAGAAAAGTATTTGAAATGTTAAAAGAAAGAGGATATGTTTATCAAGCCACAAATGAAGAAAAAATTAAGGAGATGCTAAATAGTGATGAACCTAAAACATTCTATTTAGGTATTGATCCAACTGCAGATAGTTTACACATAGGCCATTTCTTCGCGTTAACAATGGTTAGAAGATTACAAAAATTAGGACATCATCCAATTATATTAATTGGTGGAGCAACTGCTTTAATTGGTGACCCATCTGGAAAAAAAGATATGCGAAAAATGTTAACTAAAGAACAAGTTGAACATAATAAGGCAGAAGTAAAAGAACTTGTTAAAAGATTTGTTGATGTTGATGGTGATAATCCAGCATTAATTTTGGATAATTCTGAATGGATTAATCCACAATCTTATATTGATTTTATGAGAAATATTGGTGTTCATTTTAATGTCAATAAAATGTTAGCAACTGATTGTTACAAAAACAGACTTGAAGAAGGGGGGCTAACATTCCTAGAAATGGGTTATATGTTAATGCAAGCATTTGATTTTGTACATTTAAATGAAGCATATAAATGTGTACTTGAAATCGGAGGTTCTGACCAATGGGCAAATATGGTTGCTGGAGCAGATTTAGCAAGAAAGATAGATTTTGCAAATGGTAAAGAAGATAGAGGTTTACAAGCATTAACGTGTCCATTATTAATTAAAGCTGATGGAGAAAAAATGGGCAAAACAGCATCTGGTACACTATGGATTTCAAGAGAAAAAACAACTGTATATGATTTTTACCAAATGTTTATGAATTCATATGATGAAGATGTTGAAAGATTACTATCATTCTTTAGTGATTATGAAATAGAAGATATTAAAAGAATGTGTAAAGAGGATATAAGAAATGCTAAGAAAATAATGGCATTTGAAGTTACAAAATTAGTTCATGGTGAAGAAGAAGCATTAAAAGTACAACAAACAAGTGAAGAAATATTTAGTAATAAGGGAAACTCTCAAAATACTGATACAATTGAATTATCAAAAGATGTATTAAATAATAATTCAAATGTTATAGATGTTTTAATGTTATCTGGAATTTTTGATTCTAAATCAGAAACAAAAAGACTTATTGAACAAAATGGTGTAAGTATAAATGGAGAAAAAGTAAAATCTATAGACATGATTATCACAAAAGATATGTTAGAAGATAATGCATTATTAATACAAAAAGGTAAAAAGAGATTTATAAAAATGCTTTTTGTGTAATTTGCTAAATTAAAAAAGTAAAGAACGTAAGTTATTTGTTCTTTACTTTTTCTATTTTAATAGTATATCCGATTGGCCCTAGGATTTTTAATAGGCTTAGAATTGATGGAGATGATGCTCCACATTCTATTCTAGCTATTTTTTCTCTTGAAACACCAGAATATTTGGAAAATAAGTCCTGTGTTAAGTTATTTTCTTTTCTAAAACTTATAAATTCTTTAATAAATATCTCATTTAATTCTTCAGGATTATAAGCAACCTCAATATAATTTTTATCATAGTCCATATAGTCTCACCACTAATATTGTATCAAATTTGATACTAAATGTCAATATCTGGCTATTAATACAAGCGATAAAATGATATAATGAAGCTATTAGAGGGTGGATTTAATTATGGAAGAAAAGAAAATTCATTTAACATCGGTAGATTTACCATATTTAAAACATATGCCAAAATTTAAATATAATTCTGATGATGCTAAAAAGACTGCAATGGGATTTATTCGTGATGCAGCTATAAAACATAGTGTTAACTATCAAGCTTTACCAGCATTTAATTTCTATGGTAAGAATATTACTCATGGACAATTTTTTGATGGTTCTAATATGGTAGGTAATGCTTTTTTAAATTGTGGAGTTACACCAGATGATGTTGTACCCATGTTTTGCCTTAACACACCTGAAACGTTTATGGTTGAATATGGTCTAAATGACATGGGTATCTGTACTGAATGGTTTAATCCTGGAGTTGTTTCAAAAGAATTATTACATAATTATTTAGTGAAAAATAAAACTAAAGTATTAGTGATAATTGATGTAATGTATCCAGTTGTAAAAGAAGCTATTAAAGGAACAAATGTAGAACATGTAATTGTTACATCAGTTATGGACTCATTTCCATTAAAAATGAATTTAGGATATCAAATTCAAGTTTTTGGATTAAATGCAGTGCTTAATAATCCATATTACAAACATGCAATTAAAGGCATTGAAGGATTTGTTCCAAGTGAAAGAGAATTAAATGATTTATCAATTGATGAACAAAGAAAAGTTCTAAAAAAATATCAACAATTATTACTTAATTTTGATGCGTATGCTAAGAAACAAAAGATAATGGCTAAAGCAAGTTTTTATAAAGATGATAGTCGTGATGATAGATTTATTCAATGGGAAGATTTCTTGAAAATATATGGCGAAATGAATTATACAAGAGCTGAAGGTTACCAAGATGGTAAAGTAAAATTTATAGTTCATACAGGAGGAACAACAGGTCCAGCTAAAAGAGTTGCAATGACTGACTTATCTTGTAATACACCAATTTATCAAACAACTTTAATGACTACAACAGATTACAATTTTGAAGATTCATTTTGTCAATTATGTCCACCAATGGTTGCATATTCTCTTGAAGGAATGCATTTAGCAAGATACTATCAAATGAATACGTATTTGATTGCAACTTATGATAGAAATGAATTTCCAAAAACTATGTTAAAAACTAAAGCAAATCATTATTTTGCCGTGCCATCATTTGTTAAAACTTTAGTTGAAGACCCAAAATGGGCAACAAAAGACTTTAGCTTTGTAAAATCTGTTCAACATGGTGGCGAAGGAATTGAAGCAGAAATTGATGAACAAGTAGATAAAATTCTTAATGGTAGAAGTCGCCATGGATATGGTCAAAACGAAGAATTTGGGGGAGTAATATTTAATTATGATATTCCAGGTGTTCCCAAAAAATATGGAACTTGTGGCTTCCCACTTGCTGGTTCAAACTACATTGTAATTGATAAATTTACTGGTGAAGAACTTCCATATGGTAAAGATGAAGATGGTAATTATCATGTTGGAGAATTTTTATTATCAACTGATGCCTCTATGCTAGGTTATATTGATGAAGCTCCGGAAGTAAATGAAAAAACAATTTGTTATAGAGATGGTAAAAAATATATAGATACTGGTGATGAAGCTTATATTGATGAAGAAGGAAGACTTTGTTTTGTATCTAGAGAAGAAAGAATTATTAGAACTCAAAATGGAAAAATATTTGTTAATGTCTTAGAAAATATTATAAATAACATTCCTGAAGTACAAGAATGCTGTGTTGTTAAAAGTCCACATCCTAGTAATGTTGCTGAAGCATCATGTCATATAGTATTAAAAGAAGAATGCTTTAATCAAGATATTGACAAAATTATCGAAAAAATTATTAAAATTGTTGAAGAAAAAACAAAATCGATGTATTATTATTATATACCAGGAACCTATGAATTTAGAAAAGATAGGTTACCACTTACACCATTTGGTAAAACAGCTTTTAGAGATCTTGAACAACAAAATGCTTTAGAATATGAAATGAATAATGGAAAAGCATTGAAAAAGGTAAGGGTAAAAAAGTAAAAAGAGGAAAAATATGAATTCGATAGTTTATTTAAGTTTTGCAAGCTTAGTTTATATTACAATTATAACAATAGTTTATTTTAAAAAAGAAAAAATACATTCAGTAGAAATAAGTATATTTTCTAAAATATTATTATTAGTGTTATTTTGTTTAATCTTTGAAATATTAAGTGCATTACCAATAATGAATGAAGTAATGTGGCTAAAGATATTTTTAAAAGATATATTTATGACATTACTTGCAGTACTTTTCACTAATTTCTTGAAATATTCAATTATATTAGTTAAAGGTTTAGACTATCGCTTTCCAAAATATTTTGAAATAACTAGATATTTAGTTTTGGCTGTGGTGGGAATTATTATTTTCTTTTCACCGCTATATGTTAATTGCGATAGTAATGGAGTTGTAATTAACACTTATGGGTTAGGTCAAGCTATTTTATCTAGTTTTTCTATATTTATAATTATAATAATCTTCTTTATTTTAATATTTAATTTAAAGAAAATCAAAAATAAAAAAGCTATACCATTAGTATTATTAATTGTTTTAATGTTAGTTAGTGGTTTTCTTCAAATAAAGTTTCCAAAATTAATACTTACTAATTTTACATTAGGTATTGTAACTGCAATAATGTACTTTACAATTGAAAATCCAGATGTTAAAATGATTGCTCAGTTAAATGCTGCCAAGGATGCTGCAGAAAAAGCAAATTTAGCTAAAACAGAATTTTTATCAAGTATGTCACATGAAATTAGAACACCTCTTAATGCAATAGTTGGTTTTAGTAATATGTTACTTGATGATAAAGATTTGCCAGATAGTGCTAAAGAAGAAATTAATGATATTGTAATGGCTTCAGATAATTTATTAGAAATTGTTAATGGTATTTTGGATATATCGAAGATTGAGGCTGGTAAGTTAGAAATAATTAATACCGAATATGATTTTAATAAAGTTACAACAGAACTTATTGCTTTAACAAGAGGAAGACTTGGTGATAAACCTATAGAGTTTATTACAAAAATTGATGAGTCAATTCCTCAGGTGTTATATGGAGATTCATCAAGATTAAAACAAATATGTGTAAATATATTAACTAATGCAGTAAAATATACTAACGAAGGTAGTATTACCTTTAGTATTAATTCCGTAATAAAAAATGATGTATGTAGATTAATTATTTCTGTTGAAGATACAGGTATAGGAATAAAACAAGAAAACTTAAATAAGTTATTTAATAAGTTTGAAAGATTAGATTTAAAAGATAATATTACTATTGAAGGTACAGGGTTAGGACTTGCT
>CAKORG010000025.1 GCA_934101495.1 uncultured Bacilli bacterium
TATATTAACGCAGTGACAACAATTCCAATTGAAACTATGACTATAAAAGCAAAGATAATCATTTTTAATTTTTGATCTGGCTTTTCCTCGAACTTACCAATCTTTTTTCCACAGTTTGGGCAGAATCTTGCATTATTCTCTATTTCTTCATTACATTTACTACATTTAATTTTTGTCATTTTAACAGCTCCTTACATTTTTTGCTATTTTAATTGTATCAAATTTTAAATAAGATGTCATCAATTATTAAAACTTTCTACCATCAAAAGGTATTTCAATTGTCTTTTTATGTTCTTTTAAAAATACTAAATAATATAGCTCATTTGCTAAATTTATTAATTTTTTACACTCAAAATTGATTTTTTCCAAATCGTCTTTATCCACTACTTTTCTACTATGTAAGGTTATACTAATAAGTCTTGAATTAACTAAATTACACTTATTTGTTATCTCTCTGATAGATTTTTTTAAATATTCATCATAATCTACAATAAAGCTAGATTCAATAACCTTTTTTTTACTTTCATCATCCGTTATTTCTACAAAATCCATACCTATAGTACTGTTTATATAGTAGCTAACATCGAATGGTTTTCCAAATATTAGACCTAAATCTCTTTCTTGAACATATAGTTTGTTGTCTTTTATTACTTTCATATAATCAGTCCTTTTAAACAGTTATTATATCTATTATAGCGAAATTCAAATAGCTGTGTTGCCTCATGGTAATACTTTTCTGTTTCACAGAAACCTAAAGTTTCTCCGCAGACCAACTTTGGATGGTCACCGCCCTACTGTTTCTACCTGTTTCGTTCTTATTTATATTATACTTTCTTTCATATACTTTTTCAAGCATTCTAACATTATATTTTCACTTGCATTTATATCTCTATCTTGTTCAAATCAATATCTTGGACATATCCATTTTCTTTACACTTAAATTCTTTGCTTCTATATTTTGGATAACCATTTCCACGAAAAAAGTTCTTAAATACAACTTCTAGCATACGAAAAAAGCTAGCTTTTTAGCTAACTTTATTTTGCAGAATTACAAGTTTTAAATGTATGTTTAACTCTGTCGTGTTCTTCAGCTTTTTTACCATTATTGAAACGTTCTACTGTACCTACTAAATATCCTGTAATTCTTCTAATTCTTTCGAATTCTACTCCTTCACCTGTTACTCTTTTTGATTTTACTTCTTCTTCAATTTTTTCCATACTACTTCTCCTTATTCCTTTCCTTCTAGTTTTTTTAGTAAATCAACACTAACTGGTTCACCAGTTTTTCTACCACATCTTGGGCATACATCTTTAATAATTCCAACATATCCACAAACTGGGTCTCTATCTACTGGATGGTTAATTGCACCATAACCAATATCACTTTCTTTCATTATTCTAACAACACTTTCGAATGCTTCCAAGTTATCTGATGGATCTCCATCAAGTTCAATATAACTTATATGTCCAGCATTTGTAAATTTATGATATGTTCCTTCAAGTCTTAATTTATCAGCTATTGAAATATTGTAATATACAGGAACATGGAATGAATTTGTGTAATAAGCTCTATCAGTTACTCCTTTTATTTTACCATATATATCTCTGTCAATATTTACAAACCTTCCAGATAGTCCTTCAGCTGGGGTTGCTAAAAGTGTAAAATTCAGATTATATTTTTTGCTATATTCATCACATTTGGCTCTCATGTGACTAATAATTTCTATTCCAAGCTTTTGGGATTCTTCAGATTCTCCATGATGTTTTAATGTTAGAGCTTTTAAACATTCTGCAAGACCAATAAATCCAATTGAAAGTGTACCATGTTTTAAAACTTTTTTTAGTTTATCATCTGGTTTTAATTTATCGCTATCAAGCCATACTCCTTGTCCCATTAAGAATGGGAAGTTATAAACTCTTTTATTACATTGTATCTCATATCGTTCAAGTAATTGGTCTTTTACAAGTTCCATCAATTCGTCAAGTTCTTCATAAAAACCTTTTATATCAGCTTCATCTAAAGCATCTTTACCCACAATACCATGTTTAATACCTATTCTTGGAAGATTTATTGATGTAAATGATAAATTTCCACGTCCAGGTGTGATTTGTTTATCTGGGTCTACTACGTTACCAATAACTCTGGTACGGCAACCCATATAACCTACTTCAGTACGGAAATCTCCAGCTTTATAATATGGTTTATTAAATGAACTATCTAGGAAAGACCAATTTGGGAATAATCTTTTAGCTGATACTCTTAAACTCAATTTAAACAAATCATAGTTAGGGTCTTCTGGATTGTAATTTACTCCTTCTTTTACCTTGAATATTGAAATTGGGAATATTGGTGTTTCACCATGTCCAAGTCCTGCTTCACTAGCAAGCATATAGTTTTTAGTAACCATTCTACCTTCACTAGATATATCAGTACCAAAATTAATTGATGAAAATGGAACTTGAGCTCCTGCTCTTGAATGCATTGTATTTAAATTGTGTACAAAAGCTTCCATTGCTTGATAAGTTCTTTTATCAGTTTTTTCCAAAGCTTTCTTAATTGACATTTCGAACAATCTCTTCATTAATTCTGAATCTTTATAATACTTTTCAAAATAGTCAACTGTTATATCAATCGTATTTATTTTAGCAATGTCTTTTTCAATTGCTGCTACATTTATAAAATCATTTAAATCTTCTAGATCTATATAATCTTTAATTGTTGTTTTTAATATTTTTCTGAATGTTTTAAGTATTCCTGGCGCTAAATAATAATCAAAAGCAGGAATGCTTTGACCTCCATGTTGATCATTTTGATTAGATTGAATTGCTATTGCAGCTAAAGCTGAATAACTCATAATATCATTTGGTTCTCTTAAATGACCATGGCCAGTTGAAAATCCATTTTTAAATAGTTTATCTAAATCAATTTGCATACATGTTGTTGTACCCATTGCTTCAAAATCCATATCATGAATATGAATATATCCTTCATCATGAGCATCAGCAAATTTTTTCTTCATTAAATATGATTTAGAAAATTCTCTAGAAACATTTGAACCAAATTGAAGCATTGTACCCATTGCTGAGTTTCCATCTATGTTTCCATTTTCTCTTTTAGCATCATCTTCTGCAGCACTCTTAAGGGCTAACCCTTCAAGTGTTTTTAGAAATTTATGACTTCTTTTATCTTCAGTAAACGCTTCTCTTGCTCTAGTTCTATTTTCTCTATAATCAGCAAAGCTTTCATAAACATCTTCGTATTTGTCTTTCTTTAAAGTTTCTTCAATGATATCTTGAATATCTTCAATCTTGATACTTGCTTTTTCAGCATAATCCTTTTCAATTCTATTGATTACGTGACCATATACTTTTTGAATATCATTTGATGAATATTTCAATATTTCGTCATCGTCTTCATTTGTGACTTTGATACTATCAAAGCCTTTTTTAATCGCCATGGCTATCTTTGTTCCATTGAAATTTACTTTAGAACCATTTCTTTTAACCACTTTGATTGTTTCAAAAAATTCTTCTTCCTTATTTGGCATTCTACTACTACCTTCCCTTCACAATTTTATTATAGTATATTCTAAAATAATTGTCTATCAAAATTTCATTTTTTATTTTTTTCAAAATTTTAAAAACATAAATTTTAGTCCCATTTTTCGTTGTTCGTATTTTCTAACAATTTTGCACAAACACGCATAATTACTTACAAAAATACACATTTTTAATTTTTTTATAAATTTTGACACTTTTTTACTTTTTGCTATTTTTCATTTTTCATAAAATTGACATATCAACATTTTACGTATAAAAAATCTAAAAATTTAATTATTAATTTTTTTCATTTTTTACTCTTTTACTTGCGCATTTTCTTTTATTTGCTATAATAAGATTATGTAAGGAAGGGATTTTATGTTTAATAATAAAAAAGTTCATTTAATAGGTATCGGAGGCATCAGTATGAGTAGTATTGCTCTAATGCTTAAAAATATGAATGCTGTGGTTACTGGTAGTGATATAAATGAAACTGACATTACTAAAAATTTAAATGAATCTGGAATTAAAGTTTTATACGGGCACCATCCGGAATTAGTTAAAGATGCTGATATTATAGTCTACACAGCTGCTATTCACGAGGATGATATAGAAAGAAAAGAAGCTAAAATTTTGAATAAAACAACCTTTGAAAGAGCAGAATTTTTAGGAATGCTTATGAAAGAATTTAAAAATTCTTTATGTGTATCAGGAACTCATGGTAAAAGTACCACAACTGGAATGATTAGCTTAATTTTTCTTGAAGCTGGGCTTAATCCCACAATTCAAGTCGGAGCTATAATGCCTGAAATAAATGGCAATACACACTTAGGTAGTCATGATTATTTTGTTATGGAAGCTTGTGAATATGTTGATTCATTTTTACATTTTCATCCAACTGCTGCAATCATAACCAATATCGATAATGATCATCTTGATTATTTTAAGAATTTAGATAATATTAAAAAATCATTTTATAAGTATGTCGGTTTACTTCCAGAAAATGGTTATCTTGTAAAAAATAATGATGATGCAAATTCTGATGAATTAGATAAATACACTAAAGCTAAAATAATTACTTATGGTATAAATAAAGAATCTAATTACATGGCTAAGAATATATCTAGTAACAATCTAGGTCATTATTCTTATGATTTATATAAAGATAATATTTTTTTAATAACTATTAATCTAAATATTAATGGATATCATAATATATATAATTCTCTTGCAGCTTTTGCACTTGCTCATGAATATATTTTAGATATAAACGTAATTAAAAATGCTATAGAAAAATACCATGGTGTTGGTCGTAGATTTGAATTTCTTGGAAAATATAATGGGGCTTATGTTTATGATGATTATGCCCATCATCCATCAGAAATTAAAACTACACTCGAAAGTGTTAAAAGTGTTAAACATAATTCTTCATGGGCAGTATTTCAATCACATACCTATTCAAGAACAAAAGAACATCTAGATGCTTTTGCTAATGTCCTAGCAAACTTTGACCATGTTATTATTGCTAAAATATATCCAGCTAGAGAAATTAATACTTTTAATATTTCCGAAGAAATGTTAGTGGATAAAATAAAACAAAAAAATCCAAATGTTATTTATATAGATGACTTTGATAAAATTGTAGAATTTTTAAAAGAAAATGTTAAAGAAGAAGACTTAGTAATAACGATTGGTGCTGGTCCAATAAACTATGTATCAAAAAAACTTGTAGATTAAACACCTACAAGCTTTTTATTTGATTTCTATAATCTTCTAAAATATTAATTATTTCTTCCCTACTTTTTCCTTTACATACCAAATTTTTAATATTACTTGCATCAGGCATACCTTTTAAATAATTAAGTAAATGCATACGCATTTCAAGTACAGCCTGTCTTTCACTTTTATCTTCACATAACTTATTTAAATGATATTCCATCATATCAAGTTTTTCATCATAACTTACCTTTATAGGTTCAACACCATTTTCTAAATAATCTTTGCATTCTTTAATAAGCCAAGGATTACCAAGAAGACCTCGACCAATCATAACAGCAGTGCATCCAGTTTCATCAAGCATCCTTTTAGCATCATAGCATGAAAGTACATCACCATTGCCAATCACTGGAATTGATACATTATTTACTACATCTTTAATAATATTCCAATCTGCCCGTCCAGAATAGCCTTGAGCTCTAGTTCTGGCATGTACAGTTATAGCACTAGCACCACTTTCTTCACATATTTTAGCTATTTCTACAGCATTAATACTATTTGCATCCCAACCACTTCTTATTTTAACAGTAACCGGAACACTAACAGCATTTACAACGGCTTTCACTATTTCTCCGACCTTTGCAGGATTTTTTAAAAGTGCACTTCCCGCTTGATTTTTTATTGCTACTTTAGGTACTGGACATCCCATATTTATATCAATTATATCTGGATGCATTCTTTCTTCCACAATTTTAGCTGCTTTTACAAAAGAATTTATATCACTTCCAAATATTTGTTGACTAATTGGCCTTTCAGCATCATTCATTTTAAGAAGTTCAAAAGTCTTTTCATTTCCATAAGTTATCGCTTTATCACTTACCATTTCAGCAACAACTAGTGATGCTCCCATATCCTTACAAATTTTTCTAAAAGTCATGTTGCTTATACCAGCCATCGGAGCAACAACTATTTGTCCATTAACTTTAACATTTCCAACATAAAAACTCATTTTTTCAAAACTCCAATATCACCCGGAGTAATTAAAAAAGCATTAGCATCATCAGTATCTAAATGAACTTCAAAAAAAGCATCATTTGTTACTTTAGCATGAACTTCTACTTCACCTGGTTTAACTCCCCCTATTTCTAATTTTAAAATTTCTTTATCCACTATGCCTAACTTTTGTGCATCTGTGGAACTAATATGAACATGCCTTTCAGCAATTATAGCAAAATTTCCGGTAACAGACCCCTTATCAGTTTCAATAGTTATTTGTGTTGCACCATTTAAATCTCCACTTCTTTTAACCGGAGATTTTACTCCAAGTAATCTAGCGTCATAAGCAGATATTTCAACTTGATTGTAATTTCTTTCAGGCCCTACAACTCTAACATTTTTTATAATATTTTCTCCATTTCTAATGGTTACAGTCTCTTCTGCTGCATATTGTCCTATTTGATTTAAACTTTTTTTTATATGTAAATCATGACCGAATAATTCATTTACTGCTTCTTTGGTTAAGTGAACATGTCTTGCACTAATATTTATTGATACTTTTTCTTCCATATTTTAATTCTCCATTTCTATTGTTTCACAATTTATTATTTTTCCTTTTTCTAAATTTAATTTTATTATATCAATATCCTGTTCTATATCATCTAATATAACTTTATCATTATAACTTAATATTAATCTATCATCTAGGTTATAACCTTGTTCCAATTTATCTAGTAAATAGCCTATTATAGCACTTTTCTGGGTAAATATAACTATATTTTTATTACCATTTTTCTTTAATATCCTGTCTATAGCAATATTCATTCTTTTATTTACTTCAAAAAGACTTTCACCGCGATTAAATTTGAAATCGAAATTTCTTTCTTGCATAAATCTAAGCATTTTGATATTTCTTTTACCTAAATCTCCAAGTCTTAAATCATTTAAAAATGAATTTATTATAATATCACACTTTTTTAAAGATGCATAATATTTAGCACAATCTATACTTGAAGCGTAACTTGATGAATATATAACGTCGGCATCTATTTTTTTAGCAAGTTTAACAGCTAATTTTTCTCCATCAATGGAAAGCGGTCTGTTTATTCTTTTACTTTCTAGTTTTTCATCAGTTTCATATATAATATTATCGATTACTAAATTATTACTTATTAAGTATAGAATCATCACTTATCACCTTTTTTAATTTTATCAAATAAATTAATTATTGACAATACCCTCTAAATAAACTATATTAATATTGAGGGTGGTACATTATGAAAAAAACATTAATTGAAATTTTTAAGCCAAGTCCAAAAAGTTTAACACTTAATGATATTAAAAATGAATTAGGATATAAAACAATCACTAATGCCCAAAAACGCCATATTGTTAAAAATTTACTTAAATTAGAATTAGATGGAAAAATATATTACGATTTTGTTAATAATTGTTATTATGTGTTTCCTTCTAATTTTTTTGTTTCAAAAGTTAACAAGGTTGTTGATGGGAAAATTATATTTGGCATTAATAGTGAACTTGAGGAAATGAAAACTAATAATTCTGAAATTAGAAAAAAAGATTTTATAATTGTAAAAAAAGAAAAAGATGAATATAAGTTGGTAAAGGTTATTGGCAGAGTTCAAGACCTTGAAACTGAAGAGGATTTAGAGAAAATATATAGTTTGTTTAATACTTATTCTGCTTCGTTTACATTTAAAGAATTACTAAAAATGATTAAAGCCAATGAAAGTGAATTACGTAGTTGTTTAGAGGAACTAGAAAATGAAGGGATACTATATTATGACTTTGAATCTGAAGTCTATAGAACAATGCCATCAAATTATTTTGTTACAACTGCTGAGGTAACTAAAAAAAATTTTTATACTGTTAACTTTAATGGTATTACTTATTCTTTGCCTTATGAAAACACTTTTGGAATTCTTCCTTTTGATAGAGTTCTTTTAAAAAAAGAAAAGAAAAACATTTCACTAGTTAAGATAATAAGAAGAGCAAATCCTGAAATTGTATGTGAGGTTATAGAAGATGGAAACATAAAAATGGTTGGCAATAATAATATTAAAATAAGATGCTTAGAAAATGAATTTTTAAAGCTAAAGTTACCTGTTGGTACAAGATTCTTGGGTAAAATTGGTGTTGAACAAATTAACGATCATTATGATATAAAATTCATTGAGGTTTTAGGACATAAAAATGATGTAAATGCTGAACTTGAAGCTATAAATTATAATAATGGTTTTAAAGTTAGATATTCTAAAGAAGAAAACGATCAAGCTTATGGATTACCTACTGAAGTTACTCTCGAAGATAAAAAAGATCGTGTTGATTTAACAGATGAAAATATAGTTACAATTGATAAAGCTCGTACAAAAGATATGGATGATGCTGTAGGTTTAACAAAGAAAACAAACGGCAATTATTTATTAAAAGTATCGATTTCCCATGTTTCACATTACATAAAATATAATAGTCCTTTATTTATGAGAGCTTGTCATAATACCACTAGTGTTTACTTAATTGATAGTGTAAATCATATGCTACATTCACAAGTTTCTAACGGCATTTGTTCTTTAAATCCAAATGTGGAAAGACTTACTAAAACATATCAAATTGAAATTAATCCTAAAGGTGAAATTGTAGATTTTTCTTTCTTTGATAGTGTTATAAAATCAAAAAAGAAAATGACTTATGAAGATTGTAATGAATTATTTGAAAATAATGTTGTTCTACAAGGTTATGAGCCATTTGTAAATGATTTATTGTTAATGCAAGAACTTGCACAAATTATTGAAAATCGTCGGAAAGAAAATGGGGCTCTAGACTTTGGCAATAATGAAATTGAATTTATATTAGATGATGAGGGTAATATAGTTGATATAACAAAGCATTATCAAGGACCTGCAGAAAAATTAATTGAAAATTTTATGGTTATAACTAATGAAGCTCTCGCGGAATATATGTATAACTTAGGCCTTGAATTTGTTTATAGAAATCATGAAATACCTTTTGATAATAAAGTTAAAGAAACTGTTAAATTGATTAAAACTATGGGATATCATGTTGATGCTCTGGAAAATAGTGATGATCCACATGTGTTACAAACCATTATTAATAGTTTAAGCTCAAAAGAAGAGTTTTTTATTCTTGCTTCACTTCTTTTGAAAACAATGCAAAAAGCATATTTTAGTATTGAAAACAAAGGACATTATGGTTTAGCTTTGAACGCTTATTCACAAACTACTTCACCAATAAGAAGACTTATGGATTTAATTATTGAATATCTTTTAGATAATATTGATAAAATATATGATGGGACTATTGATATGGATGAACTTAAGATTTCACTTAATAGTCTGTGTGAAAGAGCTTCAATGATGGAAAGATGTGCTGATAAAGCTGAATATGAAGCTAATAAACTTTATATGATTGATTACGTTTTAAAACGTCAAGACATGGAGTTTGAAGGATATATTCAAGAAATTACACCTAGATATATGATTGTTAAAACTAAAGAATTAATCGAGGGTATTGTTTATTTTGATGACATTTTGGATGGTAATTATGTTTATAATCCTGATTGTAAATGGTTGGAAAATCTGAGTACTAGACATAGACTTATAATTGGCAGTAAACTGAAACTTCATTTTAAAGAAGCAAACAGAGAATACAGAATATTAAAATTTAATGCTGAGGTTAGTACTTTAGAAAAAGAAATGACTCTTACAAGAACAAAAAATTAAATTAAAAAGTGATAAACTTAGTTGTTTATCACTTTTTAAGGTTCTTCGAAATCTGGTGGGGAGTGAAAATTGAGAAAAGTCAATTAAAACCTAATTAAAACAAGTATTTTAACCATTCATTTTAAAATACTTATTTTTTTAATGCTGATACACTTTTATTTTTATATTTTTTTAATTCTTACTTTTTTAGTTTTTTTAATTTTTTAAAGAAGGTATTTTTTTTTAACTTTTTTATATTTTTACCATTTACATTTTTATTCCAATTTCCTTTTGACAAGCAGAAATATTATTTAAAATAATTATAAATCGTTTTAATGATTATTGCTTTCAAAAATGAAAACAATAATCATTAAACTCCAAAACGGTAAAATAATATTTCTTTACTTGTCAAAAGTTTTCTCGGCATAAAATCAAGGTTATTTCATTTTGTTTAGCTATTTTTTAAATATCTCATATATCAATTTATCAAATAAATCATTATCAATATCTTTTCTCATACTTATATCAACTCCTTATTTATTATGAGATAATACAAATATAAAAAGAGATGATAAAACAACATTATCATCTCCCCATTAGATCTCGAAGCTTTTTTATTAAAACTCCCCACTGAATTTCGAAGCTATCTTAAGAAAACTCCCCACCAGATTTCGATGAAGGGTTATTTTAGCTCCCCACTACATTTCGAAGAGCCCTTTTTAATATGTTAGCTACTAGTTTATGCGAATTGGTAAATTTTTAGTTCCATCACCTTCGACATATGTTACAGAAGATGTGAGACTGAAGACTGAGTGCACACCGAACACAATACCGCCAACGTCTTGCTCACGCTGCCAGCGAAATACACATTGAACGCATTGTTCGAATTGTCCGCATTACGGGAAATTTTACCACAAGATTACCCTTTTTAGACTTACATCATGCCTCATGAATGCCAAATTTTTTTGTTACTAACTTTCGCTGGCGACACTGCCACGCCTGCACTAACCGCAGACGCGGCAGCCTTTTGTTCTACCATAATTTACTGTTTTCTTCTTGCCTCTGCTTAATTTTGTCGCGGCTTGCCTAGCACGCGGACGCGCGATGGCAATGGCCTAAAGTACTAGTTTATTACGATCGGGTCGTTGGCACTGCCACTCCCCGACACATAGGTTATGGAAGATGAAAGATTGAAGGACGGGCGAACGCCACTGAAGCGGCTATCCCCGAACTCGCTGTCCACGTAACCATCGAGGTACACATGGAACGCACTGTTCGAATTGTTCGCATTACGGGAAATTGTCCATTCATAAAGCCCCATATACATCCAATTGACACTTTTGATGGCTGCGCCATCATAATCAATAAGATTAGATGTCCATGCACTTTGGTCTGCTGCAAATCCATAGTCACTTGCATACATTAAGCCTATCTTCGCACTATATTCTGTTGCTCCATCTGTTGTTACTGGACTTACTATTTCATTTTGATATGCTACTGATGGTGTTTTTGAAGTTATATTTTCAGATGTATTTCCTCCAACTTTCCATGTTGTTTCTGCTATTTTAGCCGCCCAGTCAGCTCCTATATTTGTTATGAAATTTGTATTTAAATTTACTTTATTTAAATTACTTTTACTCCATGTGTTTTTACTTGTTGAGTAATTCCAGTAATATCTATTTATTGTCGTTAATTCTCCTTTATATGATGAATAATCACTTTTTGAAAATGTATCTGTACTATAATCCCCATCTGTTCCAAGTAGATTACTATTTGCATAATCATATTTGATTAATTTTACTTTATCTCCAAATACTCCGATTATCCTATACAGATTATCTGTTGGGCATGGTGTTGTACTTCCAAAACATACAAAGTTATCGACGTTTTCACTTGCTCCTGCATATCTATAGCTATTATCACCTGCTCCATTTGTTAAGTTTGCATCATGATAATAAATACCATTATTTCCTTGTGTTCCTGTGTATAATGATTTTATGTAATTTGCTAATAATACTTGTGGTTTTATGTCAAAATATACATAACACTTATCTGATTTATTACCACTCATAACAACTCTTTTATTTATATCATCCCAACTAAGTTCACTACCATTTTCACACTTTGATAATTCAGTATTAAACACATAACCATCTGTTGGCCAAGTTTCTCTTGTGGTCATTTCATAATTTCCAGAATTTGCTTCCGTTTCAAGCATCATGGATAACATATTTTCATGCTTTGTAACTTTGTTATTTTCATAATTATTACTACTCTCTTTTAAACCATGATTTTCATTTAACAAATACATTATAATACTACATAATAATAAAATAGTTATTATAAAAATATATTTCTTTTTGTTTTTCATAATCAACCTCCATAGTTATATTTTAACTATCATAAATATATTGTAGGTAAATTTTACCTATTTGTCAATAGTTAAATTATAACTATGTTAATATTTCTACGGGTGATAAACATGAATAGATTAAAAGAATTACGAGAGGACAAAGATTTATATCAAAAAGATATTGCAAATTATTTAAAAATAGACCAATCCAACTATAGTAAATATGAATTAGAAAAAGTAAATATTCCAGTTGATTATTTAAGACTTTTAGCAGACTACTATAATACTAGTATTGATTATATTCTTTATAGAACTGATGAAAGAAAACCATACACAAAATCAATTATGAAAAAATAATATGTTGACATTTAACTTATACTCAGATACCATTATGCAATAGAAAATGATTGAGACTTTAATTCATCTCAATCATTTTTTCATCCTCTTTAGAACCTATCTTTTCTAAGTCAACACTATTGATGCTATCAAATCTTTTAGTTATTTTTTCACTAGTTGTATGAAGTTCATCAATACTTTGATTTACAGTTTTAACACTTCTAGCAAGTTTATCCCAACGTTCTTTATATCT
>CAKORG010000026.1 GCA_934101495.1 uncultured Bacilli bacterium
TAATTTCCTTCTTTCTTTTTTGGTGCTAAAATCATTGCAATTTGTCTTCCTTCTTGCTTTGGTTCAGTTTCAATTACAGAAACATCACTTAAGGCATCTGCAAATTTTAGAAGTACATCTCTACCAAGTTCTGGTCTTGCCATTTGACGACCTTTAAAACGGATAAATGCTCTAATTTTATGTCCTTTTTCAAGGTATTCTTTAGCATTTTTTCTTCTTGTTTCAAAGTCTCCAACATCGATAGTTACTGACAAACGATATTCTTTCATCTCTTTATTTGCTTCTCTTGCTTTCTTTTGACTTTCCTTTAGTTTTTTTTGTTTTTCATAACGATATTTGTTATAATCCATTATTTTAGCAACAGCTGGAACGCCATTACCATTCATTAAAACTAAATCAAGTCCAGCATACCCTGCAAGTGTAAGAGCATCTTTACGTTTTTTTAGTCCCATCTTTTCGCCATTTGGCCCAATTACCATCAATTCTTCTGCACGAATATTTTCATTGATTGGTAGTTCATTACTATCTATCTTTGCTATAATAAGCACCTCCAACGTCATTAAAAAATGGATACCTATTTAGTATCCATTCCAAAAAAGTTTATCAAATAAATCTAAATACTTTCATGGCATTTACCTATCGCTATTTGCAATCAGGTGGATACTAAATCTCTTTCCTTTTTCAAGTAACAACAATATATTACACCATTATTGTATGTTTGTCAAATGTTTTTAATACTTTTTTATATATTTTATAAAAACATTGCCATATATAATGGTTAAATATACAACGTCAGCATTTACTTCTAAATCTTTGGTATGAAATACATATCTTGTTCCCACATTTCGTTTATATTTTTTCTTAACTATAGAAGTATGTTTCTTATAATTACCTGATTTTACTTTAATAGGATTAATTTTTTTGAATAATTGGGTATAATTTTACTATATAATTCACATTTTGACAAGACAAAATTAATATTTTTCATTTAAATAATTTACTATGTCTTTAGTTATTTTACTTGCTCCGAAATAAAAAGCATCAGTTTTACCATTCTTATGAGATACATTCGGAGTAATAACTACGATGCTAAACTTTGGGTCTTCAGATGGATAAAAGCCTGCGAACGATGAAGAAATTGTAGCAGTATCTACTTTACCATCATTATTGGTATCTAAAAAGCTTTCACTTGTACCAGTTTTTCCAGCAAAATCTAACCCTTGAGGCACATAAAACTTACCAGTTCCTTCACTTAGAACAAGTCTTAAGCCTTCCTTTATTCTGGTTAAACTTTCTTTATCTAAATCAACATCGTTTAAAATATTTATTTTATTTTCTAATATAACATTATCTTTATTCTTTATTTCTTTCATTAAGTTTAAAGCCATTCTTTTGCCACTTGCAACACTATTTATATATTGTAAAAGTTCCACTGGTGTATAGGTATCATATTGCCCAATTGCTAGATTAAGAAGAAGATCATCTGCCACTGTTGAACCAATTATTCCTATTTGTTCACCCGGCAAATCAATTTCTGTTTTAACACCCAAGCCAAAACTTGCTAGCATATCTCTATAAGTTTTAAAATGCTCTTTAGTAGCATTAAGTTTCATATTTGGTTTATACTTATTACCCGTTAAATTAATTGCAATCATATACTGGTAATAATTTGATGAATTAGCTAAGGCTGTTAAATCATTTACTTTGCCTAATCTTTTAAAACTACATTTTAAAGGTATAAATTCAAGCTTTACACAAGCATCATTAATATATGCCCCCGGAGTAATTAAATTATATTTATAACCCACTGCAATAGTTGCTCCCTTTACACTACTTCCCATGGTATAAGATTTATTAATTGTATTTAAACTAATATCACTAAATGTGTTATCTTCATTTAATCTTTGACCAGAAATGGCTAAAATGGCACCAGAAGAAGGATTACTTATAATTGCATAACTATCTTTAAAATATTCAGTATTACCATGTTTTTTACCTAATATAATTTTATTTTTTAATATTTCATCTACTTTCATTTGTAAGTCAATATCAATTGATAAAACTAAGTCATTTCCTTTTTTCTCATCATTTATTTTAACTAATTTATAATCACTTTCTACTTTATATTTAGCTTTTTCTCCTTTTAAATATTCTTCATATTCTTTTTCTATATAACTTAAACCCACAATATCTGTAAGTTCATAACCTTCATTTAGATAATAATTTTTATTTTCTTTAGTTATTGACCCTACTTTACCAAATATATTTTTTAAAGTATCACCATAAGGATATGTTCTTTCCCAAGTAATTTCACCCGTAACACCAGGAATATTATTTTCAATTACTTTAGCAAACTCTTCTTCACTAACATTTTTAACAATCTCTTTTTTACTATAAATATAACCTTTATTCATTAAATTATATATATGAGCTACTTTTTTTGTATCTATATCATAATTAATCATATCATCAGTTATTCTTTCAAGTTTTAACTTTTCTAATGTTTCATTACTTATTTTTCTTTCTTCATATAATCTATATTCATCACTTGTAATTAAATCTTTACCATTATTATTTGTAATTAGATAGTACTTTTTTAATTCATCAATAGATGCTTCTTTAACATCAATTATTTTTTCTAAAGATTTAGCTATCTTTAGTTCTTCAATAGTTTTTATACCCTTTATTTTATTATAATAAATAGTTTTAACCCCGATATTATCCACTAAAACTTTACCATTTGTATCTAGAATTCTTCCTCTTGGACTACTAACACCACTAACATAAATATTAGTTTTTTCCTCTAGTTTTTTCTCATAATAAGAAGAATTAGATATAATAATACCCAACTTAATACCAAATATAATAAAAATCAGGATGATAGAACTTAAAAATATATATCTCTTCATACAATTTAGTATTCCTTTTTTTATATTTTTCATACAATATATTAAGGTGATTAATAATGTTTAATATAATCGGAGCTTATATAAATAAATTAACTAAAGACGATATAAATAAATTTGCCATATCAAAAGGTGCTAATTTCTCAAATGAAGAACTAGAATTTACTTATTCATTTATTAAGAAAAATTGGAAAGATGTCTTAAAAAATCCTGCTATATTTGATATAGAAAGATATTCTAGGTATTATAGCAAAGATAACTTTATAAAAATAAAACAAGTATTTAATGAATATAAAAGTTATTTAAAATGAAAAAATGCTACTTTAACGTAACATTTTTTCATTTTCAGGTACATCTACACCAAAAGTTCTATTATATAGACTAATTACTTTCTTCATAAATGATATACCTTCTTTTAATTTATTATTTACATCATTCACATTTAAACCAGTTAAATTGGCAATTTCATCTAAGCTACAATTTTCAAAATACAAAGTTAGTATAGTTTTATATTCTTGAGGCATTAAGCTAATAATACACATATGATATTCATCTAAATTGTTATTTTTAAGTTCCGTTAAAAGTTTCTTCTTCAATCTGTTAATCTTATTATATATTGTTAATTTTTCACTATCATTTAAATGAGACAAATCAAAAGTTCCTTTAAAGTCCTCACCAAAAGCTTTAACAAATATTTTATAAATATTTGTATCTTTTCTATATTCATTAAAAACACCAAGTACTTCTTCATAGCTTATACCTAATATCATATCTAAAGTCATATTATCATATATACTCTTTTTACATCTTTTTTGACATTCTTCTTTTTCTAAGCTAACCTTGCTTTTCAGACTTGCAATCTTATTATACAAAATCAATCTTTCACTTCTATTTAAACTTTCAATATTAAAAGCACCCTTTAAATCTTTCCCAAAAGCTTTAACAAATATATTATATGTACTAGTACCTTTTCTCGTTTTATTAAAAATAACAAGTACTTCTTCATAGCTTATACCTAATATCATATCCAAAGTTATATTATCATACATACTTTTATCTTTAGACTCATTTTCTTCATTTACGTTCTCATTCTTTGTTTGTCTATTAATATGGTTTATTACTTTACTTAAAGATTTTATACCAACAGTATTTATAAATCTTCTGTCTAAATTATTTCCGAAAGCAACCTTTAATAACCCCAGTTCCTCTACACTTACAAGCCCAGCAATATCACTTAAATTAATTTGAACTATATCATTTAAATACTTACCTTTAAAATTATTATTTCTTTCCACTACTTCTTTCATAGCACTTAACCCACTTATAAGTTTTTTATATTCTTCTTTTTCTAATTCATCTTTATTTAAATAACCTTTTAAATCTTCTCCAAAGACTCTTATAATTGTTGTATATAGGTGTGAAGTCTTATCTAAAGTACTCATAAAATACATTGTATCTTCAAAAGATAGTTCCAATATTTCATTTAAAGTTCTATACGCATAAGAATTTTTCTTCTTGTTACTTTCTTCACTTAATCTAACAATCCAATAATCCAGCTTTATTCTCAGTTTCATTCTTTCTTCAGAATTTAAAGTCTTTAAAGCACAAGGATCATCTCCATTTACTCCAAAAGCTTTAACTAAAACGCTGGTACTATCATCGTCACTTACCATAGCTTTTCTCCACCATTTATTTTTAGCTTCTCTTATACTCTCATCACTCATATTAGATGCAAGTCTAAATATTTCTTCTAAAGTTTTATTATCATACTTTTTACCAATACCAGTGCCATTTTTTCTCATAACTCTTTTTATAGATGCTTTTAAGTCATAAACTTCTTGTCTTTCCAAATTACTTTCATCGTAAACTTTATCTAGATTTTCTCCAAAGGCCTTAAAATAAATCAATCTCATCCTACTATTTACTTGAATATAGCTATCAAAATCATTTACTTTTTCTTCACCAATAACATCTTTTAAAGTCTTATAATCTAAAATTAATCTACCAGTTTTTTCATCCATAATAGTTACCTTTATTTTTGAAAAATTTCTCATCTTAAACAAAGCTTTATCTACAACTTGTCTTATTCTTTCTCTAGATACTCCATACATTTTACCAATTACTTCTAAAGTATACTTTAAAAAAAATCTCTTCATAATAATATCTTTTTCTTTTTCACTTAAACATGACATTAATTTCAAAATAGTTTCTTTATTTACAACTTCATCTTCAAAAAAACTAGCATCACTTACAGCAAAATTATATCTATCAGACTTATAATCATCACTTATTTTTTCATCTAAAGATGTAACTTCTTTAATAGAACCAACTAATTCATTTATAGATTCAACACTTTCTCCCATAGCAATTGCAACTTCTTCATTCGTAGCATTTCTTCCTAATTTATTAGAAAGTTCTTTTTTAGCAATTGCATATTTTCTATGTTTAAGCTGTATATGTAAAGGTAATCTTATACTTCTATTATTATTATAGATACTTCTTGTAATTCTTTGTTTAATCCAATAAATAGCATAGGTAGAAAAAGCACAATCATAAGAAGAGTCAAAACATTCAATTGCCCTAACAATACCAAAAAAGCCTTCACTAATTAAATCCTCCAAAGGAATTTCAGGACAAGTAAAACTTTTAGCAACATAAATAATTAATCTAATATTTCCTTCAATAATTAAATTTTGATAATATTTACATAAAGACTCATTACCCAACTTTTTATTTTCTTGATAAAGTTCAACATATTTTAAAGTTTCTTCTTTAGATAAAATTGGTAAATTTTCAATATCTTTAAAAAACAAATCTAAAGAACTCAAAGTCTTAACGTCTTCATCCTCATAATCTATAACTTCTTCTTTAATTAAATTCCTAACCAAAGCATAACTTACTAAAATATTCCCTTCAATATCTCCATATTTTGTTATTATTTCTTCTTCAGTATACTTTTCATCACCAAAAAAAGACCTTAGATAAGCATTTATAATATCATTTTCACACACTAAAGAAATAAACTTAATACTATTGTCTATTCTTGTTTTTGTCAAAAAATCATAAAAATCTCTAAGACATATAGTTTTATCTCTTACTTTTTCAACCAATTTAGTTATTATTTCTTCCATAATACCATACCACCCGATTTCTTTATTATAGCATACTTTTTATAATATTTGTATATATTTTAATGAGGTGTATTATGTTTTTAAACTTACTCAATATTATTAAAGGAATGTTGTTTTTCACTGGTTCTTATTCTAACAATGTATTTCCAGAACCACTTTCTACTAAAGAAGAAGAGGATTGTATAAATAAAATGTTAAACGGGGATAAAGAAGCAAGAAATAAATTAATTGAACACAATTTAAGATTAGTGGCTCATATTGTTAAAAAGTATGATACTAAAGAGACTATGACTGATGATTTAATAAGTATTGGAACTATTGGACTTATCAAAGGTATTGATACCTATAATGGTGATAAAAAAACGAAGATAACTACATATGCTGCTAGATGTATTCAAAATGAAATACTAATGCACTTTCGAAGTCAAAAGAAATATGGCCCAACAGTATCTTTAAATGATGCCATAGGTCATGATAAAGAAGGAAATGAAATAAATTTAATTGATGTTATTAAAGATAAAAATGTTGATTTATTTGAAACACTTGATTTAAAAAATAATATTAATCTTCTAAAGAAATACTTAAAATTACTAAATAAAAGAGAAAAAGAAATAATAATTAAAAGATATGGCCTTAATAATACTAAAGATATGACTCAAAAAGAAATAGCAGATGAACTAAGGATTTCAAGAAGTTATGTTTCCAGAATAGAAAAAAGAGCACTTACAAAAATGCTCACTGAGTTTATAAAGAATAAAAATATTGATTAATCCTTAATGTAAAGATTAAATAATGGCAAAATAAATGCCCCTATGGAATTACCAAGTATCATAACCCCAACATAACCTAAAGTTTTAAGTGACCAAACATCAGCTACAGAAAAATAATATATATTAGCAATACAATGTTCAAATCCACATAAGATAAATACTACAACCCCTAAATATACAACTAAATATTTACCAAAATCATTTACTTTCTTAAATCCATTTACAGCAAAATACATAAGTAAACCACAAAATATTGAAAGTATAAAAATACTCAATAAACTATCATTTAACTTTGCTACAGCAAGTATATCAGATTTACTTTTAACATTAGAATAAATTCTTGTATACCTTAGAATAAAACCTATAAAAGATGCCCCGATAAAATTACCAACTAAAGTAATAAACATTTCCTTTATATATTTTAAATTGAAATTATTAACCAAATAACCAATCTTACCTGTATAAAGATTAAAATTACAAAGCAAAACACTAACAAGACCAATCGTAAACAAACTAGCACCAACTACTTTATTATCAAGTGATAAATAAACCGTACCACCAATAGCAATCATAATACCAGCCAAAATACTTTTCAAAAAACATTTCACACTATCTACCTCTTTTACTAACCAATTCATAAATACACTCATATTTTATTTCACCATTATGATTAACTTCTTTAATATATTTAACTGGATATCCTTTATCAATTAATGCATATCTCAAAATATCAAAATATGATCTATTATTAAGTTCTCTTAATCTTTTAGCTTCTTCACCATGATATTGACATCTATCCATTAAATAAACTCCAGTTTCACATCTTACTATCTCGCCATTAAGAAAATCCATAATTTTTTCCAAATAATTCTTCATAATACTTTGAGCATCACTGAGCGATAAAACTATTCTTTCAAATCTCATATAAACCTCCTTTATTTCAAAAAAATTAAGTATCTCTACTTAATTTAAAAAGCTTCAATATTCAATTTAATTTTATGCATTTTATGAATATATGCATAAGCATAAACTAGTGTTCTAAGTGCATGAGCATTTTTACCAGCTTTTCCTATTACATATTTCATATCAGCCTCAGGTACCATTACTTCAATAATAGTAAATTCATCTTCTTTAAATTCTTGTACTTTTATCATATCTGGATCTTCTACAAGACTTTTAACTAAAAATTCTGTATATTCTACTATATTCATAATTACTTACCTTTTTTGCTTGATGCAAATTCTTTTAAAATACCTTCATTTTTAAGTAAAGTTTTAACTGTATCAGTTGGTTCTGCTCCATTATTTAACCATTTAATAGCAACTTCCTTATCAATTTTGATTTCAGCTGGTTTTGCTACTGGATTGTAAGTACCTACAGTTTCAATAAATCTTCCATCTCTTGGAAATCTTGAATCTGCAGCTACAATACGATAAAATGGTTTTTGTTTAGAACCCATTCTTTTAAGTCTTAATTTAACTGCCATATATTCTCCTCCTCACTAAATTAACTAAATTAATCTTATCACATAAAATTATATGTGTCAACCTTTTTTTGTTGACTATCAAGCTTTACAAAACAATCTATTTATAGTATACTTTATCTAGTGGTGATTTATTTTGAAAAAAAAACAAACTAAAAAAACAACATTTAAAGTTAAGATTAAAAAAGTATATAATATAGTTAAAACTTTTATAAAAAAATACTATTATTTATTACTATTAGCTTTACCATTTATTTTAATAGATATATTTACAAGATATAAAGTAGAATTTTATGGTTTACTAAAGCTAGTTCCAAACCTCTTTACTCTATTATGGATTTCTCTCATTATAAGTATATGTTTATTTTCCAAAAAGAAAATTGGTAAAATCATTTATATTTTATTTTTTATACTTAGTTTAGCACTATATTTAGTAAATAATATTTATTACTCTATGACAAGTGTCTTTTTTGACTTTAGTATGGTCATGCTGGCTGGTGAAGGTTCAGAATATCTTCTTGACTCCATTAAAAATTGTGATTTATCAGTTTATTTATTCTTGATACCAATATTTATAACTTTTATACTAGCTTTAAAAATATATCCAAAAGAAGAACACAAATCTCACAAAAATATATTAATAACAATATTTATTTTTATTCTTCTTCATAGTATTACTCCATCTCTTTTAGGTAAAGCAAATGAAGAACTAACATGGAGTACATGGCGTAATCCAAGAAATATTTATAATAGTTTTAATGATAACAATAAAGCAATGAAAGTATCTGGTTTATATGAATATACTGTTAGAAACTTCTATATAATATTTCTAAAACGTGAAACCACTAATGAAAAAGATATTGAGTTTTTAAAAGAAGAATATGCTAAAGAAAAAGAAACAAATAAAAATAAATATACAGGAAAATATAAAGATAATAATTTAATTATTGTACAGCTCGAAGGTATAGACTCTTGGCTAATTAATAAAAATGATACTCCGACTCTTTATAATATGATGAAAAACTCCATTAATTTTACTAATCATTATTCATATTATAATGGTGGTGGTTCAACATTTAATTCAGAGTTTGCTGTAAACACAGGGTTTATTACTCCCCTTTCATATACTCAAAATGCTTATACATTTAATAAAAATTCATTCCCATATAGCTTAGCGCATTTATTTAAAGATCAAGGTTATACAGTTAATGCTTTTCATATGAATACTAAAGAATATTATTCTAGAGGTACTAACTATAAAAACTGGGGTTATGATAACTATTATGGCCTAGTGGACCAAAATACATATAAAGATAATTCATACTATCTAGATAGAGAACTTCTTTTAAACAAAGAATTCAAAGAAAAGATGTTTGGTAATGAAAAGTTTGTAGATTATATTATAACTTATACAAATCATATGCCTTTTAGTGCTGAAAAAGGAAATTGTAAGATGCTTCTTGATTTAGATAGTAAAGAAAATGAAAATATAAGTTATGATTTAACTGAAGAAGATTGTGCAAGAAGACAAGCAAAAGAAACAGATTACATGATAGAACTTTTAGTTAAAGAATTAAAGGAAAGAGAACTATTTGATAAAACAACAATCGTAGTTCTAACAGACCATTACCTATATACTTTGTCAGATAAAACAATATTAAATAAATATAAAAATACAAGTAATAACTTAATTAATCATACACCATTCTTTATTTATACCAACAATAAAGATAAAAGAACAATTAGAACTGTTACATCACAATTAAATGTTTTACCAACAGTACTTAACTTATTTGGTATAGATTACAATCCTAACTATTATATTGGGCAAGATGCATTAAGCAATAATTATCAAAAAATAGTATTCTTTAGTGATTACTCGTGGTATGATGGCAATGTTTATGTAGATGGTGGTGCAGTTACTAATAATAAATATATTAACCAGAATACTTTAGAAGAAAAGAATTATTATGTGAATTATTTAATAAAGAAAAATGATTTAACACTTAAATATAATTATTTTAAAGATATAGAAAAGAGTTCAAAATGATTTGAACTCTTTTAAAGTGATTACTATTATATTTTATCAATGCCTTTTTAAGCAAACCATCACACTACCAAAGTTATTGGTGAATTTTTAGTTCCAGATCCTCCAGCATAGAGAACAGAAGGATTAAGATAAAATACTGGATAAATCACACCGCTGCTATTCGTACCAAGTGACAATATATTGCCGGAACTGGAAAAACAGAACACATAGTTACTATTTGAAAAATTAGGTGTTATTGTCCATTCATAATAATAGCCCTTGTACATCCAATTTACTGATGTTATTGTTGAACTATTATAACTACTTAACGTTGCAGTCCATGCAATTGGATCTGCTGCAAATCCATAATCACTTGCATACATTAATCCTATTTTCGATACTCCATCGCTAGGGCCAAATGTTTTGGTAGCATTCGTTATTTCGGCAGTATACATTGCTTTTGCAGTGACTGAATTTGTGGTATGACCACCTACTTTCCATGTTGTATCCTCAATCATATTTGACCATATACTTCCAATATTATTCAAATAATTCGTATTCAAATTTATCGTATTCAATTCGGAATATTTCCAATTGTTACAGCCGCCGTCCGATTTTGCAGCAATAATATTTTTCTTAGCAGGTTTTCTAATAGTCGATGTTTCAAAGTACATTGTTGAAGTACTTGGACATGAGTCTAAATTCGACAATTTATATGTTGTATATGTTGTATCTGGTACATAGGTCCCATCTGTTCCCAATAGTCCACTTAATGCCTCTGTAGCTTTTATTAGCTTTACATTATCCCCAAATACTCCGATTATTCTATATAAGTTATTCTCTGGACAAGTACTTGCATTTGAACCAAAACAAACATAATTATTTGGGTTCGCACCAGCATATCTATAACTATTGTCTCCTGCTCCATTTGCTAAGCTAGAATTGTGATAATATATATCATTTGCTCCTTGTGTTCCTTTATATAATGATTTTACGTAACTTGCTAGTGTTACTGGATTACTTGTCTTCGAACTAGCAACAAATACATTTGAATATTTGTTATTACTATCCATAACTTTAATAACAATTTTATAACTAGTATTCTTAATTAAGCTATTAAATGTATAAGAGTTACTTGTAGATTCAACAAATGCATTTCCACCATCAATTGAGTAATAATACTTTGATATATTATTTGTTCCTTTGGTTGCTGTTACTACAGCTGTTATTGAGTTCGATGTTACTGTAGTTTCTACTTTATTTATTATTGGATATACATAATTATCTGAGTAATAATTATACTCATATGTATTTGATTTTAATTTCTTTTTATCTACTACATAAGCTGATACTTTATAGTCTTTTGATGAATTTAAATTAGTAAATGTATGTGAACTAGATGTACTTTCAACATATGTTAAAGTATTAGCTGCCAATTTATTACTCAATCTTTGCACTTTATTTTCATTATTATTTAACATCGCTATACCATTTGATTCTTCAATAGCATAATAATACTTATCTATTTCATTACTTCCTTGTTCAACATTTAAGTTAACTGTTAAATTTGTTCCACTTTTTGTGGCACTAAGTGTATTTATTGTATTTGGTTTATAATTATCAAATGAATCTTTTGATATTAATACTTGACCAGAAAATGATTTACCGGCATTCTTACTTTGGTCTGCATTGTAATTTACAAATGTTGATGTTATATTCCATGTATCTGTTTTGGTACTTGTTGTTGTTATTTCTCTATTACTTAAAAGTGTTATTAATCCTGTTTTAGTTGTAATATCAAAACCAGATATTGATGCACCTTTTCCATCCGTTACTGTTTTATATTCAAG
>CAKORG010000027.1 GCA_934101495.1 uncultured Bacilli bacterium
ATATATTTCACTTCCTTGAAAAATAAAACCATATTGTTTACAATAGTTAACTAATTCTTCCATAGTTACTTTCATAAATAAATCACTCCTTTGATAAATATAATTATACCTAAATATATTAATAATTACAAGAAATATAAGATTAATTTTATTATTTTCAAAAGAAAAGACTAGAATTCAAATTCTAGCCTACTTTGTTTGCTGCCATTTATAGGGCTGTTCACCCACTTTTTTAATTTTTAACTTATTTCCAATTGCAACAATAATATATCACAAATGGTCAATTTTGTCTAATGTAAATTAATAGCTTTATTTATACCTTCCATTCATAACATATTCTAAATAATGATCAGCACAAAGAGGAATATATTCAACTTCATCATTAGCACCATCAATAACAACTTCTTTACCACTTGCACTATATTTTCCATTAACACGTCTAGCATTAAACATTGCTGATTTTCCACATAAACAGTTAACAGTTAATTCATGTTTTTCATCACTTCGAGCAAAAAGCTGCTGAGAGCCTTCAAATAAATCACCTTTAAAATTACTTTTAAGTCCATAACAAATAACAGAAATATTATATTTATGAGCAATAAACCACAACTGATTAATTTGTTCTCTGCTTAAAAACTGTGCTTCATCAACTAAAATAAATTCAGCATACATAAACCTACTCATATATTTTTTACTAAGCAAATTAGCACTTTTTGGAATTAAAACATCTACTTTTATATTTTCTCCAATTCTATTTACTACTGTATTACTACCTTTAGTATCTACTTTAGGTTTCATAACCACTATATTAATCAAATATTTTGAATAATTATAATGATCTTGTAATAACTTAGTTGTCTTTCCAACTGCCATCGTTCCATAATAAAATGTTAAATTTGCCATACTACCACCCTACATTAATTTTTTCAAAAAATCTTTACTATTTAAATAAAGTCCTGTATATCTTTCATAATATAAATCTAAATATTTATTTATAGTATTTTTAGTTACATCATCAACTTTAATTTCTTTAATTGAATCAATGTTTACATAATAATACATTCTTATCATTTTTATTACTTTTTTATCTACAATTATTTCATTAGTTAAGCAATTTATACAAATATACCCACCTTTATCAGCATCAAACGTAGCTATATTATTTTTATTTCCACATATAACACATTCATCTAAATTAAATAACACACCAAGATATTCCAAATATTTAATTTCCAAAATATTAGTTAAAACTATCGGATCTAATCCATCTTCAAGTTTTAAAATAGTCTTTATGAAATCATCATAAATATTTTCTATATCATTACATTGTTTAACAACTTGACTAGTAAGCTCCGTTAAATACGCCAAAAAACTTACCAAAAGAATATCACTTTTGACAAGTTTAAAGGGATTAATTACATCAGCACTAACTAAGGTAGATAATTTGTTTTCTTTATACATTATGTTAATATGACTATAACTTAGCTTCATCGTAGGTACTCTATATCTATTTTTTAAAGATTTAGCACCTTTACACATAATACCAATTACTCCATATTCTCTAGTTAAAACATTTATTATTTTACTAGATTCACCATATGGAATTTCACTTAAAACAAATCCATCTACTTCTAGCATATTTAATCCTTCTTTTCAGCTTCTTTATAACGTAAATAATCTTCTACTTTTCCTGATTCTTGAAACTTTTTCCATGCTTCTTCTTTATTCATTTTTATCACCTAATTATATATTGGGTGACATTTCTAAATTTTATTCATTATCTATAAAACCTAATTCAATTAAATATTTTTCTTTATCTTTCCAATTCTTTATAGTTTTAACAAATAACTCAAGATAAACTTTTTTACCTGTAAGTTCTTCTTCGATTTCTTTTCTTGCAAGTGTCCCTACAGTTTTAAGTCTACTACCATTTTTACCAATAATTATTCTCTTTATATTATCTCTATCAACAATTATATCAACATTAATATTTACAATATCTTTCTTTTCTTCATAAAGAGTTGTAAAACAAGTAATACTATGAGGTATCTCATCTTCTGTAACTTGAAGTAGTTTTTCCCTCACAAGTTCACTTACCATAAACTTAATACTACTTGATGTATAATATTCATCTGGAAAGTATTTAACTTCATCATGTAAATAATTTTTAATAACACTTATTAAATGTTCAACATTATCTTTTTTAAGTCCAGATGTTGGCACAACTTCCACAAAAGGATAAATATCTTTAAATTCATTAATGGTTCTAAATAATTTATCTGTACTTATTTCATCAATTTTATTAAGGACCAAAATAACAGGAACCCTACTACCCTTTAAGTTATCCAAAATAAACATATCACCTTTACCAATACCTGATGCAACATCAACTACAAATAATATAAGATCAACATCTTTTGATTGAGCTAATGCTTCTTTATTTAAAACCTTACCAAGTCTATTAATTGGTTTATGTATCCCTGGTGTATCCACAAAAACTATCTGAGAATCACTATCATTATATATTCCTTGAATAATATTTCTTGTTGTACCAGAAACATCACTTGTAATAGCAACTTTTTTATTTATAATAGCATTAATGAGAGTACTTTTACCAACATTCGGTCTACCTATAATACTTACAAACCCACTTCTCATAAATACCTCTAAAATAGTGCAATAATCTTAGGAATAAAGATAAAACAACAAATAATAAATACCATAATACTACTTACAAATGCTGCTGCACTACCACAATCCTTAGCAATTTTAGCAAGTGGATGAATTTCCTTAGTAACTAAATCAACTGTTGCTTCAATTGCGGTATTTAAAAGCTCAACTGCTAAAACTACAACTAAAGCTATAACAATTATTGCCCATTGAATGAAGCTTATTTGTAAAGCAAAACCTAATATAACAATTAATATTGTACACATAGCATGAAGCCATAAACTTTGTTCATTTTGATAAGCATTAACTAAACCATCAACTGAATACTTAATACTATTTAAAAATCTTTGAAAACTCATTTTCTTATGCTTTTCTTGTTTCTTCAAACTCATTTAATACCAACTCCTGACGACTAAACATTTCTTTTTCTTCTTTTTCACCTAAAGTATGATCATAACCTAGTAAATGAAGTATGCCATGAACTACTAAAAAAGAAAGTTCTCTTGTTTCACTATGTCCATACTCTTTAGCTTGCTCCTTCATTTTAGGAATACTTACAAATATTTCTCCGAGCATTCTTATATCACATTCTACAGTTTCATTATCTTCATAAGCAAATGATAAAACATCCGTTGTTCTATCAATACCCCTGTAAGTCTTATTAAGCTCATGCATCTTCTCATCATCAATAAATATTATTGTAAAAACAGCATTTTCAACATGTTCCATTTCTAAACATTTATTAATAATCTTAGGTAAATAATCACATTTTACTTCTTCATTAAATTCATTTATTATCTCATAGTGATTCAAAATGCTAACACCCCCATCACCTTAAGTATATATAATACCATAATTATTAATAAAATAAAACATATAATGTTAATTAATCCTTCTTTTTGTAATGCTTTTGGCAAATGATTATGAATAGCAGCAAGTCCAATATAAAGAAGATAACCAATAACACAACCCAAAACATTTAAAATTATGTCATCAACATCAAAGCTTCTTCCAATATTTAGTTGCACAAATTCAACTGTTGAAGATACCACTAAAGATATCAAAAATGGAGCCATAACAGTCTTAGGTTTTATATACATTGAAACAATTAATCCAAAAACCACAAATGCTAAAATATTACCAACAACATTATATATAAATAAACTACTACCAACTTTATATCTAAATATTTCTGTAAAAGGTACTAAATTATAGCCACTACCCTCATTAAGTTCTACTTTAGTAAGAAGTTGAAACAACAAAAATAGATAAACTATTGAAAGTATTCCAAAAAATTCTTTATAAAAAGCTCCCTTTTCTTTATGAGCTCTTAAATAAAAAAATCTCATACTAACTAAAGTAACAATAAATATTACAAGTACTGGCCAATTATCATTTAAAACTGCCCTTATGGTATTTAGAAACATACTAATCAATCCTTTTCAATCTCTATTTCTTTTTGAGTACTTATAAGTTCTTTGACAACCACAAATACCTCTATATCCATTGTACTATTATTTTTAACTTTTTTCAAAACTTTTTTATCAATTATTGTATCTTTTTTAGTTAATTTTTTTTCTACAGTTTGAATTACCTTTTCTATGCCAACATTTAAAGCCTCTTCTTCGCTATATTCTTTTTCTATTTTTTTGACACTTACTTGCTTATCAAGATATAAACCAAAATTAAACACTTTAAGCAAAGGTTTATAATTACTTTCAAAACTATCTAATCTATTTTTAAGAATTTCATGTTTTGTTCCATCATATTCCCAGACTAAATTATATCTTTTTTTCTTCTCTTTCTCATATTCATTATATTTAAAAGGAATACTTGCACTACCTGTATACCAAGTCGTAGCATAAACTTCACCCGCTGCACAAGTATATCTTTTATCTTCTTCATTATATTTAACTATACCACTAATTAAGGTATCGCCTTCTCGTACATAATCATTTATTAAAACTAAAACATCACCATTTTCCACTTTAATATCACTAATAACTCCACTTTTTTTAGCAATGACATCACAAACTTTATCACTTTTACTAGTATCAGTAATAATTCTCTCTTCTATTTTAACACTTAAAACCATACCCTTAACTTCAAACTCAATCCAATCAAGTTTATCAGGGTATTTATCAAGGATACTTTGCTTTATTTCTTCAAGTTTTTTATAACTTTTCTTAAAACTTAAAACCTTTATTCCATAACTATCTAACTCATCTTTAATAAGCTCACGAATATCACTATTTTCATGGACAATATTTATTTTAACAATTAAATTTTTTAAACAAAGAAAAACAAGTAAACCTACCACTAAACTAATTACAAATATTTTTTCTTTCTTTATATTTTCAATTAATTTATTAATTCCAGTATTTCTTACAATCTTAAATTTATAACTAATAATATACTTACTTATTTTTTCATAATCTTTTTTTGTAACTTTTAAATAAAGAACCTTTTCTATGTATTTAACTTCATAAATTTTAATTGATAAGTTTTCAATTTTTCTAATTAGTCTATAATAATTATCACATTTACTACTTATCCACACAATATTTTTATTCATACGTAATACCTACATTCTTTATTCTACCTTTAATAAGTATTTCATTTGGCATCATCCTAGTTATAAATAAATCTTCACCTTTTATTTCTAAACTAAACTTATCCATTTTTAAAACAATTAGTTTACTAGTTAAACTAACTAAATCTTTATAATTAAAAACATGAATATATGTATCATAAATGGATATAAAATAATCTTTATCATATAAAAAATTAATAAGGGTATCTTTAATATGCATAAGCTTCACCTTATTAATTATATGATTTTATGTTAAATTTATATTATTTTTAGTTTTTAATGCACCTCATATACATTATTGTATGTTCCATTACCTGATAACTTTATTTCAGAAGATAAAGAAATTACAGGACGTAATCCAAAAGCATACCTATGTACATAATAATTTCCATATCCACCAGTATTATTGATACCAAAATTACCATAATAACCTGTTGTATTTCCCGAACTACGTGGAGACATTGTCCAAAATGTTTGACCAGTATATAAATAGTAAGATTTATTTGAACTACCAGATACAGCACCAGCCATAACATTTTCATCTATTGTTACTAACCCAACTGGGTAAGTTAAAGCACTATTTCCTTTCTTAGTACCATCATCTAAAGTAATTTGGCCTACTGTGAACATATCACTTTCTGTTGGACATGTTAATATTGGATTTTGTACTACTTGAGTTCTTCCAACGCCTCCAAAGTAATATGTAGTACCATTTGAATTCCAAGTACTTAAAGTTGTATATGCTGTTTTTGAGTAAGCAACTTTAGTGGAAGATGCACTTCGATCATTACAATATATTGCATCTGCTACTAACTTTTTGATTGATGCATCTGTATTCATAGTTGTATTAGCATACCATTTATCTATTTCTTGTTTTGCCACGCTATCTCTAACACTTGAATTTGTTGAGGCATTTCCATAGCCATGTTGCTGACCATCAATAGATTGATATCCAACATATTCAGCCTTTCCATCAATATTATAATTATAAGTTGCACTATTTATTTGTGTTCCTGTTCCAGTCATTACAATTGAAGTACTACTTACCGGAGCGGCTGTACCAGAATATATCATTCTAATAGAGTTATCACCATTTATTCTTATTATACGCCAGTAAATATCATTTCCACTATTATCTTTACCAAATTTTACCCAATTATTATTTACAGCCCCCCTAAAATAGTAAGAAGTTCCTAAATCATCTAAAGCGGCATACATACCTTGATTAGTTGTTGATACACTAGAAAATGTAGGATTGCTTTTAGCTACAATTGATTCTTTTCCTCCATTATTATTTAAAATTGTTAAATATCCTGGTTCAGTTTCAAAATAGGCATAACATTTATCTGAAACATTACCACTCATAAGAACCCTTTTATTTTCATCATCCCATGAAAGTTCCCCGCCATTTTTACATTTTGATAGTTCTGTATTAAACACATATCCTTCTGTTGGCCAGCTATCACGTGTTGTCAATTCATAAATTCCACTTCCAGCTTCTGTTTCGAGCATCATTGATATTGAATTTTCATGTTTAATTACACTAACTTCTTTATCATCCATAATAATATCCTCATTATTAGATGTTTTACCAATTACCACACCAATGTAGACCAAAACTACCACGATCAATAATATAAAAACTCTTTTTTTCATAAAATTACCTCACATAACCTATTTTAAATTATCTAATACTATTATAACTTATTTTAAGGTATAATTCAATATCTTGTTTAAGTTATGATATTGTTTTAAAGGTGATACAAATATGAACAGACAAAAAGAACTTTGCGAAGACAAAGACCTGTTTCAAAAAGACATTGCTAAATATCTAAACATGAGCCAAACTGGCTATTCTCAATGTGAACCTGAAACAAACGACATACCTACAGAAATATTAAGAAATCTAGCAGATTATTATAATACTAGCATAGATTACATGCCATATAGAACAGATGAACGTAAACCTTATCCAAAATCAATTTTAAATAACAAAAAATAAGAAGTTATCAAAAAAATAACTTCTTATTTTTATAATACTTTTTCTTCTTTATAGCAAGCATAAATATACGATGAATTTTCATAATAAATACTATTACCACACTCTACAAATTAGCAACAATTTATCTCATTTTTTTGTTGACATTTGTATGTTACTGGATGAACAAACTGAGGCTTTCGAATTAGACGAAAGGTTTAGTCATCTAAGCAAGAAAATGCTTATAAGTCTTATTGTTATATTATAGAAAAGGCTACAAATAATATTAAACAAAGAAAGCAACAAATTTAAAAACATATTTGTTGTCTTTTTTTATAAAAAAAGAACGCCTCCGTCCCTTTTAAATCCATTTTGAAATATAGATAACTCTCGTAGTATATTCTTCATAATTATCAAAAATCTTAATAATTGAACGAATAATTTCTTTCAAGATATCTTTAGCATCTTTTTTTATTCTAATTTGCACTATTTGTTTTTGCATTTCTTTTCTAAATAAATAATCATCAATATACTTACTAACAACTTTATCCAAGTTAATAACACTTTCAACATCTTCAGGATTATTTATATCAATTCTAAAAATATATTCTTGATAAAGTTTAATTAACTTTTTAGATATAGTATCATCTTCATAAGGACTAAATTCTATTATTTTATAAAAATTTGGACATAAACCAATAATTTGTTTATTTGTGTACATATCATCACCATCTTTATTGTTAACTTAAGTGTACTACATTTATAAATATTTGTAAATACCTAAAATAAATGTTATAATAAATTTATAGAATGGAGGTTCGAAATGACTAAGAGAAGAAAAATAAAAAAAGGAGTTTACTACATTTTAATATTAATCATTTTAATAATCGGAGGCACCATCTTTGGTAATTACAAATATAAAGAATATAAATATCATCAAACATATGAGTATAAATTACTAGAACATGGTTATAAAGCTGATGAAGTAAGTAAAATACTAGATAATTTCAGTGAAAAAGATTATAACTATTTTCTAAATAATGAAGTAAATGAAAATTACTTAAAATTAATGGAACAAAAATATTTTTTAAAAAAGAACTTTTATAAATACATAGATTATATGAATCAAAACAAAAAGTTAGATTTAAGTACTATAATTAGAAACATAAATATCCATTTAGATAATAAGTTTTATGAAGTTGAATTTAATACAGATACAAGCAAAGATACGAGTATGCTAGTAAATAAATATTACCTACTTGGAAGTGACTATGAACCTAATGACTTAGTAACTATATCCCAAACATACTCATGGGGAGATAAAGGAAGTCAAAAAACTAGAAAAGTAACTTATGATGCATTTTTAGAAATGTGGAATGTCGCTAAAGAAGAACAAGGATATTACTTAATGGTTAGTTCTTCATATAGGTCATATAGTGAGCAAGAAATTGTTTATAATAATTACAAAAATACTCGAGGACAAAAATATGCTGACAGTATAGCCGCAAGACCAGGCTCATCAGAACATCAAACCGGACTTACTCTTGATATATTTAGTAAATCAAACAGTAATAAAAACACATTTAAAGACACAGAAACTGCCAAATGGTTAAAAGATAATTGCTACAGATTTGGATTTATTCTAAGATATCCCGAAGAACTAGTCAAAGTAACTGGTTACAACTATGAATCATGGCACTTTAGATATGTAGGAAAAGAAATAGCAAAATATATTCATGAAAATAATATCTCATTCGAAGAATATTATGCTTATTTCATAGAAAAATGAGTTTAGTTTAAAATCTAAGCTCATTTTAATTTTATCCTAGATAAATGCTTTTCATCATTTTCAAAAAAAGTAGGATTAAGTTCAAGTTCAACATTTGGAATATTTCCTATTACTCTTTTAGTTTGTCTTATAACCTTAAATATTTCCATATCTATGAGTGGTTCAATCATTTCTGCATAAATTTCATTTGTAGTCTTTTTATCATTAAATCTATTATAAATAACTCCAAAATCTGCCAAAGTTTTTGAACCATTCATTGTTAAAAAATAAAGTAAAGTTTGAAAATCTACACCACTTAGTTTATGTTTACATGAAGAAGCAATATCTTGCATAATATGTTCTTTTTCAAGCTCCAACTTCAAAGTATCAAGCATCATTTCTAAAAAATAAGTAATATCGCAACTTTCCTTAGCATCTTTAATTACACTATCATATTTAGAACCTTTAAAACTAATGCCACGATTAAATATTATATAAGGATAAGCTTGTTTTTTTAGTAAATACCACATAGCCATAGTTCTACTTGTTCTACCATTTACATCAAAATAAGGATGGATATAAACAAAATAAAAATGCATAATTTGTGATTTAATATATTCATCTATTTGTGATAAATCTTGAGTTTTATTAACAAAAGCAAAATAATAAGACATAAGGTTTTCAATATTTTGATAATCAGCACCTTCTGACAAATCCATATCTAATCTTCCATTTTGAAGTATATATACAGCCTTTTCTCTATATAAAGGTCCCATATTTCCCCTATCATATTCACATAAAAGATTTTCACTTAAAATTTGATATAATTCATGAAGATGTTCTGCATCCATCTTTCGATGATGTAAAATATAATAATAACCATGATAAAGATTTAAAATTCTTTGTTTTATTTCTGCATCTTTTATAGTATCAATTTTTCTTTTAATAACAGCTTCGATTAATTCTAAGTCATCACCATAGCCTTCCACTAGATTATTAGCTTTAAGTTCATGTGAATACATCATTTTTCTAGCAAAAGCTAAATTATTCATACTTTTATCCCATTCCAAAAATTCTTCAAGCTCATCTTTTGATTTTTGAAGTGGTTCACTTCTGTAATAAAATCTTGGTCCATTTTCTTTAGGCAATTCCAAATAATTTCTTTTTTGCATAAGCATCCCCCTTAAAGTGTTAATTATTATACAGTTTTTAAATTACTTAGTCAATTGAAATTTCACAGAAAAATCCCAAGTTATACCCGTGCCTGTATTTGGATGATAATGTGTATAAGATAAATCAACAAGATAGCATGAAACTATAATAGTACATATAACAATTTTAATATCCTTTAACCGCTTTAAATCCTCATTCATAATTTAATTATATTAAAAAAAGAAAGAAAATAATTAAATTTGTTTATTTTCTTTAGGAATTTCTCTCAAAATGTCATTAAGTTTTATATCAATTTTATCAAATAATAAAGAAATATCACTTTCATTTATTACAAAAGTTGTTTCACGATTGCGAAGTTTCCCTTTGTTTTCACCTGTGTAATATGGATATAATTTAAGATCAACAGCAATTTTACCTTCTTCAATTAAATCAATGAAATTTTCAAATGATTTTAATTGGTACAAATTAATATTTGCATATTTAAAATAATCAGCATTATTTTCCTTCAACGTCATTTTCCAAGCATGTATAATGGCAAGGCATGACAGTTTAGTGTTAAGTCTTAATTCAAGTTCATCAAAGGACCATGACATATCATTGTATACAGGAGTTTTATTCCAATTGTTATACATAAGAAGCTCTACACACCTTTTAGGCCGATTAACCTTTAACTTAAACGCATATTTTCTATGTGTATTAGAAAATTTTTTAGAATTTATATAATCATATAATTCACGTTCTCCTTCATTCCGAGTTCTTTTCCAAGAACACTTTTCATAAAGTTCATTCATTACATTAGGTCTATTGTCAAGTACTGCACTAAATAACCTAAGTGGATAATTACTTGTACAGAGTTTAGTTTTTAATTCAATTCCATAATAGTCTGGTAAAGCTTTTGAATCCTCCTTTTTACCAAGTAAGTATTCAAGTGTCATACCTGCTGCACTTGTACCTTTACCTTGGCTCTTTACCCAACCCTTACATTGGATTAAATAAAACTCAATTAGTAATTTTTTGATATTTTCATCTAATTTCTGTTTCATGGTTAGTTATTATAGCACGTTAAATATGCAAAATTTGTCGTTTTTTGTCGCAGGTATCAAATTTTTTATTTTTTTAGTAATTTACCTCATTTTTTGATAAAAAATTGAAATTTTAAAGAAAAAAATAAAGAAAATTTATTTAAAAGTAAGAAAATAATAAAAAAATTGGTATAAAATATTGACTTTAATAGAAAAATTGTAATATAATGTTAGTGCACCTGAAGTAATACGCGCCCATAGCTCAACTGGATAGAGCGTTAGACTACGGATCTAAAGGTTGGGGGTTCGAATCCCTTTGGGCGTACCATTTAAAAATTTTGTTTGAATCGAGAAGTAGCACAATTTGGTAGTGCACTAGGTTTGGGACCTAGGGGTTGCAGGTTCAAATCCTGTCTTCTCGACCAGATTTGAAACAAAAAAACTAGGCATGTCCTAGTTTTTTTTCATGCAACCCCTAGGTTTTTTAAAAGTTCAATTTTAAATATATTAAAAGTTTTAGTAATGATTAAATAATAATTATTTATTTTATATGTGTAAAATAATCCAGTTTTTACATACTATCTCCCCAAAATTTATGCCGACAGAGAGAAAATTACTAAAAATTAGACAAAATTTATAAAAATTACTTGCATTTGCGTCTGCCTTCTGGTATAATCTTAATTGTCATCAAGACATGGGCGCTTAACTCAGTTGGTTAGAGTGTCTGCCTTACAAGCAGGATGTCATAGGTTCGAGTCCTATAGCGCCCACCATTTTATTTAATATATTTTGTTTGCCGACATAGCGTAACTGGCAGCGCAACTGACTTGTAATCAGTAGGTTGGGAGTTCGACTCTCTCTGTCGGCAC
>CAKORG010000028.1 GCA_934101495.1 uncultured Bacilli bacterium
GCTATTTTCTTAACTACTTTCTTCATATATCATACTCCATTTTCTAACAACATCACACTGGATATTTTCCTTACTATGTACCCATTTTACACCAAAAAAAAAAAAAAAAAAAGCACCATGTTAACGCAAAATTAAAATTTAACATAAGTGCTTTTTCAATAATATTATCATACAAACTATATACTTATAAATCTTTAATTAAAAATATTGCATATAAAGGAATTGATTTTATTTTTCAACTACAACATAATCATTAACTTTATCATTATCGAAATCATAATTAATCCAAACAACAGCACTATCATCTGATGAATCGTTCCAAATACTCCAGCTAAAATACATTTTATCATTAACAATTATTGGAACTAAATAATTATTATAATAATCATAATTTATTTCCTTTTTTAAATCTTCTAAAAAACTATAATCCATATTATACAAACTCTTAAACTCGTTATAATACTTTGACTTATCCACATTCATAAAATCTAACATAGGTCTAAGTAAATAAACAAATTTTTTATCACTTAAATAATCTTCACCATTATGTTTTTTATATAAATCAATTAAAACATCGATTAAATATCCCGTATTTTTATAGTAGCTATTTAAAGAAGTTGTATCATTTAATGATTCCACTATTTTAGTAACATCTTTATCATCATCAAATTCATCATATAAAACTTTTATAAAATAATTATCATCTTTAAAATACCATTTATTTAAAGCACTACTACCATAAACATACTCTAAAGCCTGAAGATAATAAGTTCCAAAGTTATATGCTGTAATATTCTTAATAAAATATTTTGAAGCAAAACTTTCAGCTCCAGCCTCAGTAATATAATTGGTATAAGGAACACCAACATAACTACAACCATCAGGAATATCAAATGTAGCTTCATAAACGTCCACTTTACCATTACATCTATATAAAGTTGTACTTGTCTTACTATTAATAGAATAATCAATAAAATGTACAAGCTCATGGTAAATAATCCTAGCTTCATCAGAAATCATATCAATCCTAGTATCAAAATCTTGATAAGTTCCCGCAGCATTTCCTTCAAGCAATATATCAGCTTTATGAATATTTAAATATCCTAATTTATGTAAAAAATAAAATTCATCAAGATAATTTTTATTATCTACAAGTATTTCAAATAAGTCATAAACTTCTTTTTTATAAGTAAGCAGCATATAATTATTTTCTACAATATAAGCATACTTTTTAAATAGTTCTTCATTTTTATTTATTTTAAATTCAATATCTTTTAAATCATATTTATCTATTATTTCATCTAAATCTAAATTAGAAGTATAACCAAAATCCAATTTTATATTTTCATTATTTCCGAGTTTTACTAAAAATGTTTTATATAATGTTTCAAGTATTATCTCATCTTCATTTATAATTATATTTACAAAAGTATCATCTACGAGTTTCTTACCATCTTTATATAAGTAATGTTCATATAAACTTTTAGACACATCACAATAGCCATTATATCCACAAGCAATATTATTTAGGTTATTTTCAATTACTTTCAAATCTTTATCTAAAAGTGATGTTTTATAATCTGAATAATTATAGCCACTATATAAATTATCAGCAATATAACTTACACTTGTATTTTCATCAAAATTTATTTGTTTTAAATTTTTATCATAATATTTATAAGTTGAACCATCACCAAGTAAATCAAAGAATGCTGCAACTTTAATATAGTCACCTTCTAAAGTAATTTCTCCTCCAACAATTTCTTTATTCTTGTAAAATAATATGTAATTTTCTTCATCAATACCTAGTATTGCATCGTCAAATAATATTTTATAAGTATACATACACTTATCAACAACAATATTATTCTTATTATCTTTTAATTTATATCCTAACTCACAAGTATCTTTTTTCATTACATATTTATTATCTATTTTAGTATTTTCACCATATAAAACACCATTATCAATATATATAATATTATCTTTATATGTAAAAATATTATAATCCATATAACCTTCATCTTTATAAGTTATATCTTCATACTCAATTTGTTTGGTTTTAGTATTTAATAGATAACCTTTTTTATTTTTCATAAATCGTAGATAGGTAGTTTTTTCTCCAACACTATATGAAGCTGAATAACTAAAATTACTCCATAACTCTTTTTTTTCATTTAAATCAACAATAACACTCTTACTATTTTTTTGATAAGAATTAATAATTAACAAATCATTAGCAAATTCAGCACTATATTCAAAGTCTCCAGTAAAATCTAATACATAAACTTTTGTCATGTTATAATCATAAATAGCGTTATCAACCAGGATATACTTATTATCCCCAGAATACTTAACATGACTTCCAACTGCCATTTCATGACCATTTTTATTAATTATTTTCTTATTGTTTTTATTAGTTACAACAATAAACCTATCATTAAATATTTCATAATTAGTATAATCATCTAAATACTCAAAAATAACACTATCATTAAAATTATATATTACTAACTTTTCCCCTTCATCTTTGACATAAAAGTCTCGACCAAGTTTTATCCCAATATTATTTAAAGGTAAAATACTTTCAATACCAAATGAATCCTTTTCATTTTCATCTTTATTGTCGTTTATAATAATATAGGCAAGTACACCACTCCATATAGTAAATAAAACTAAAATACTAATTAATAATCTCTTTTTATTCTTTTTCATATTATTTATTCCCCATATAATATAATCTTTCACTCAAATTATTTGCAACAAAATCTATTTCTTCATATTCTTCATCTTCTAAATCGGCATCATCCAAATATCTATCAATGAGAAGTAATATTTCTGCTATCGTTTTACACTTAGTTATATCGATATTACATTTACTTAATACACTAATTTCATAATCATTGATAACAATATTATCTCCATATTTCTTTAGTTCATTCATATTCAATAACCTCATTTTTATTCTATCATACCTTTCAAAAAAAATATAGGTCTTTTTAAACCTATATTAAATTTTTTCTTCATCAACGTTTTTACGTATTTTTAAAGCCTTCAACAAATGATATCAAAACATCTAAAATACTTGCGAATTCCAACAAATTTGGCAAACAAAAAAAATGCCCCATTAAAGGCACTTTCATTATTTTACTTCAATATATCTTTTATTTTTATCTTCATCGACTTTGGAAACACTAATAGTTAAAATACCATCTTTAAATTCAGCTTCCATAGTTTCTTCATCAACATCATCTAAATGGAAACTTCTTTCAAGTCTACCATACATTTTTCTTTCCCTATGAAGATACTTTTTATTGTCTTCATGTTTTTCATGATGTTCTGCTTTAACAACAATATTTCCTTTATTACATTCTACTTTTATATCTTTTTTGTCATATCCTGGAACATCCATTTCTATAAAGACCTTATTGTCTTTTTCAAAGATATCACATTTCATCTTACTTTCTTTTTCTAAATCACTTAACATATCATCAAAAAACATTCTACTTGGTAACATAAATATCATCATCCTTTCATATTTAATATTTTCAAATTCTTTATGTTTATACTTTGAAAATGTTTTTTTGTTAATTCTTTCAATTAACACTACCATTATATTACTATAATTAGCACTTGTCAAGCATAAGTGCTAATGTTCACAAAAATTTCACAATATTACTTTTTATAAACTAAAAAATCCACATATTTAATATTTATTCTTTCAGACTTAATATTGCTTTTTAAATATTCTTCCCAAAGTATTAAGTCATGCAAACTAACATCTTCATCAATTAATATTTCAATTACAGCTTTATAATATTTATTAACATTTATTAGATTACAATTTGAATATGTAATGCCATCACCATCTTTAATAATTTTTTCTATTTTCTTAATAATTCTTTTACTTTGATCATTTTGACAATTTAAAGATATTAAGTTGTTTATAACAACCATCAGGCCTTTATAAATAATAACAACCCCCATAAACAAAGAACCAATCAAATCAAAAACAGGCATTATATTTGCTAAAAAAGAAAAGAACACACTTACAACAATTAAAGTCGCATCATAATATGAAACATGAGACATGTCCATCAGCATTTCACTTTGAACAGTCTTTGCTTTTGCAAACAAATAATTACTATAAGTAAATTTGACAATCACTAAAACAAGTAACACTAACAATATTTTTAAGTCGGTAGGAGCAAATTTTAGAAAAAAAGATTTACATATCACAAACAATCCCAACAAAGATATAACAAATCCGATAAAAATATTAACATATCCTTGATCTTTACCATAACCAAATGGCTCTCTTCTATTTGCTCTTCTTCCTCTAAATATAGAACCACTAAATCCCATAAAATCCTGAACAGTATCACACAAAGTAATATAAGAATTAGAAATTAATGTATAAGAATTAAATATCATACCGGCATAAATTTTAATAAAAACAATGAGAGAATTAATTCCTATACTTAAAACAGTTACTCTTCTTTCTTCTTTCATAAATCACCTATTTATCAAATATTACATAATTATCTTTTCTAGGCATTGCTGGTGGTAAAATCATATCACGATAACCCAAAACAACATTACCAACTCCAACATATTCATCCCCAAGTCCCCATTTAGACATTAAATTTTTACCAAAATCAGTTTCAAATGTTTCCTTAGCTCTATGAACCCAACAACTATCAACACCTAAACTAAATGCAGCATTTATCATATTAGATATAACAGCGCATCCATCTTCAACATATGTTGAAACATTTTTATCAGCAAAAACAATCACTAAAGTCGGAGCATTATAAAAAGGATTTAACCCCACTTTATTAACAAAACTGCCATTTATTTTAGCAATTTCTTCGATTAATTCTCTATTTTGAACAACTACTATTCTAGCACTTTGTTTACTTTTTCCATTCGGAGCAAATGTCCCACATTTAAGTATTTCATCTAATATTTCTCTAGGAATTTGTTCATCTTTAAACTTTCTTATACTGCGTCTTTCACACAAAACTTTTGTTACTTCATTCATTTAAATCATCTCCATAATATAATAATATCACAAAAATTGTGTTTAGGGTATTGCTTTTTGAAAAAAAATTTGTTAATATAAATTATGCAAGTCATGGTGCAATTGGTGAAGTGGTTAACACGCCGGATTGTGGCTCCGGTATGCAAGGGTTCGATTCCCTTATTGTGCCCCATTAGGAATATTAAAAGCAAGTATTTTTACTTGCTTTTTTCATATTCAAAATTCCATATTCCAAGTTTACCCTTAGCATCAATCGGAGTTATTACCTCAATATCATCAAGTATCCAAGCATATCGACCAACCTCATATAAACCACACTTATATTCCATAGGGTTCCCATTCTTTATTTTTTCAACAAAATCTTCAGTCATTAATACACAATCTATTAATTTACACTTACATAATATCTTCCCATACAACGGAGTAACTATCTTACTTAACTCATTATTTTTATAGCTATCACTTAAACTAGCATGAATATATAATTCACCTCGATATTTTGTTTTAAAACTTCTTGTTTCTATTTTTTTAACATTCATCATTATTAAACTAGCATAAGGTTCTTTAATAGATAAAACTTTCATAACATCACCACAATAATTATAAAATATTTGCATATACAAAGCAAATATAAGCACACTATAAAAGGTGATTGTTTTGAAATTAACAAAATACAATAAGAAAAGAAATTTTAATAAAACAAAAGAACCAATTGGTAAAATATCTAAAACAAATAAAAAACTAAGATTTTGTGTGCAACATCATTTAGCTCGAAAAGACCATTTTGATTTAAGACTTGAACATAATGGTACAATGGCTTCATGGGCAGTACCTAAAGGACCATCATATAATCCAAAAGACAAACGTTTAGCAGTTCATGTCGAAGATCATCCCATAGCTTATAGCAATTTTGAAGGTACAATACCTCATGGTGAATATGGTGCTGGAACAGTCATGTTATTTGATAAAGGATACTACGAAAAAGTTAAATATGAAAAAAATTTAATAAAATTTATTTTACATGGCAAACGTTTAAAAGGTATGTGGACTTTAACTCATTTTAAGGAAAACAACTGGCTGCTTATTAAAGATAAAGATTATTTTGAAAATTATATCGATATAAAAAAATATAAAAGAAGTATTAAAACTGGAAGAACTTTTGAAGAAATAAAAATTAATTCTAAAAACAAGATCATTGAAATAACAAATAAAGACAAAAAAATTATTGATAATATAACCAAAAATGATATTATGAATTACTACAAGAAAGTAGCGGATAGAATGATGCCATATCTTGAAAATAGGCCTATAAGTGTTATTCGTGCCCCATCCGGAATCAAAAATGGCACATTTTACAAAAAACATCTAGAAAATAAGGAAGGTTATTTAGAAAAAATAAATATAACTTCCAAAAGTGATAAAGAAAAAGACTATTATTATATTTTAGATAAACTTGGATTATTAAATGAAGTACAAATGAATAGTTACGAATTTCACCTATGGGGAGCAAATGCTAGTAAAATAAACTCACCAAATATGATGGTATTTGACCTTGACCCAGATGAAAAGTTACCAATTGATACATTAAGACAAGGCGTAAAAGACTTAAAAGAAATTTTAGACAACTTAAATCTAAAATCTTATTTAAAAACTAGTGGTGGCAAAGGATATCATATTGTTGTGCCAATTAATACCAAAATATCATGGACTAAATTTTATAAAATATCAGAAAATATAGCCATTCTTATGGAAAGCACATATCCTGATAAATACACAACAAACATTAGAAAAGATAAAAGAAAAGGAAAAATATTTATAGATTACTTACGTAATCAAAAAAAAGCTACATCTGTTGCACCATATTCTATAAGACTTAGAAAAAATGCTCCTGTTTCAATGCCAATAGCGTGGAATGAACTAGATAAAATAAAACCCAATGAAATAACCATGGATAAAGCTATACAGAGGCTAAAGAAAAAAGACCCATGGGAAGATTTTTTTACCTCCAATTAGTCTTTATCATCTAAGTTTACACCTTCAGCAACAATTAAATCATTAAATTGAACTTTAAAATTTTCAATTTCCTTGACTTTTACATCTTCATAAACATTTTTAGCATTACAAATAGCTTTATAAAAATCTTTAATTGAAACTATTTTTCTATTATCATATAAAGCATAAGTAAAAGCATTAGCAACTATAGTTAAACAAATATCTGGATATCTACTTGCAATTTCATAAACTCTTTTATATTCATCAGTCATATTTACAATAAAAGCCATAATTTTTTCAGTCACAAATGGCTGATAATTAATTTTAACTCCAATTTGTTTTTCAAGTTTAGGAATTGTACCCATAAGTATCTTAACAACAGTTGGTTTATCAGCTTCTAAAACATCAATTTTTTGAAATCTACGAAGAAATGCTCTATCCCTTAAAATATATTGTTCATATTCTTCCGTAGTTGTAGCACCAATCATTTTAATTTGACCTCTATCTAATCCTGCTTTAAGCAAATTTGCAAAATCCATACCTCCAGCTTTATTAACGAGTAGATGGGTTTCATCAATAAATATAATTGTATTAAGTCTTTCAGAAAGTTCACGAACAAGTAAATCTATTCTATTTTCAATTTGTCCATCACTCATAGTTTCACCAATTAAACTAGTAATATTAACTTTAATTAAACTATAGTTTTTTAAAGCATCAGGAACTAAACCTTTTTGTATTCTATAAGCAAGACCTTCCACAATTGCAGTTTTACCAATCCCAGGTTTACCAACAAGTAAAGCACTTTTTTCAGGTGTCAAAAGTGTCAAAATGACTTGTTTTATTTCATCATCTCTAGCAATTGCAGGGTCAGTTATATATTCTTTAGTTGTTAAATCAACACCATAACGCTCTAACATACTTATTTTTTCTTCATTCATTTATATCACCTTAACTATTTATTAGTATACCATTTATTTAAAACATAATCTACTAAATCTTTTGCACTATTATTATTTATATATTTCTTTTGATTGTCTATCATCTTTTCTTGAAGATTTTTATCATCAAGTATTTTTTGTGTAACTCTTACTACCTCATCTGGATTTTCAGCTCGCATTCCCATATCATTACTTTCAAAAAACAAAGCATTATAATTTTCCACACCAGGAATTGGCATCATAAGCACAAAAGGCTTTCTCATCATTATAATTTCGGTTGATGTAAGTCCTCCAGGTTTTGCAATTATCACACTAGCTTTATTCATATATTCATTCATGTTATTAATAAAACCTTTAACAATTAAGTTTTTATTATCTATTTTTTCTAATTTCTCTTTTAAAGATTCATTACTTCCACATACAACAACTAAGTAAGCATCAATAGAATCCAGTATTTTTTTAACACATTCTTCCATTTGTCCAAACCCCATACTACCAGATGTAAGTAAAATAATATCTTTATCATTTGGTAACAAAATATTACCTTTGACTTCCAAAAAACTTGATGCAACTGGTATACCTGTTGGAAGTAAAATATCTTTATTTATACCCTTCTCTATAAATCTATTTGTTAATTTTTCACTTGGGATAACAAAAATATCCGGATTAGTTTCATTCCAAAAGGGAATGCATTCATAATCAGTTGCAACATTAACAAACTTAATATTTTTCTTTTTTTTAAGTTCTGTTAAGGCCATGCAAGGAAATACGTGAGTACCAATTGCTAAATCATATCCATTTTCATCTAAAAACTTATCTAAATTTTTAACGACCATTTTATTAAAACCATAAACTGGACTCTTTATTCCTGTTTTATTATAAAGTTCACCTAGTTTATAAACAGTTTTAAAAATATTACCTTTTCCTTTTGTTGAACCCAAATATAGTTTTTCAGCTCTTTTGCTTGCTCTTTCACCAGCAAGCTGCATATAATCTTTTACATCACAAATAACTCCATTTTTATTAAATTCACTAGCTATATACTTTGCACAACTATTATGACCACCACCTGTACTACAAGTAAAAACTACAACTTTCATCTAATCACCCCAACTATCATTATACATATTTTTTAAATATTCCTTATTAAATGTTTTATCCAAAACTTCTTCATACTTATATTTAGCTTCAATACCTTTTTCTTTCTTTCTTGCTCTATTAATTGCAACACCTGTAAGAAATATATCAAAAACCAAAAATATACTTAAAAATATTGCTAATCTTTTACCAAGATTTTTATCCATCTTTTCAAGTAAATTAGCTATAAACGGATAAATATATTTAATCCATAAAACCCCAAGAATTCCCCAAAAAAGGGAATATCTAACACATATTCTTCCATTTAAGTTAAGGGGTTTTCTAGAGTAATCCCAAGCAGTAAAACCTAAAACCAGTTCCATTCCCCAACTCATTATATATTCCAAAATAGAACCACCAATAAAACCAATTAAGAATATTTTTATATTTTTTTCATCTCTAAACTTATATAAAAGAGCTGTAAGCATTAAAGCTCCAAGACCATAAGCCATATTAAAAGGTCCAATAACAACTGCAGAATGATTAATAAACTCTTTCCATTTTATAAGGGAAAAAACACCCTCTACAAGCCAACCTACAACACAGCCAACAATAAATATCCAAAATAAATTATATAAACTCTCACTACTTTTTTTCATAACTACCAACTATTTATCATATTTTTCATAAAAGTATTTAACTAAAGGTTCCACACTAATTTTATCATATCCCAATTTTTTCAAAACTTCAACTCCAGTATAAGCTCCACCATTTACATAAATATTTTTACATAAATAATCAGTTATAATTTTTATATTACCTGTTTTTAATACCTCATCAATATCACCTAAATTCTTTTTTAAAGCATCTAAGAACATACCATCAAAAATAGAGCCAATTAAGTAAGAGGGAAAATAACCGAAATCACCTTCAGCCCAGTGAACATCTTGAAGAACTCCTTCACTATCATTTGTTACTTGAACACCTAAATATTCTTTCATTTTTCTATTCCAAACTTTAGGTAAATCATCAACACTTAAATTACCATTAAATAAATCTCTTTCAATTTCATATCTTAAAATAATGTGCATACAATATGTAAGTTCATCAGCTTCAGTACGTACCAAACTAGGCATCGCACAATTTAATCCTTTTGCAAATTCTTCTAAACTAATATCAAGGCCAAGCATATTTTTAACCTCATCATATATTGGATACCAAAAATTAATATTTCTTCCTAAAATATTCTCATAAAATCTAGATTGACTTTCATGTAAAGCATTTATACCATCACAAGTTATACATTCATATTTAGTTAAATTATTATCAACATTTTGTTCTAAAATACCATGCCCACCTTCATGTACAATAGTTGTCACAAAATCAAATGGGTTATCTGTAAACTTAAAAGCAATTCTAATATCATTATTGCCAACTTTTTCTGTAAATCCATGTGGATAAATTCCAAGAGAACCTTTATTCATGTCAAATCCCATATAATTTAAAATATATTCAGCACACTTTATTAACACATCTTTACTTACATTCATTTTGACATCTATTTTTTTATTATTAAGTTTACTAATCAAAGGAACAAGTTTTTCCTTTAGTTCATCAAATAATTTATCTATTACGTTACTTGTTAATCCTTTTTCATAACTATTAAGCATAGTATCATATAAATTTTCACCATTATTTAAATAACCATAATATTTTTTAGTATATTCAATTACATCCTTTAAATAAGGTTTAAAAACCTGATAATCATTATTTTCTTTAGCTTCTTCCCACACTGCAGTACTTTTATGCAAAAGCTCAGTATATTTTACGTAAAATTCATGTGGTACCTTAACACTTTTCAAATAATTCTTATACATCATCTTTACATAACGTTTTTCAGCATCAGTCAATTTATCAAACTCATCACTATTTATAAATGCATCTAAAACTTCACCATGAATACTACTAGTTTCTAAACTAAATAATTTACTTTCTAAATTTCCAAGTAAAGAAATCACACTATCTTTTTCATCCTTCGGGGTTGAAACAAGTAAATCCCAATTAATTATATTTATAGTGTGTTCTAAATCAAATATTTCTTTTTGGTATTCTAATAATCTATTCACATTAATCACCATACAATAATTTTAACATAAAAATATAAAAATAGCACTAAAAAACTCCGAATAATATCGGAGTTAATTACAATTTGGTGCCCAAGGCCGGACTTGAACCGGCACGAGCTTTAACACTCGCAGGATTTTAAGTCCTGTGCGTCTACCTATTCCGCCACTTGGGCAAGGCACTGTCTTAATTAATAAGACTTCTTAAGTATAATATAAAAAATTACTAATTTCAAGTGTTTTTATCAAATTTATGTATTTTTTTCATAAAATATAGTTGACAAGCTATATTTTAATTTGTTATAATCAATATGCATTCAGAAAAATGCATGGAGGAATACCCAAGTTCGGTTGAAGGGATCGGTCTTGAAAACCGACAGGTCGTGAAAGCGGCGCAGGGGTTCGAATCCCTTTTCCTCCGCCAA
>CAKORG010000029.1 GCA_934101495.1 uncultured Bacilli bacterium
ACAAAAAAACTAGACGGTACTTCTAGTTAATATTTATTACTACTCGAAAAGTTCGAGTTTCCTATCAATCTGGTGCCGCAACAGTGAATTGAACACTGATTTAATCCTTACCATGGATTTGTAATACCATTATACTATAGCGGCTTAGGTTAATTATACAAAAGTATTTTGTCTAATTCAAGTATTTTTTGTTTTTATCTTTAAATATTTTTATAAGTGTGATAATCTATATATAGGATGTGATTAAATTGAATAGCGAAAATATTAATTTGATAATTAAATTACTTGAAGACTATGTAAATGAGTATTGGAAACTGAAAAAAGACTATGAGGATTGCGAAATAAAAAAACAATTATTTGAACAATTAGAAGAGTTTTCTCAGCAAGGTTTTCAATATTTAATGGAAAATAAATTATTTGTTTCTGCTTTACTTGATGCAATATATTATGATGATTCTACATATTGTGATTTGTTCTATGAAGCTTTAAGAAGTTGTGAAGTAACAGGTGATATAGAGAGTTTAACTAAATTTTTTGAATATCTAAGATCAGATAAAGAAGAAAATTTGAAAAGAATGGAATCTATAAAAAAACAAATAGATAATAGGTGTCGTAAAGTAAAAACAGTAAAAACTGATATATCATTATTAAAACGAAGAAGAAGGCTTATTTATGATTATAATATTAAACAAATATTGTCTTATTATGAAACTAAAGGAATAATAAGTTCAAAAGAGCTATTACTTTTAAATAACGAATTACGATATTATAATGCTTCTTTGGTGAATGATGCAGAGTCTGACTTTAAAAGAAAAAGATATCAAGAAATACCTAACATACTTGATAGTGGCTTTGAGATTGTAACAGTTGATGTACATTTTGGAAGAAGAGAAAGTTTAAATAATAATACGAATAAAATCATTAATATGCTGTGGAATCTTAAAAGCCCTGAACAATTGATTGAGCTTTTGGAAAGTCATAGAGGTTTTTATAAAGAAATAAATGAGTTTAGGTACGTGGTTAATGAGGTTGTTAAATATTATTTGAATACAGTTTTGGATTGTTATGAGTTTTTGTTTGATCCATCGATTTATCAAAGTGCATTTGTGATTGAAGATGCTAAAGAAGAATATTTTAACAATTTAAAATACTATTTGGTAGTAAGAGAATATTTTAATAATCTTGAAAATGTATATGATTTGGATGTGGAAGAAGAAGTAACTGATGAAGATGTTGCTAATGATAATAAGATTCTTGTATTTTCTCATTCTTCGATTGATCCTATAAAAGCTAAATTGATATCCGATTTGAAAGCAATTGAACCCGAAAAATATGAAGAACTTTATGATTTACTTGAAAGATTTGTTCATGGTAAAATAACTAAAAATGAATATAAAAGACTTCATTCAAGTGAAAATATAAAAATGGGTTTTTCAGAATTAAAAGGAGATCAAGTAAGAATAGTACTTAAACATTTGAGAGATAATATTTATTGTGTAATGGGGGCTTTTATAAAAAAGTCAACTAGAGATGATAAGAACTATAATGGACAAAGAGCTAGAATGGTAGCTGATATAAGTACTAAAGAAAATGAAGTAAGAGAAATAGAACTTGGCAATAAAACTATGGAAGAAGTAAAGAAAATAGTAGAGAAAAATAGTAGAAAGGGATCAAGATGATTCTTTTCTTTTTTCTTTACAATATACCCAGTAGGGGTGTATAATATGTACCAGGTGGTAATTATGCATGAAGTATGTAAAATGTGTAAGAAAAATAAACATAGATGTGAAGAAGAAAAACAAAATATAATAAAAAGACTAAATGTAATTGAAGGCCAAATAAGAGGTATTAAACAGATGGTAGAAGATGATAGATATTGTAGTGATATTATTATGCAACTATCGGCATCAATGCATTCTTTAAAAAGTCTTGGAAATAATATGCTTAAAAGTCATATGAAAACATGTATGGTTGATAATGTGAAAAATGATAAATTAGATATAATAGATGAAGTAATAACTTTGGTTGAAAAAATAAATAAGTAAGGTGGTAATTATGTTAAGTATAAAGAATTTAGTTGTTAGTTTAAAAAATGAAGATAAAAAAATATTAGATGGTCTATCTTTAGAGGTTGGTAATGGTGAAGTTCATGCTATAATGGGACCAAATGGTACAGGAAAATCTACACTTTCTAAAGCTATAATGGGACACTTTTTATTTAAAGTAAATGATGGTGAGATGGTATTTAATGGTGTAAAAATAAATGATATGAATGTTGATGGAAGAGCAAAACTTGGTATTTTTCTAGCTATGCAGGATCCCACTATAATAGATGGTGTCACAAATAGTGAATTTTTAAAAAGTGCTTATGAAGAGCAAACTGGTAAACATATAGATTATTTTAAATTTATAAATGATGTTAATAAATCTTTAGATGATTTAAAGTTTTCTCGTGATATGATACATAGACATGTAAATGTTGGATTTTCTGGAGGAGAAAAAAAGAAAAATGAAGTTTTACAAATTAAAATATTAAAGCCTAAACTTATTATTTTAGATGAAATAGATTCTGGGCTTGATGTTGATTCTTTAAAAATTGTTGCTGAAAATATAAATGAATATAAAAAGGAAAATCCAGATACTGGGGTACTTATTATTACCCATTATCCAAGAATACTTGAAATGATTAAACCAGATTATGTTCATATTATGAAGGATGGTAAGATTGTTAAAACTGGGGATATGTCTTTAGCAATTGAAACTGAACAAGTAGGTTATAATGAATAAAGTTATATATATAAATAAAGATGGTGTATTTAATATAAATAAAGATGAGACTTTAGAAATATATCATTATGTTGTGGATAAAAATGTAAATATAAAAATTAATTTAAATGGGGAAAATGCTAAGGTTATATATCATCTTAATATTATAAGTAATAATGATAATGTGTGTAAAGTAGATGTTAATCATTTGTCAAGTAATACAGAAAGCAAAATTATATGTCATGGCGTTAATACTGGGGATAAAAAATTAGAATTTAATGTAACAGGTTTAGTACCTAAAGATATGGATAAGTGTATATGCAATCAAGAAAATCAAATAATTAATTTAAAGGATGGAGAAAGTGTTATTAAACCTAATTTGCTTATTAGAAATTATGATACTTTTTCAAATCATGCAGCTTATATCGGAGAATTTAGTAAAGATAAAATGTTTTATTTAAAAAGTAGAGGTATAAGTGAAGAAAATGCAATTAAATTACTAATGGAAGGCTTACTTCTTGGTGATGGAGATAGAGAAAATGTTATAGTTAAAAAATTTATGGATAGTTTGAAGGAGGCGTACAATGGATAAGGAAACTAAAAGAGAAATAATACTTGATAATTATCAAAACCCTACGAATAGAAGTTTAGTGGAAGATGCAACCTATAAAAAAGCTAATACTAGAAGTAATTCATGTATAGATAATATCGATTTAATGATGAAAATAGAAGGTGGAAAAGTGGTTGATGCTTGTTTTGATGGTGAAGCTTGTGCAATATGTACAAGTAGTACAAGTATTATTGTTAAAAGTTTGATTGGTAAAAGTGTAGATGAAGCAAAGAATATAATTAAAAATTATCAAAATATGATAAATGAAGAAGATTATGATCCTGAAGTGCTTGGTGAACTTAATGCTTTTGATGAAATTTATTTGCAACCCGCTAGAAAAAATTGTGCTCTTCTTTCAAGTAAAAGTGCTGTTAAAATACTAGATGAAGTAGGTAAGTAAGATGGAAATAGTTGGATTAAGTGAAGAAAAGGTTAGAAATATATCTGCAATAAAAGGTGAAGAGTCTTGGGTTTTAGACTATAGATTAAATGGATATAAATCTTTTGTGAGTCAAGATATGCCTAAGTTTGGACCAGAAATTAATCTTAATTTTGATGATGTTATTTATTATAAGAGTAATGAGGCTGATAAAAAACTTGAAAATAATTGGAATAATATTTTAAAACCTGTAGTTGATGAACTTGATAGTGTTGGGGTTTTAGAAAGTGAAAAACATTTTGGAGGCATGGGAGTTCAATATGAAAGTGAAGTAATTTATCATAATATGATTGATGAACTTGAAATGAAACATGTTATTTTTACATCTATTGAAGATGCTATTAAAAGATATCCTGATTTAGTTAAAAAGTATTTTGGAAAAATTGTCTCTTTTGCTGAAAATAAATTTGCAGCTTTAAATGCGGCTGTGTTTAGTGGTGGTTCTTTTATTTATGTTCCTAAAAATACTGTACTGGATAGACCACTTCAAAGCTATTTTAGAATTAATAGTAAAAATATGGGACAATTTGAAAGAACACTTATAATTGTTGATGATAATTCTAGTTTGCATTATGTTGAAGGTTGTACTGCACCTAGTTATAGTGAGTCTAGTTTGCATGCTGCAATTGTGGAAATCCATGTTGGTAAAAATTCTAAGTGTAGATATTCTACGGTACAAAATTGGGCTACAAATGTGTATAATTTAGTAACTAAAAGAGCTGTTGTGGATGATAATGGCGTAATGGAATGGATTGATGGTAATATTGGTTCTAAAGTTACGATGAAATATCCATGTTGCGTATTAAAAGGGGATAATTCGCGAGGAACATGTATTACAATAAGTGTTGCTAAATCTAATCAAGAACAAGATAGTGGTGCTAGAATGATACATATTGGAAAGAATACTAAAAGTAATATTGTTTCTAAAAGTATAGCAGGTTCTGGTGGAAATGCTACATATCGTGGAAAAGTTGATATTAAAAAAAGTGCAATAAATAGTGAAGCAATGGTTAAATGTGATAGTTTGATACTTGATGATAAATCGATGAGTGATACAATACCTGTGAATGCTGTTGGTAATTTATCAAGTAATATTGAACATGAGGCAACTGTTTCTAAAATTAGTGATGATGTGTTATTTTATTTAATGAGTAGAGGTATTCCTGAAGAGAGAGCAACTGAACTTATAGTACTTGGTTTTATAGATGAGTTTAAAGAAGAACTTCCGATGGAATATGCTGTGGAACTTAATCAATTAATAAAGAGAAATTTATAAAATTTTTACTTACATAATAAAAGTTCTTATGTTATAATTGAGGTGGAGGTAAAATCTTATGAAGAAAAAACAATTAGTTGATTTAGTTGCATCTGTGTTTTTAATTATTTGTGGAAGTGTTATGCTTTTGTTTCCACTTTTCCATTTTGTGAAGGTGAAAATTATATTTTTGGGAGTGCTTGGGGTATATGCAGTTCTTAATATGATTAAGTTTGTGCTTACATGCAAAAGTGGTGATTATGAAGGCCTTTTTACAAGTTTAGCATCTATGATTGTTTTTGGTGTTGCTATATATTTGGATATTAATAAAGTTCCATGGTATTTAGCTTTGTGCTTACTTATTTGGATAATTTTGTTATCACTTATAAAGTTAAAAAAAGGTGATTATTATAATGATAGAAAAAATAAGATGTGGATATTTGAAGTAATATGTTTAGTTTTGTTTATTTTAACTGGACTTCTTACTACGATGAATTTATATTATGAAAATGATATACAAGTACTTGTTCTTGGTTATTTCTTCCTTGTACATGGAATGCTTGAATTATTTGATCCAATTGTAATTTCACTTAAAATAAAATAACGGATTAAAAGTCCGTTATTTGTTTGTAATAATAAGTTTGATAGCTGTTTTCTGTTCACCATTTATTATTATGTCATTGAATGCTGGAATGACCACTAAGTTATCGCCGGTTGGAGCTACAAAACCTCGGCAGATGGCAATAGCTTTAATAGCTTGATTTAGTGAGCCTGCACCAACAGTTTGAATTTCAACTTCCTTTTGTTCACGATAAATGTTGGCAATGGCACCAGCTACTTTACTTGGGTTAGATTTTGATGAAACCTTTAGAATTTCCATTATTACCATTCCTTTCTAGTTAAAATATATGGAAAAATTAATTAATTATGCATTGATTTAAGATATGATGTGTGATATACTTAAATAGTAATCATTACTATTTAGGGGGCTTTATGAAAAATACAAAGCAAAGAAAAGTAGTTTTAGATATTATAAATAATAGTGATAAACATTTAGATGCATTTGGAGTTTACAAGCTTGCTAGAATTAGCATACCTAATATTAGTTTAGGTACTGTTTATCGTAATTTGGGAAGTTTAGAAAGTGAAGGTGCTATACAAGTAATAATGATTGATGGAGTAAAACATTATGATAAAATTATTTCACATTATCACTTCATTTGTAAAAAATGTCTTAAAATAATTGATATCTTTGATTTGGATATTCCAAAGCTTAAAAAATATAATGGAAATTTGGTTGATGATTATGAAATAGTTCTAAAGGGCATTTGTGAGAATTGCCAGAAGGAGGATAATTATGGAATTAAAAGGAAGTAGAACTGAAGCTAATTTAATGGCAGCTTTTGCTGGAGAAAGTCAAGCTAGAAATAAGTATACTTATTATGCATCAAAGGCTAGAAAAGATGGATATGAACAAATAGCAGCAATTTTTGAGGAAACTGCTAATAATGAAAAGGAACATGCTAAAATGTGGTTTAAGGAATTACATGGAGGAAGTGTACCTAGTACTTATGAAAATTTGGAAGATGCAGCAAATGGAGAAAACTATGAATGGACAGATATGTATGCTGAATTTGCAAAAGTAGCTCGTGAAGAAGGTTTTGATAGAATTGCATTTTTATTTGAAGGTGTAGCTAAGATTGAGAAAGCCCATGAAGAAAGATATCGTAAACTTTTAAAGAATATTGACGAAAAGCTTGTGTTTAGTAAAGACGGCGAATGTATTTGGATTTGTCGTAATTGTGGTCATATTGTGGTTGGTAAAGATGCTCCGGAAGTATGTCCAATTTGTGGTCATCCAAAAAGTTTCTTTGAATTAAAAGCAGAAAATTATTAAAAATACTAGCATTAATAAATAATTTGTGGTATATTAGTTTTGTAAAAACGAAGAAAAAGGATAAGTAATTATTGATATTATATAGAGAGCTCTTGGATGGTGAAAAAGAGTTAGTAGAAATAATGAAATCTACCTTTGGAGTTGGGTATTTGCCCCGGTTTTGGACCGTTATCAAAATAAAGTTAAATAAAGAATGGCACCGTCAGAAAAATGACTTCTTTTGGGCTATTCTTTTTGTTTTGGAGGGAAAAATATGATAGATATCAAATTAATAAGAGAAAATAGGGATTTGGTTAAAGAAAATATTAAGAAAAAATTTCAAGATGAAAAACTTGGACTTGTTGATGAAGTTTACGAATATGATAAGACATATCGTGAATGTAAGATGAAAGTTGATGAACTTAGAAGTAAAAGAAATGACTTGAGTGCATCAATTGGTAGTCTTATGCGTGAAGGTAAGAAAGATGAAGCAGAAAAAATTAAGCTAGAAGTTGGAAATATCAATAATGTAATAGCTGAATGTGAAGAAAAAGAAGAAAGACTTTCTAAGGAAATTAAAGATAGAATGCTTGTTATTCCAAATATAATTGATGCAAGTGTACCAATAGGTAAAGATGATAGTGAAAATGTTGAGGTTGAAAAATTTGGTGAACCAGTTGTTCCGGATTATGAAATTCCTTATCATGCTGATATAATCGCTAGTGTAAATGGAATGGATAAAGAAGCTGCTGGAAGAACAAGTGGAGAAGGTTTTTACTATTTGATGGGAGATATTGCAAGACTTCATGAAGCTATGCTTGCTTATGCTCGTGATTTTATGATTAAAAAAGGTTTTACTTATTGTGTACCACCATTTATGATACATAGTAGTGTTGTTACTGGTGTTATGTCTTTTCCTGAAATGGAAGCTATGATGTATAAAATAGAAGGCGAAGATTTGTATCTTATTGGTACAAGTGAACATTCAATGATAGGTAAGTTCCAAGGTCAAATGATAAAAAAAGAAGAACTACCAATTAAAATGACCTCTTATTCACCATGCTTTAGAAAAGAAGGTGGCTCTCATGGGCTTGAAGAACGAGGTCTTTATCGTGTACATCAATTTGAAAAACAAGAAATGATTGTACTCTGTGAACCGGAAGATTCAATGGATTGGTATAATAAAATGTGGAAATATACTGTAGAAATGTTTAGAAATATGGATATACCTGTTAGACAACTCGAATGTTGTAGTGGAGATTTAGCTGATTTAAAGGTTAAATCTTGTGACATTGAAGCTTGGAGTCCTAGACAAAAGAAGTATTTTGAAGTCGGTTCTTGCTCTAACTTAGGCGATGCGCAAGCAAGAAGATTGGGTATTAGAGTTAAGGGAGAAAACGGAAACTATTATTTACATACATTAAATAATACTTGTGTTGCAACTCCGAGAGGACTCATTGCATTAATAGAAAATAATTATCAAAAAGATGGAAGTATAAAAGTTCCAGAAGTGCTTCAACCATATATGGGAGGGTTAGAAGCGATAGTTCCTAGAAGTTAATTTTGAAGTTCTTTGTTAGATACTCTGACTTCTACATATATTAATAAAATTACATTGACAATAAAGTGTAAATAATTTTCTTGCTTTTTTGTATACAAATGTAAATTTATTTCTTTTGATGTGTAACTTTATGGCATGTTTTGTCGAAAGCCTTGAAATATAAAAAAATGCTGTTAGAATGGTTAATTGAAAGCGGGTTTTGGTTAATTTTTTATTTTTTATTTTGTACTTATCACTTTCTCATAACTATATTCCTATTAATTAATCAAAACTCCTTTCATTAATTTGATTATTATGATAAAATAATGTTTCGAAAGGAAGTTATTTTATGAATATACCTAATTTGGCTGTTGCTGCAGATAGAAAAAAAGTCTTAGTTAGAGAAGAAAAACTGAACATGAATATTAAACCTATTTATAAAGGTAAGAAGTATTTTTTGAGAACTTATGGTTGTCAAATGAATGTCCATGATTCAGAAGAAATTAAATATTATTTAGAATGTTTGGGTTATGAACCGGTTGAAGAATTGGAACTTGCTGATATTGTAGTTCTTAATACGTGTGCAATCAGGGAAAATGCTAAAGATAAAGTTTTTGGTTATTTGGGACGATGTAAACATTTAAAGAAGGAAAGACCAGATTTAATTGTAGCTGTTGCTGGATGTTTAATGCAAAAACCTAGTGAAATTGAAGAAATACATAATAGGCATAAATATATTGATATAATTATTGGTACGCATAATTTAAATGAGCTTCCAAATTTAATTGAGGAAGCTAATAGTAAAAAAACCCAAAATATTGAAGTTTACTCTAATAGTGATGTTGTTTTTGAAAATGTAAAATATAATAGAGATTCTAAAATCAGTGCATGGATAAATATAATTTATGGCTGTGACAAATTTTGTACTTATTGCATCGTTCCTTTTACTCGTGGTAGGGAAAGAAGTCGTAAGATGGAAGAAGTTCTTGAGGAAGTACGTGACTTGAAAAGGCAAGGTTATATGGAAGTTACTTTGCTTGGACAAAATGTTAATGCGTATGGAAAAGATTTGGATTTGGGTTATGACTTTGCAACACTTTTGGAAGAAGTGGCAAAAATGGGTATTCCGAGAATTAGATTTGTAACTTCACATCCATGGAATTTTACTGATAAAATGATTGATGTCATTGCAAAATATGATAATGTAATGCCTTATGTTCATTTGCCAATTCAATCAGGTAGTGATGATATTCTTAGCAAAATGAATAGAAAATATACAATTGATGAATATAAAAAGCTTTTTGACCAAATTAAAAGTAAAGTAAAGAATGTCGCTATTACTACTGATATTATTGTTGGTTTTCCAAATGAAACTGATGAGGATTTTAAGAAAACTTTAGATATTGTAAATTATTGCAAGTTTGATGGCGCCTATACATTTATTTTTTCACCAAGAGAGGGCACAGCTGCAGCAAGAATGGAAGATAAAATTTCAATGGAAATTAAGGAAAAAAGATTACAAGAACTAAATAATCTTGTGAATAAATATTCTTTAGAAAGTAATCAAAAGTTGGTTGGAAAAGTTGTTGAAGTTTTAGTGAATGGTATTAGTGAAAAAAATAGTAATAAAGTTTATGGTTATACTGAAACAATGAAATTAGTTAACATTGTTGGTGGAGATGAATTAATTGGTAAGATTGTGCCAGTTAAAATAACAGATGCTAAAAGTTTTAGTTTAGATGGTGAAATTAGTCAAGGATAAATTACTTGACTTTTTTTTTATAACTTTTAATCAAAAGGGACGAGCAACTATAAAAAAAAAGTCCATGTGGACTTTTGATTTTTAAATGGTGGCTCGTCTGGGATTCGAACCCAGGACCCTTTGATTAAAAGTCAAATGCTCTACCTACTGAGCTAACGA
>CAKORG010000030.1 GCA_934101495.1 uncultured Bacilli bacterium
ATTAATCCTGTTTTAGTTGTAATATCAAAACCAGATATTGATGCACCTTTTCCATCCGTTACTGTTTTATATTCAAGACCCGATACGCTTGTTATTTCATTATTACTTGCATCTTTTATTGTAAGTAATATTTCTGGCTTTGTTTCCCCTTGTGTGTATGTAAATGTATTATCAGAAATATTTAAATACAAATTATAACTATTCGTGGCACTATTTGTCTTATTATTTGCTGTTAGTTTTGCACTTGCATATGTATCTCTAGTTATGTTTCCTTTTCCACTTGCAAATGATGTTTGATCTAAAGAAAGGTTTATAGCTGAACCAGTTTCAAAAGTGAAGGTATCTATGGTATTTGCATTTATTTTAATATCCGTTTGTGAACCTTCACCAGTTTGTGCTTGAAAGTAAGCATAGGTTGCTGTTATTACTGTGAGTGCAAGTGCAACTAATGCTACGATACTTATTATTTTTGTTTTTTTATTTTCCATATTACTTCTCCATTCTTTCATTATTGTGTTTAATTTACACTGAATTATTATCTACATTAAATATTTTACTACAAATATTTGACTCAGTAAATATCAAAGTAATATCATTATGATATTATACAATTTAGTATGCTACACTATCACACACTACTTTTACTTTACTATATACTTATTCTAAACCAAAAAAAAAAAAAAAAAAGAAAAGCAACATGTTTACATCTGTTCAAAATTTGACAAAATAACTACGTTGCAAAAATAAATTAAAACATTAATTAGAAAAACATAAAGATGTGAAAAAACAATTTAGTTTTTTCACATCCTATATTTATTCTTCTCTTAGTTTAGCACCGCATCTTTTTTCAAGTGATTTTAAGATACTTGCCATTTTTTCATTTATTTCTTCCATTGTCATGGTACTTTCTTCACTCATCATTCTGACTTTAAAAGTAACTGATTTTTTACCTTCAGGAATTTGATTACCACGATATACATCAACAAATTCTACTTCTTTTACTTTATTTTTTATAGTTTGATGTATAATACCCCAACTTACATCTTCATCTACAATAATAGATAAATCTTTTTCTACCAAAGGTAGTTCAGGCAATTTTTCATACTTATTAGTACGTGATGCAAATGGCACTAGGCTATCTAGATTAAGTTCAAAGATAGCTACATTTGTTCTTTTAATTTTACATTCATTCATAGTTTTAACATTTAAAAGTCCAAAATAACCAATTACTTCATCATTTAACTTTACACTTAAATAAGCATTAATATCTGCCCAGCTTGGTTTTTCATCCTTTTCAAGTGTTATAGCTTCCATATGAGTGTATCTTGCCATATTTTCTAAAACACCCTTTAATTCATAGAATATTTCCTTAGCATCTTTACCTACGATAGCCCCAGTTAAAGATTTATGTTGAATTGGAAGTATTTCATCATCACTTGATGGTCTATAATCACCCTTTTTATAAACTTCAGATACTTCAAATATTTTAAATTCATCATAATATCTTAAGTTTTTAGATATAGCTTCTAAAGCACCTGGAATTAGTGACTTACGTAGTATTGCTAGTTCTGGTGCTGGTGGAGTTGCAAGTCTTACAGCATCAGAAGTATCTATTCCTGCAGCTTTTATATATTTTTCATCAATCCATGGATATGTAAATATTTCATAGAAGCCACATCTATATGATAAATATTCCATAATTCTTTTTTCAAGTAAAACTTTTATTTGATTAATAGAATGTTCTAATGTTATTGTTATAGGTTTAGCTTCAAATGAGTCAAATGAAAGTACTCGAGCAATATCCCCCATAACATCATCTTTAATTGTAACATCACCAGTTGATCTGTATGTTGGAACAATGCATCTGTAAACATCATTATCTAAAGTAACTTCATAACCTAAAGATGTAAGTATTTGTCTAATTACATCATCACTTATCACTTTGCCCAATCTTTCATTTAAAAATTTTCTACTTACTTCGATAACATTTTTCTTTGTTTCATTGGCACATACATCGTTATATTTAATAATTTTGCTTTCAGGAAATATTTCTTTAATTAAAGTAAGAGCCAAACTTAAACCCTCATCCACTCTTTGTGTATCAATTCCTTTTTCAAAGCGCATTGAAGCATCTGTTTTTTCTGCAAATCTTTTGCCAGTTTTTCTAATGGCTGTTGCACTAAATGATGCTACTTCAAGAAGTACACCTTTTGTATCAGGTAAAATTGAGTCTTTTTTACCACCACGAATACCAGCTAGTGCTAAAGGTTCATCTTTATCACAAATAACTAAGTCATCTTCAGTTAAGCTTATAGAGTTATTATCAAGTAGTAATAATTCTTCACCTTTCTTAGCATTTCTAACAACTATTTTTTCTCCATCAACATGAGTTTTATCAAAGGCATGAAGTGGTTGTCCAGTTGCTATCATAACATAATTTGTTATGTCAACAATGGCATTTATTGGTCTAAGTCCACATTTAACTAAAGCTGCTTGCATCCATATTGGTGATTTTCTTTCATCAATTTCATCTATTTCTACCGCAACATATCTACTGCATTTGCTTGTGTCTTCAATTTCAACATCATATTTTGGTAAATTTTCATCTACAGTATAACTTTCTATTTTTTTAAGTGGCACATTATAAATAGTACTTAGTTCTCTAGCTATTCCGTAATGTCCCCATAAATCTGGTCTATTTGACAAAGATTTATTATCTATTTCTAAAACAGTATCATTTAAGTCAAGAACATCAGCTATATTATCACCAGGTGCACAATCTATGCCTTTTAAATCAATAATTTCAGCTTCATCCATTTGAGGAAAGAAATCACTTAAGAAAACTTCTTCAGCAGCACAAATCATACCAAATGATTCTTCACCACGCATTTTAGTTTTTTCAATTTTTACAGGTTCTCCTTGTCCATGCCAAACTACTACAGCACCAGGCTTACAAACCACTACATATTCACCAGCATATAGGTTAGAGCCACCACAAACTATTTGAACTGGTGTATCTTCCCCAATATCAACAATACAAACACGTAATTTATCAGCATTTGGGTGAGGCTTTACTTCTAAAATTTTACCAACGATAATATCATGAAATTTTTCGCCAATATTTTCAATACCTTCAACTTCAACAGTTCTAAGGGTCATGTCATAAGCAATTTTATCATTAGTTATTTCTTTTGGTAAATCAACATATTTTTTTATTAAATTTAAACTAACTCTCATTTTTATCCTCCTTACTTAAATTCTTTTAAAAATCTTAAATCACTACTATGGAAAAGTCTTACATCATCTACACCATAACGCATCATTACAAGTCTATCTAGACCGATATTGATATAAAAACCAGTCCATTCATCGGGATTTAATCCAGCAGATTTTAAGACATTCGGATGAATTACACCACCAGGCATAACTTCAATCCAGCCATTATGATTACATACTTTACAACCTACTCCACCACATACTAAACATTCCATATCAATTTCATAACCAGGTTCAGTAAATGGGAAAAAACCTTCTCTCATTCTGGTATTTATTTTTTTACCAAATACTTTTCCAAGTATAGTCTCAATCATAACCATACCTGATGAAAATGAAATATTTTTATCTACAATTAAAGCTTCATATTGATAAAATGCTCTTTCATGTCTAGCATCAGTTGTTTCATTTCTAAACACTTTACCAGGATAAACAAATCTAGCTGGTGCACCATGTTTTAGTAAGTATCTAACTGAGCCACCTGTCAAATGAGGTTTTAAACATAACCTTTTTGCTCCTTCTTTATCATCTGTTCCTTCAATCCAATATGTATCCATTGATTGACGAGCTGGATGATCTTTAGCAAAGTTTAAATTATCAAAAGCATATTTTTCACTACTTATATCATCCTCAGTATATACTTCAAAACCAAGGGAAGCAAAAGCTTCGTTTAAATCATTACGCATTTGTGTAATTGGATGAAGAGCACCACTACTAACTGATGAGCCAGGAATAGTAATATCGATTGGTCTATCCAAAACACTCATACTAGAAATAATTTCTTCTTCCTTAGATGATAATTTTTCTGCAAATACATTTTTAATTTCAGTAGTAAGCATACCAACAGACTTTTTTTCATCTGCACTTAAACTACCCATGTTTTTAAATACTTCTGCTAGTTCACTTTTCTTACCAGTTAAATCTTTTTTAACTTCTTCAAGTTCTACCAAAGTTTTAGCATTTTCTATTTTTTCTAAACCTTTAGTTTTAATTTCTTCTAATCTTTCTTTCATAATAATCCTTTCTTTGATACAAAATAAAAACACGAACAAGCTCCTTAAAAGGACGAAGCTTATTCGTGGTACCACCTTTTTTCATAGTATTTCTACTATCTCATTAGATTAACGCTCTTTCACGATTTGACTCCATTATTGAAATTCATTAATTTACCTTTTTCTTGTAGCTCTCAGTTTATAACTACAATTTCCTGTAGAAAGTATTAAATTAACTACTTAGATAATTTCTTCATCAATTACTTCTTGATTATATTACTTTTTTTCATGTTTGTCAAATATATTTTTAGCCACAGTGACACATAATTATTCCTTGTATATAGAAAAAACAGCCTAAGCTGTTTTCTAGGAAGCAAGTAACCCACTAACTTACATCTCACATAAAATGCATGACCGGGCTGATTTTCACCTTTCCTATAGCCACATGTAACACATATTTTGTCCTCTATAAAGTCTACTTTACTATGAGATAATGCAAGTGTAACAAAATGTAGCATAACTTAGCATCGGCGACGCGGGGCGGATACTCCCGCCATCCGCGCTAACACAAGGTTATCATACTACCAAAGTTATTGGTGAGTCTTTAGTTCCAGATCCTCCAGCATAGGGAACAGAAGCTTTTAGATACAAGACTGGACGGACGCCATTCCCATTGCTCGCGGGGCCGTGGCTCAGGTCGCCGAAGCTGTTCAGAAGGAACACACTGCTGCTGTTCGAAGAATAAGGCGTCATTGTCCATTCATGTAGTCCCATATACATCCAATTGGCTGAACCACTAGAACCTGAGTTTGTCCATGCACTTGGCGATGCTGCAAACCCATAATCACTCGCGTACATTAATCCTATTTTTGATGTTCCGTTACTTGGTCCATAAGTTTTTGTGGCATTTGTTATTTCTGCCGTATACATTGCACTCGGTGTCACACTTTCTGTTGTATGTCCACTTACTTTCCATGTTGTATTCTCAATCATATTTGACCATGTTGTACCTATATTATTTAAATAATTTGTATTTAAATTTATTTTATTAAATAGACTTGTACTCCATTCATTTGAACCATTTCCATTATTTATACTAGTATTATTTTTATAATTCCAGGAATATCTATTTATTGTTGTTAATTCTCCTTTATATTTTGAATTCTCACTTTTTGAAAATGTATTTGTACTATAATCTCCATCTGTTCCTAATAAATTACTATTTGCATAATCATACTTAATTAGTTTTACTTGGTCTCCGAATACTCCGATTATTCTATATAAGTTATCTGTTGGGCAAGTACTAGCACTTGACCCAAAGCACACATAATTATCTAAGTTTTCAAATGTGCCTGTGCCAACATGACTTATATTTAGATTAGCAATTCTTGTTCCATCCATTTCATAAGAATTTTTTTGACATAATTCTTCTATTGCTTCTACAACACTCCCCTCATTATTAGCTGCCAATGTAACCACTTCTCCATCTGCTGTTTTGCAAGCACCATCGGTCCATGTCACTATCTTTTCTGATGTTAAGAGTTCCGATGCAGAAGAGTCCAAATAAATGCTTTCATTACCAATTGAAAAAGAATAAACACTTTTGCAAGAATTAACATTAGGTGAAGCATCACTATTAGCCGATAAAACTATTTCTCCATTGTAGTAACAATCATTATCTCCACCAGCATATCTATATGACTTATCTCCAGCTCCATTTGCTAACGAACTATCATGAAAATATATTCCATTATCTCCTTGATTTCCTGTGTATAATGATTTTACATAATCAGCTAATAAAGGGATTTTTCCTTTTTGTATCACTACTTTTGCACTCATGCTTTTACCAGCATTAGCATTTTGACTGGCATCATAATTTACAAATGTTACTTTAATATTCCATTTTTCTTCTTTACTTGATGTTGTTGTTATTTCTCTATTATTAAATAGTGTTATAAGTCCAATTTTATTAGTTATATCATACCCTGATACTTGAGCACCATTTGCCCCAGTTACTATAACATGATTAAGTGTACTTATATTAGTTACTTCATTACCACTACTATCAGTTACTGTCATTATTATTTCTGGTGTACTTTCATTTATTGAATATGTAAATGTATTATCAGAAATATTCAAATACAAATAATAATGTTCTGTCGCGGTATTTGTCTTATTATTTGCAGTTAGAAGTGCACTTGCAAAAGTTGAACCTGTTACATTACCTTTTCCACTTGCAAAACTTTCTTGGTCTAAATTAAGTGTTATTTGGTTTCCTGTTGCAAATGTAAATGTATCAACTGTATTTGCATTAATCTTAATATCTGTTTGTGATCCTTCCCCAGTTTGTGCTTGAAAATATGCATATGTTGCAGTTACTACTGTGAGTGCTAATGCCACTATTGCTACTATACTTATTATTTTTGTTTTCTTATTTTCCATAAACTTACTACTCCTTTTAACACACTATAAATAGTATTTAAAAAATCAATATATTTATTCATGTCTACTTTACTACAATATCATTTTAACACTAAAAAAAACTATTGTCTACTATAATTAGATATATCTCTATAAATAATCAATTTAAATTTGTCATTATATATAGAATAATATATATAGGTGATCAAGATGATTGAAGAAAAACTTTATACAGGCATAACTGAAGATGAACTAGATAAAATATATAAAATGATATCTAAAAATGTTAAATATTATAGGTTATTTAATAATTCTCCTTATGCTGATGAAAATGGTAGAATTAGTCAAGAAAAATTAGCGGAACTATGTAACGTATCAAGAAGTTTAATAGCTAATATTGAAAGCGTTAAAGTAAAACAAACTTTTTCTATTTCTGTTATAGCATCAATTAGTAAAGTATTAAATGTTCCTTTTGAAAACTTTTTTAAAGAAAATAAATAAAAATTCTCACAATTGAGAATTTTTATTATATTTTAAAGTCATCAATGAATGAAGCAAAAGATAGTTGTTCTTCCCTTTTATTTGGTTTTTGGTTTATTTCAAGTACTTCTTCTTTTTGTTCTTCTTTAGCATCTTTAGTTAAATCAATTAATTCTCTTTTTAGGGTAAATAAATCATAATTGTATTTAACTTGACTTCCAGTTGATGCTAAATCCATGATTGGTATTTCACTATTTTTAAGTTCATAGAAATCAGTATCTATTTTATAAAGATTAATGTCTTTAGTTTCTGTTAAATAAGCATAGTTTATTTTATAATCTTTAGTCTTAGCTTTTTTAAATAGCATATTTCCTTTTTTAGCTCTAGAAATACTAGGGATATCAGATAACTTTAATCTTTTTATTGTTTTAAAGTTTGTATATATATTTAAATATTCTTCTCCTTTTATTGGACATGCATATATACAGTAATCATCTTTTAGATTAATACCTTTAACTCCGCTGGCTTTAGTGCCCACAACAGGTACTTCACTAGTATTAAATCTAAGTGTTAGTCCATTATTAGTTACAAACAACACTTCATCTTTTGAAATATCAGCATTAATTAATTCATCATTATCTTTTAATTTAATAGCCACCATTGGTTTTGAATAACGCGATACTTCAAAATCTTTAAGGGCAACTTGTTTAATTAAACCATTTTTAGTAAATAATGTAACATTTTTATCTAAATCTTTCATTATTAAACTTGCAACTATTTTTTCATTTTCTTTAATCATAATGGTATTACTTATATGTTTACCTAAGTCTTTCCATTTAGTTTCAGGTAATATATGAACTGGTACATATAAATAATTACCAAGATTTGTAAATAAAAGCAAATTACTTCTTGTTGATGTTAAGTACTTAGCAGTTACATAATCACCTGGTTTTAAAGTTGTTTCTTCATCACTTGTTTTAAAGCTTTTAGTACTTACCCTTTTTACATAACCATCATTTGTAACTACCACAACTACATTTTCATCAGGTATCATTTCTTTAGCATCAACTTTAATATCCACTATTTCATCTCTGATTTCAGTTCTTCTTGGTACAGCATAATTTTTCTTTATTTCCCTTAGTTCTGATTTCATAACATTCTTAAGTTCATTTTCACTTTCTAAAATTTTATTACATTCTTCGATTAAGCCTTTTAGTTTTTCACATTCTTCTTCTAGAACTACGATATCTGTATTTGTTAATCTATAAAGTTGTAATGTTACAATAGCTTCGGCTTGTTCTTCCGTAAATTTATATTTGTTAACTAAATTAACTTTAGCATCACTTTTATTCTTACTAGCACGTATTAAAGCAATTACTTCATCAAGGATTGAAATAGCTTTAATAAGTCCTGTTGCTATATTATAATTTTTAGTGTAATATGCTAAATCAAATTCTGTTCTTTTAGTTATAACCTCTTTTTGATGAGCAATGTATGCATCAAGTATTTCTAAAATTCCTAAAGTCTTTGGTGTTCTATTAACTATAGCTACACTATTATAATTATAAGAAATTTGTAAATCAGTATTTTTAAGTAAATACTTCATAATTACATCTTTATTAGCATTTGCTTTTAAATCTATTGCTATTCTTATACCTGTTCTATCAGTTTCATCTCTTACTTCTGATATACCTTCTATTTTTTTATCTATTCTTAAACCTTCTATTTTAGCAACACATGCTTGTTTATTTACTTCAAAAGGTATTTCCGTAATAATTATTTGTTCTTTACCTTTTTCTTTTACAAATTCATATTTAGCTTGAACAATTACTTTACCACGACCAGTTTTAAAAGCATCTATTATACCTTGCCTGCCAAAAGCTATACCACCAGTTGGAAAATCTGGACCTTTAACTATTTCTAAAATAGTATCTAAATAACAATTTGGTGAATCAATTCTTTTAATTGTAGCATCTATTATTTCACCTAAGTTATGTGGAGGAATATTTGTTGCATATCCAGCCGAAATACCATTGGTTCCATTTACTAGCAAATTAGGAAATTTAGCAGGTAAAACAGTTGGTTCTAAAAATCTATCATCAAAGTTTGGTGCCCAAGCAACGGTATTTTTATCTAAATCTTTTAAAAGTTCATTACTTATTTTAGCAAGTCTTGCCTCAGTATAACGATATGCTGCAGGTCCATCTCCATCCATAGAACCATTATTACCATGAATATCAACAAGTATATGATTTTGTTTCCACCACTGACTCATACGAACCATAGCATCGTAAACTGATGAATCACCATGTGGATGGAATTTACCTAAAACATCCCCAACTGTGGCAGCACATTTTATATAACCTTTTTC
>CAKORG010000031.1 GCA_934101495.1 uncultured Bacilli bacterium
TATGATTTTGTTTCCACCATTGTGACATACGAACCATTGCATCATAAACAGATGAGTCACCATGTGGGTGAAATTTACCTAAAACATCACCAACTGTAGCCGCACATTTTATATAACCTTTTTCAGAGGTATTACCAGCTTTATACATTGCATATAAAATTCTTCTTTGTACTGGTTTTAGTCCATCTCTTACATCAGGTATAGCTCTATCTTGAATAATTTCTTTGGCATAAGCTGCAAATCTTAAAGACATTATTTCTTCTAAGCTATAATCTTCAATTTTTTTAACTATATCCATTTAAACCTCCTTACTCTGCTCTATAACTATCTTCGAGAGTAAATTCAACATTTTCATTAATCCATTCTTTACGAGGTTCTACTTTATCCCCCATTAAAACCTCTACACGTTTTTCTGCTAGAGCTGCATCAGTTATTTTTACTCTTATTAAACTTCTTGTTTCAGGGTCCATTGTTGTTTCCCAAAGTTGATCAGGATTCATTTCCCCTAAACCTTTATATCTTTGAATACTATATTTTCCCGTATTATTAAGTTTTATTTCATTAAGTTCATCATCAGTATATGCATAAAACTTTTTCTTACCATAATCAAGTTTATAAAGTGGTGGCATCGCAATAAATAATTTTCCTTGTTCAATTAAACCACGCATGTATCTATAAAAGAATGTAAGCAAAAGTATTTGAATATGTGCTCCATCAACATCGGCATCGGTCATAATTATTACTTTATCATAATTAGATTCTGTAGCATCAAAGTCTTGGCCAATACCTGCTCCGATAGTATGAATTAATGTATTTATTTCTTCATTTTTGATTAAATCATCTAAAGATGCTTTTTCACTGTTTATTACTTTACCACGAAGTGGAAGTATTGCTTGGAATTTTCTATCTCTTCCACCTTTAGCTGAACCGCCGGCACTATCTCCTTCGACGATAAATAATTCATTTATCTTTGGATTTTTACTTTGAGCAGGAGCAAGTTTCATTGATATATTCTTTTCAATTTTACTTTTATTTTTGCCATTTCTTGCATCTTCTCTAGCTTTTCTAGCTGCTTCACGAGCAACTTTACTCTTCATAGCTTTTTCTAGAATTGTTGATGCTACTTCTTTATTTTCTTCAAGGAAAAATTTCAAAGACTCATAAGTAATACTTTCTGTTACACTTCTTGCTTCTGCAGTTCCTAATTTACCTTTAGTTTGGCCTTCAAATTGAAGTAACTCTTCAGGAACTTTTAAACTAATAACTGCAGATAATCCTTCACGAACATCTGAACCATCTAAAGTGCCATCTTTAGCTTTAAAAATATTGTTATTTTTTGCATAATCATTAAATGCTTTTGTAATACCAGTTTTAAACCCAACTTCATGAGTTCCTCCATCGCTAGTTTTAACATTATTTACAAATGATAAAATATTTTCATTATAAGTATCAGTATATTGCATCGCAATATCTACTTCAATTTTATTTTTGGTATTACTAAAATTAATTACTTTGTGTAAAGTATTTTTACCTTCATTCATGTATTCAATGAAACTAGTTAAACCATTATCATAATGAAATTTAGCTTGATGATTATCTTCTTCATCAATTACTTCGATAGTAAGGCCACTAAGTAAAAATGCTGATTCTTGCATTCTTTCACAAATTGTTGTATATGAGAAATTACAATTTTTAAATATTGTATCATCTGGCAAAAACTTAACTATTGTACCTGTCTTAGTACTTTTACCTACAGTATGAAGTGGTGTTTTAACATGTCCGCCATTTTCAAATTCAATTGACGAAATAAGTCCGTCACGATATATAACTACTTGCATTTGTTTAGATAAAGCATTAACTACACTAGCACCAACACCATGAAGACCTCCAGAAACTTTATAACCGGCTTCACTAAACTTACCACCAGCATGAAGTATTGTATAAATAACTTCTGGTGTACTTTTACCTGATGCATGCATACCAATTGGTACTCCACGTCCATTATCTGCAACTGTTATACTTTTATCTTTATTGATAATTACTTTAATATAATTACCATATCCATTTATAACTTCATCTATGGCATTATCTACAATTTCCCATACTAAATGATGCATTCCTCTTTTATCAGTTGAACCTATATACATCCCAGGTCTTTTTCTAACGGCTTCTAAACCTTCCAATATTTTAATCGATGACTCATTATATTCTGCCATATTCTCTATCACTCCTTGAACATTATAACAACAAATGCTTTAAAAAATCAACTTTTTAAAATAAATTATCGTTATTTTTATTTTTTCAGAAAAAAGCTATTACAAAATATTAATGTAATAACTTATAAATCTAAACTATTATCATTTAACAAAAATTCATATATATTTAAAAATAATATTCCATCATCATTTCTATATGAACTAACACCATCTTTAGTTATAATTATTTTCTTAAAGAAATCATCAACATTTAAAAGCGGTCTTAATTCTTGTTTTTTCTTATCATCATCGCTCACAGTTAAAGCTGATTGGATATAATATTTTTTACTTCCTAAGTTACATACAAAATCAATTTCTACTTGTTTCTTACTATCTTTATCCCTTATTTCAACTACTCCCACATCTACAGAATATCCTCTTATTTTTAATTCATTATAAATTAAGTTTTCCATTAAATGTGGTTCTTCAACTTGTCTAAAATTCAAAAATGAGTTTCTTATGCCTAAGTCAGTAAAATAAATTTTATATGGGGTTTCAATATATTTTTTTCCCTTTATATCATATCTTTTACTTTTTTCTATTAAAAACGCATCTTCTAAAAAACTTAAATATTTAAAAATAGTTTTGTCAGTCATTGTACTTTTAAAATCTCTATTTAGAAATGATTTTGATAACTTAAGAGGATTAGTAAGAGAACCAACTGAAGAAGAAATAATTTCAATCAAATAATCTAATTCTTCAACATTTTGGATATTATTCCTATCTATCACATCTTTTAAATAAGTTCTATTTCTTTCTCTTTCTAAATATTTTATCTTATTACTGTCAGTTTTAGTTAAGGCTGTAAGGGGTAAACCTCCATATATTAAATACTCATTAAGGGCATCTTCCTTAGTTCCATTATAAACACTAAAAAATTCTTTAAAAGATAATGGATACATTCTAATTTCGTCCCCACGGCCTCTAAATTCGGTAATAATATCTTTAGATAAAAACTTTGAATTACTTCCAGTTACATAAATATCGACATTTTTCTTTAATAAGCCATTTAAAGCGGCTTCAAATCCTTCAACTTTTTGCACTTCGTCTAACAAAATATAGTATTTTTCCGTATCAATAATTTTATCACAAATGTATTCATATAATTTATGAGCATCTAATAAATAATCATTTTCGATTGAGTCTAAGTCCAATTTTATAATATGGCTTTCCCCAACTCCACTATCAAGCAAATAATTTTTAAACATCGGATCCAACAAATATGATTTTCCACATCTTCTTATCCCAGATATTATCTTTACTAAACCATTATTTTGTTTTTCTATTAACTGATTTAAATAATAATTTCTACTTATATCCATATTTCCTCCATTACGAATTTTTTCCGTTTATGTACTTTTTTCGTAATCAAATTGTATCATATTAAGTCTTTTTTGTCAATATCATTACGAATTTTTTCCGTTTATGTACTTTTTTCGTAATGGTCATTATAACAAATTATCATTATTTTTTTCTTCATTAATATATCTTTTAGTTAAATTTCTATTTAAAATACTCATTAAATAATATCTATTAGTATGTAAATTCTTTAAAAAATCATAAATATCTCTTTCTTCATTTAAAATGTATACTCTATCTTTAACAAAGACATTTTCATCTATTCTAACATATAACTTATCTATATCATCAGAAAGAATTTCTCTTTTATATTTATTTATACCTACATATTTTATAGATTTTGTTATACCATCTTTATGACCAATAGGTATTATACCAACATACATATCCTCTTTAGCAATATAACTTCTTCCCACTAGTGTACCTTTAGTTACTTTTTTTACTTCCATTACTTCACTAGTTATATTAAATATTAATTCTAAATCTATATTAGGAAATTCTAAAGCTCCATATTCTTTTTCTATTTTTTTAATTCTTCCTTTTGTAAATATATCATCATTTACGTTTTCTTCAATACCTAAAACTGATAAATCAAATCTAATTCCATTTAGATATTTTATTTTATTATGATACATAATTGGTTCATTTAAATGAATAATTAAATCATTATTTATATATGGTTTTACCATTTTCAGAAAATTATTTACCTCTTTATAATAAAACTTGTCTTCAATACCAAAAGATGTTAAATCAGAATATATTCCTACTAGTTTTATATGCTTAGTTTCATTTATTTTATTTATAATATACTCTAAATCACTTTTTTTATTTACCCCTTGTAAATTAGAGCCATTATCAATTAATATTTCAACATTTAAATCATCCTTTAATTCTAAACTACATAATAAATCTATATATTTTTTATTGTAAATAGTAATAGTTATATTATTATTGATACAATCATATATTTCATCCATTGTAACATATAAACTAGCAAGTATTCCAACTTCTTTATTCAATTTTCTTATCTTTAAAGCTTCATTTAAGGAACCCACTAGTAAATAATTAATACCGGAGTTAACTAATGTATTTACAATGCCAAATCCCATTCCATGAGCATTATCTTTTAAATCTACTATTTTATATTTATAATCATCATAACTTTTAATAAGTTTTTTTATGTTATTTTTTAATTTTTTTAAATCTATTTCTAATATTGTTTCATACTTCATTTTTTTACCTCGTAAAATTATTATAAGGTATAGACTTCTTTTTTGCAATATGATAAAATTATTTTACCAAAGAGACAAATAAAAATGAAACCAGATAAATATCAATTAGAAGCTATCGAATGTGATAAAAATTTACTTTTAATTGCAGGGGCTGGAGCTGGTAAAACTTATACAATCACTGAAAAAATTAAATACTTAATCGAAGAAAAATACTTAAAAGAAGATGAAATTTTAGTTATATCATTTACAAATAAAAGTGTAAATGATCTGAGTAAAAGAATAAAATATAAAATAAATATTATGACTTTCCATAAACTAGCAATGAATATTTTAGATGAATATCATATAAATTATAAATTAGTTAGTGATTCTTATTTAGATTTTGTAACTGATGAATTTTTTAAAAGTTTACAAAGTAATGAACATATTAATGAAATACTTAAATACTTTAGAAAATATAATTATGAAGATTTTTTAAATAGTTATGATTATAAAGAATTCAAAAAATTAATTATTACTATAATTAAAATATTTAAAACTAATAATAAGACTAAAGATGATTTTAAAAAGTTATTTAAAGAAGATTCTTTCTTAAGTAAATATGCCTATATTATTAAAAATATATATGAAAATGATTTAGTTTCTAGTAATTATTTTGATTTTGATGATTTAATAATTAAAGCAACTGATGTATTAAATAAACCCACTAAATATAAATATGTTATTGTAGATGAATTTCAAGATACATCGAATATAAGATTTAACTTAATAAATAAAATAAGGGATATAAGTAATGCTACTTTATTTTGTGTCGGAGATGATTATCAATCAATATATCACTTTTCAGGTTGTAATTTAAATATATTTTTAAATTTTACTAAATTAATACCTAATTCGGTTATTTTAAAACTAAAATATACATATCGTAACAGTCAGGAGCTAATAAATATAAGTTCAAAATTTGTTATGAAAAATAAAAGTCAAATAAAAAAAGAATTAATTAGTAATAAGCATATTGATAAACCGGTAGAATTTATTTATTATTTGAATCCCCAAAAAGCTTTTAAAAAACTATATAGTAAGATTAAAAATGAAGGTTCACTTTTAGTTCTAGGAAGAAATAATTTTGATATAAACAAGTTTAGTAATGAAAAAATTCCAGAATTTATGAGTGTTCACTCATCAAAAGGATTAGAAAGTGATAATGTAATACTCATAAATATGACAGATGATATATATGGTTTTCCTAACAAAATAATTAATTCCAATTTACTTGAAGAACTTCATCCTTCTGATAAAACCTATCTTTATGCCGAAGAACGTAGACTTTTTTATGTAGCACTTACTAGAACTAAAAATAAAGTTTATATCTTAGTTCCTTTATTTAATAAATCTATTTTTATAAAAGAATTAAAAAAGATAATACATTTTAAGTAGGATTTAAGCAAGATTTAAGCAAGATAAATTTAAAAGAACCTGTATTTTTACTTTTACAGGTTCTTGTTTTTATTAAGAATTATTCTTTATTTTTTTCTGGTTTTTCTTTCTTTTCTGGTCTAGGTAAACATTCTTTGCGAGAAAGATTTAATCTTCCACGATTATCATATCCAAGTGATTTAACCATTATTTCATCACCGACAGATACAACATCTTTTGGTTTTTCTACTCTTTCCCAAGCAAGTTGAGATACATGTACTAAACCTTCACATCCTGGCCAAAGTTCTACGAAACAACCAAAGTCTTCAACTTTTGTAACTTTACCAGTGTATACTTTTCCTTCTTCAACTTCACGAATAACATCTAGTATCATTTGTTTAGTTTTAGCAATTATATCTTTATCAGTATGATAAATTATTACTCTACCATCATCTTCAAGATCAACTTTAACAGCATCTTTATCATTAACTGTTGCTACGTTTGAAGCTTCAAGTATAATTTTAGTAATCATTTCTCCACCCTTACCAATAATATCTCTAATCTTTTCTGGATCAACACTAAATGTTTCGATCTTAGGTGCATACTTACTTACTTCTTTGCGTGGTTCAGGAATCGTATTTTCCATTACATCTAAAATTTCCATACGAGCTTTTTTTGCTTGAGCTAGTGCTTCACCAAGTATTTCTTTTGTTACACCTTTTATTTTAATATCCATTTGAAGAGCTGTAATACCTTCGCGAGTACCAGCAACTTTAAAGTCCATGTCTCCCATATGATCTTCAAGACCTTGAATATCAGTAAGAATTGTATATTTACTTCCATCTGGACTTGTGATTAGTCCCATAGCAATACCTGCAACTGGAGCTTTAATTGGCACACCAGCAGCCATTAAACTTAAGCATCCTGAACAAATTGTTGCTTGACTTGATGAACCGTTACTTTCTAGAACTTCACTAACAACACGAATTGTGTATGGAAATTCTTCTTCAGACGGAATAACTTGAGCAAGTGCTCTTTCACCTAAAGCACCATGGCCAATTTCTCTTCTTCCCGGAGATCCATATCTTCCAACTTCACCAACAGAAAATTGTGGAAAATTATAATGAAGCATGAATCTTTTTGTATCTTCAATTCCAAGGCCATCAAGTATTTGATGTTCACCTAAAGCACCAAGTGTTGTTGTTGCAAGTACTTGAGTTTCTCCTCTTGAGAATAGGGCTGAACCATGAGTTCTTGCAAGTAAATCAACACCTGCATAAAGCGGTCTAATTTCATCCATGCGTCTACCATCTGGTCTAATGTGTTCATCAGTAATAAGGCGACGAACTTCTCCACCTTCAATTAAATGAAGTACTTTAGATACTTGAGCCATTTTATTATTTTTATTCTCATCTTCAGCATATATTTCTTCAAAATGAGCCATTGTATTTTCTTTAACTTCATCTATTTTAGCATATTTTTCTAACTTTTCTTTAATTTGAATAGCTGCAAGCATATCACTAGTTGCAAATTCCCTAACTTCACTTTCAATTTCTGCATCAATTTCAGCTTTAGGTAGTTCTACTTTTGATGCACCTATTTCATCAATAATACTTTGTTCAAATTCACATAACTTTTTAATATTTTCATGAGCAAACATTAAGGCATCAAGCATTAATTCTTCACTAACTTCCTTAGAACCAGCCTCAACCATACATATGGCATCTTTAGTACCAGCAACTGTTAAATGTAGTTCACTTACTTCATTTTGTTCAGCTGTTGGATTAATAACAAATTTACCATCAATTAAGCCAACAATAACACCAGCAACAGGGCCATCAAATGGAATATTTGATATACCTAGACATAAAGATGAACCAAGAAGTGCAGTCATTTCTGGAGAATTATCTTGATCAACAGATAATATTGTGTTAATGACTTGAATTTCATTTCTTAAATTTTCATCAAACATCGGTCTAATAGGTCTATCAATAAGTCTTGCCGCAAGAGTTGCAGCATCACTTGGACGACCTTCTCTTTTAATAAATCCTCCAGGTATTTTTCCTACTGAATATAATCTTTCTTGATATAAAACTTGAAGTGGAAAAAAATCTTGTGAAACTGGTGTTTTACCCATTACACAAACAGATAATACTGCAGTATCTCCATATCTAACTAAAACTGCTCCATTTGTTTGTTTAGCTAGTTCTCCAGTTTCTATAACTATTTCTCTTCCATCAAAATCTAATTTAAATACTTTCTTCATATACATCCTTTCTAAAAATAAAAAGACACTAAAAACAAGTGCCCTTTAATTATTTTCTTAAATTTAATTTCTTAATTACTTCTCTATAACTTACTACATCATTTTTCTTTAAGTAGTCAAGTAATTTTTTACGACGACCAACTTTCATAAGTAGACCTCTTTTTGAATGATAATCATGCTTATGTTCTTTTAAATG
>CAKORG010000032.1 GCA_934101495.1 uncultured Bacilli bacterium
GCCTTATTTAATAAGGGAAACGGTAAAAAATAAACGGTAATTTAATTTAGGGCTTATTTTTCATACCCGGCAGGTCGAGAGTTCGAATCTCCCTTTTATACTTAACCAAATATTATTCATTTTTAATATATTTTACTTCCATTTTGTGCTTGTCTTTCTGGTGTTAAAATAATGCAACCTTTTTTATTTTCAGCTCCGAGTATTCTGACTTCACTTTTTATATCGGCAATTCTAATCGGATTAAAACTAACTACAACTATTACTTGTTTTCCTACTAAGTCTTCTGGTGTATAAAGTTCAGTTAACTGAGCAGATGAATTTTTAATACCTAAATCTTTTCCTAAATCAATTTTTAGTTTATATGCTGGCTTTCTGGCTCCTTTATTAATTTTAGCTTCTATTATTGTTCCAACTCTCATATCAATTTTATCAAATTCTTCTAAACTTATCATTTTTACCACTTCATTTTCTATTTTTTTCGTTATTTTTACATTTTTTCTACTATTTTTACATGAATAATTACAAAAACTCTTGTCAAAAGTTATTTTTTTTGGTATTATTTAGTAGTCATGGCGAGATAGCTCAGCTGGCTAGAGCATCCGGTTCATACCCGGCAGGTCGAGAGTTCGAATCTCCCTCTCGCTACCAAATGATTATTAAAAGGATATTGTATCAATATCCTTTTTTATTTTGGCTTTTAATATTGAAATAATTGAACCCAATAATATATACCATAAAAATTAATTACACCAACACCTATTCTAGTAAATGATGCATTAATCATGTTTTCGTAATGTCCTTGAGAACCTTTCCACGCATATGAAACTTCTTTGGCATTACGTTGTCTACTTGCTATATTCTCACCAACGCCATAAATATCTTGTCCAAAATCACGCATTATATAATAGCACATGTTTCCATCAGGTCTTTCGTGAGAAAATTTATCTGAGTAAGCCATTTCAATAGCTCTTACCATGGCTGCTTTTGTTAAAGTTTCATCAAGTGTTAATGGAGCTTGACCAACTTCAGTTCTAAATTCGTTAGTATATTTTACGACATCATTTACATTATCCTTATAAATATTCATATTTTCTATTGCTTCTGGTAGCATATCACTTGTTTTAGCATTAAAATTAGTACCATCAACTTCATAATGTGTATATTCATTAACTATCTTTTTAGATCCATCACTATACAACTTGTATGTTTTAACATGCCAAGAATTTAATATTGTACCATATTTTAATTCTTTTGTTTCTTTTACTGATTCAGTTTCTTCTTTGACAAACTTCACTTTATTACTATTATTATTTGTTTTATTGTCATTCTTTGTTTGAGTTTCATTTGTAGTTTTTTTATTTTTGATAATTAGTTTTGTTGTTTCTTCTGCTACATTGTCACTCTTATCTTTAGCAATAATAGTTACATCATAAGTTCCCACTTTTGTATATTTTTTATTTTCTTTATATGATAAAATGCAATCTTCTTCACTATTGTCAATGCAAGATTCTACAAAAGAATTTATTTCAAATTTATCACCTAAAGTTGTTGTTAATTCTTTTAATTTTAATGTTGGTGCTAATGTATCTACTACATTTAAAGTTGTTTCGTAATTTTTATCATTTATTTTTATTACTACTTTAAAACTTCCTATTTTATTATATTTGGTATCAAATTTAATTTTCTTATCATTTTCAAAATAATTTATTTCTCCATCGGAAAAATTACTGTTTTTAAAAAAATCTTTAATATTTAAAACTTCACTATTAATTTCTACTTCAACATTTTCTTTAATATTTATTTTTTCTTCATTAGTTTGAATATTACTAGATTCTTTTTCTTTAATATCCTTTTTTTCTAAAAATATAAATAATGTTATACCTAGTAATACTATTACAGTTATAATAGTTACAATTAATATTTTTTTCTTTTTCATTTTGTTTACCTCCATATTTTATAAAACTAATTAAGTAAAGATATACTAACAAATTGTATTATCGTTATAAGGTCGTAGGTTTAAGAAATCCAAAAGTATCTATATTTCTTAATATACCATAAAGTATTACAATTACAAGTAAAACATATGATGTATATTTTGGTAATTTTATTTTATATTTTAGATTAATTAATTTATAAATAATAAAACATATTAATAAAATAAATACTAAAGGATTATACCTAAAAGCTTGATAAAAATCAAACTTTAATATTGCAAAAAACATTCTTGTTATTCCACATCCAGGACAATAAAAGTTTGTTAACTCATGAAAAATACACGGAATAGTAAATCCCGTATATTTAGAAATGTAATAATAACCAATAAATAAAATTAATATTAAAATTGAAACTACTACCTTTTTCATTAGTCTGCAAATTTATTTAAATCATTTTGAATTAAGCAATAATTTACTAAACTTAAACCAAATATTGATAATAATAAATATAAAATACTATTGTCATCAATTGACTTACCATACTTTCTTCCAGCTTCATACATCTTTTTACCCATTATATAATTCCAATAAAAGAAATATATTCCACATGTAACTAAACAGTAAAGAAATGCTGTTCCCCCACTTGCTGTTTTGTTATCAACTAAAGTGTTTGAGTCATCTGTCATAGTAATAAACCAATAAATACCATAAATACCACAAGTTAAGAATGATAAAACTATTGCCATTACCATGTCTCTTTTAATAAAATTTGGATGACTTGGATATTCTTCATTAAAACCAACTTGGGCTCCACATCCATCACAATATTTAGCGCCTTCATTTATTTTGTTTCCACACTTTTCACAATATTTTGCCATATAATCACTTCCTTACACTTATTATATCAAACTGTAATAATACATGCAATTAAATTCTAATGGCAATACCACGTTTTTTCAAAATATATTTACGAAACCAATCAACTGGAAATACTGTTAAAGCAAGTAAGAGCACTAAAATAAGCTCATTTATTTTAAGTCCATAAGTTCTAAAAATATCTCCCCCATTATAGATAATCCAAACTTGGGCTATAAATATGAAACCAAATATGCCAATAAAAACTTTATTTTTAGATAAATTAGCGAAGGTGTTTATTCGAACTGTTCGAGCATTAAAGGCATTAAATATTCCCATGAAGATGAACATTGCAAAATATGCTGTCATTAAATATTTAGAGTTTTCTCCAGTTCTAATTAATGTTTTAAATATTGGAAGTTTTAAAAATAAAATACAAAGTAAAGCGCAATAAACACCAGTCCATATTATTTCACTATACATATATTTATTCATAATTGGGGTATCCTTTTTCTTTGGTGGTTCTTCCATGTATTCTAGAAGTGGTGCTTCAAATGAAAATGCTACACCTGCAAAAGTATCCATAATCATATTAAGCCATAACATTTGCACAATTGTAATCGGAGTTGAAACACCTATAAAAGAGCCAAATATTGATAAAACGAGTGCACACATATTAACTGTTAATTGATAAATTATAAACTTTCTAATACTTTTAAAGATAGTTCTGCCATACAATATTGCTTTACTAATTGATAAAATATTATTATCAAGTATAACAATATCTGCAGCTTCTTTAGCTACTTCTGTTCCACTTCCCATGGCAAAACCAACATTTGCTTTCTTTAAAGCTGGAGCATCATTTACACCATCACCAGTCATACCCACTACTAAATCCATACTTTCTATAATACTAACCATACGACTTTTATCTTGAGGAAGAGCTCTAGCTATAACAGCAATATTAGATAATTTTTTCTTTATTTCATCATCACTTAATTTTTCTAAGTCACTACTTGATAAGACAAGATTACTTTTTATATCAATAAGACCAACCTCACGCGCAATAGATTCTGCTGTATCTACTGCATCCCCTGTAATCATAATAGGTTTTATACCTGCACTTTTAATAAGTCTAATTCCTTCTTTGGCTTCATCACGTAATTCATCTTTAATATTAACAAAACCAAGCAAACATAAATTATCCATGTTTTTGCCATAAGCAAATATTAGAACTCTTCCTGAAGATTTAGTGTAACTTTCAATTTTCTTTTCAATCATTTTTTTATTTAATAAACTTACTTCTTTACCAAAACTATTTAAATAAGTCTTACATTTAGAAAGTAGAACTTCTTTTGCACCTTTTACAAGGATAGTTCCATCACTTAATGTTACACTACTATATTTAATAGCACTATCAAATGGGGTTTTATTAATTATTTTTTTATTTATTTCCTTACTTTTACCAATAAATTTAAGTAATGCTCTATCAGTTGAATTACCACCAATAATATTATCATCACTTATAATACTAGCATTATTATAAAAAAATGAAGAATATAATATTTCATAATTAACACTCTTTTTTAAATCTAAATTTGATTTATATACTTTTAAATCTGGTGTTACAAATTCTGTTACTTTTAATACGCCTTTTGTTAAGGTACCGGTTTTATCAGTGAGAAGTACATTTAAACTTCCGGATGTTTCAATACCTACAAGTTTTCTAACTAAAACATTATCTTTGAGCATTTTTTTCATATTACTTGATAGAACTAAAGTAATCATCATGGGAAGACCTTCTGGAACTGCAACAACAATAATAGTTACTGATAAAGTTAATGCATAAAGCAAATGATTAAACATAACTGGAAAATTAGTGATTGTGGCCATAATTAAATCTAAATCAAAATGATTTTCAAGAACTATACTAGAAAAAAGATAAGAAATTGATGCTAGGAAAGCACCAATATAACCTATTCTACTTATTGTTTTTGCTAAACCTCTAAGCTTTATTTTGAGAGGACTTTCTGGCACAACTTCTTGAAGCTCTTGAGAAATTTTACCTAAAATTGTATTATCACCAATAAATCTTACTAACATTTCTGCTTCACCATTATAAACTACAGAACCACGAAATACTCTGTTATTATCGGATATGACCGGACCATTTTTACTTAGTTTCTTTGCTTCTTTAGTTTCTCCATTTAATGCCGACTCATCAACACTTAATGTGCCTTTTACTAAATAACCATCTGCTGGAACTTTATCACCACTACTTAACATGACAATATCCCCAACCACAATTTCACTAGATGGTATTTCTAGTATTTTGCCACTTCTTCTTACCTTTGCTTTTGTTTTTAACTGTTCTTCTTGAAGCCTAGAAAATGCTTTTTCAGAACCATATTCACTTATACTTGAGATAAATGATGCTAAAAATATTGCTATCAAAATACCTATTGTTTCATACCAATCAAAGTCACGGAATAATACTACAACTTTAATTGCTAAAGCTATAAGTAATATTTTAATAATTGGGTCTCCGAGTGACTCTAATAAAAGATGCATAAAAGTATTTTGTTTTTGTTTTGTTATTTCATTTGTACCATATCTTTTTCTGGATTCAATTACTTCTTTTTCATTTAATCCCATGTGCCGTTCCTCCCAGAATAATAATATGTACAAGCTATATTAAGTAGAACAAAAAAAGTTTACTTGTCATTATTAATGTTCAAGTAAACATCAACCTTAATAAAAAGTAAGCACTGACGTTTGAAAATCAAATGTACTTTTCCATATGAAATAATCTTTCATACAATTTTGTTATATCACAAGTTTACACTAATATCAAGGTAAAAAAGAAACATTTTATAAAGGTTTATTTTTTAAAAATCGGTATTATTTTTCTTTACTTATGGCCACACTTTTGTTATAATAAAAATCGAAACATTTGATTGTCGGTGCTTACTTCCGGATTAATTAATATTATCCTATATATGGGGTTTTGGCGGTTATGAAGGGAGGGATGCTTATGCTGTTAAAACGGTTTAAGAAATTTTTAATGAAGCTTTTGGCATCATTAAAAAAATGCTTACTTGTCATTATTAATGTGCAAGTAAACATCATAACCTATAAAAAGTAAGCACTGACGTTTGAAAATCAAATGTTTCTTTTTTATTATATGAATTTTTCTTTCATATATACTTATATTACCATAAAATTATAACAATTTCAAGCCACAAATTTATATTAAAAACATTAGTCACACAATTGTCATTTGCTCTCAGAAAAATAATTAGCCTTTAGTTTCATTATCTTTTGTTTTTTTCACTTCTATGAGATCTGCTATTCCGCCAGCACTCATCGTAGACATAAGTCCTACTAAAATTGAATTAAGTAAATTATCATCAAGCTTTAAAAAGAAACAAATTATACCACTTATAATACCAATTACCACATTTTGAATAGGTATGAAGTTATTAGGCAATTTGTCTATAAAAATTTTAGTTATGGCTCCAAAAATGTATGCTACAAGCATTATGACTACTGATAATGATATAGTCAAGATATCACCCCCTTTAAGGTTACTTCTTACTACATTTTATGAGCTAGTCCGAATTTAACAAATTACTTGTGTCCCATCATGCAAAAGAAAATAAGACTTTTTAAAGTCTTATCTTGCTCTTCTATATCTTTCTTTTGGATCTAGATATTTTTTTCTAAGTCTTATTTCTGTTGGTGTTACTTCAATATATTCATCATCTTCGATAAATTCTAGAGCTTCTTCTAAAGTAAATTTCTTAGCTTTATTAAGTACAATAGCATCATCAGCATGAGCACTTCTTGTATTTGTAAGTTCCTTATTCTTGCAAGGGTTAACATCTAAGTCCCCTTCTTTATTGGAAATACCAATAATCATACCAATATATACTTCAGTTGATGGGTCTACAATCATTGTTCCACGACTACTTAAATTGTAAAGTGAATATCCAAATGTTGTACCATTAACCATAGAAACAAGAACACCATTTTTACGTCCTGAAATAGGTCCTGCATATGGTCCATATGAGTCAAATGAACGAACCATGATACCTTCACCTTTTGTTTCAGTAATAAATGAACCACGATAACCTATTAATCCTCTAGTTGGCACTAAATATTCAGCTTTTGTATATCCAACTTCACCAGGAGTAACACTTTGCATGATACCTTTTCTTTCATTTAATGAATTAATTACTGTTCCTGAATATTCATTTGGTACATTAACTATAACCTTCTCATATGGTTCTTCTTTTTTACCATCAATTTCTTTAAAAATAACTTCTGGTTTTGATACAGATAATTCATATCCTTCTCTTCGCATATTTTCAAGTAAAATTGATAAGTGTAATTCACCACGTCCACTAACTTTAAAACCATCAGCCCCTTCTAATTGTTCAACTTTTAGCCCTACATTAGTTTCTAGTTCTTTTTCAAGTCTATCTTTTAAATGTCTACTTGTTAAAAATTTTCCACTTTGTCCTGCAAATGGAGAATTATTAACTAGGAAGTTCATTGATAATGTTGGTTCTTCAATAACAATTTTAGGAAGTGGATCAATAACATCTTTTTCACAAATAGTATCACCAATTGATACATCTGAACATCCTGCAACTGTTACAATATCGCCAAAGTAAGCAACAGGTACTTCTACTCTTTTAATTCCTTCGTTAACAAATAGTTTTGTAACACGGAAAGATTCAACTTTTCCTTCATTTGTTGCAAGTGATACAGTTTCACCAGCTTTTATTTTACCTTTGTTAATTCTACCTATACCAAGTCTTCCAATATAATCATCATAAGCAAGTTGACAAACTTGTAATTGAAGCGGATCATTTTCGTTTCCTTCAAAAACCTTAGTATTATTTATTATTGTTTCAAATAATGGAGTTAAATCTTTGCCTTCATCTCCCATGTTATAAATTGCATAACCACTTCTAGCACTACCATAAAGAATTGGAAAATCAAGTTGTTCATCTGTTGCACCAAGTTCCATGAATAAATTAAATGTCATATCAACAACTTCTTCAGCTCTCTCATCTTTTTTATCAATCTTATTAATAAATAGAATTGGTTTTAAATTATTTTGTAATGCTTCTTTTAAAACAAATCTTGTTTGAGGCATTGGTCCTTCCGCAGAATCAACAAGTAAAATAACTGTATCAACAGTTTTAATAACTCTTTCAATTTCACTTGAAAAATCAGCATGGCCTGGAGTATCCACAATATTAATCTTATAATCCTTATATTTAATAGCGCAGTTTTTAGCAGTAATTGTAATACCTCTTTCTTTTTCAATATCTCCGCTATCCATTACACAATCTACTAATTCTTCATTTGCTCTAAAAACACCACTTTGTCTAAGTAATCCATCTACTAAAGTTGATTTACCAGCATCTACGTGTGCTACTACAGCAATATTAATTATTTTATTCATAAAACTTCACCCTTTTTCTGTAAATACCAATAGATAATAATACAAAATAGAACAAATGTCAAGAAAAACATTAATATTTTAGCCGCGAAAATTAACAAATTTTATGTTTTTTCTCAAAATAATTTGACATACACATAGAATTATTATATAATACACTTGCAAGTTATTTAGGCAGAGTTGTACCTATAAATAATGTGTTTGAACCTTAATGGAATAAAGTATTCTTTACTGCCTTGAAGAAATTATTCAAACTCCCTATTTAATGGATATGACAGAATAAATATTTTGCAAATAAAATGAAAGGAGATTTTATGGCAAGATATACGGGACCAGCTTATAAAAAATCTAGAAG
>CAKORG010000033.1 GCA_934101495.1 uncultured Bacilli bacterium
AGATATTTCTATCTATTATTACTCATATTGGTAGCGAGGGAGGGACTCGAACCCCCGACATATCGGGTATGAACCGTGTGGCCCAAAAATGAATGTGCAACTTAAAGTTGATAGAAAGTATTTATTATTTATCATAAAATCAGCTTAAGAAAAAGGAGGTCTTCATATGAATTTCGGAGACAATTTAAAAAAATTAAGAACAAGTAAAGGAATGTCACAAGAAAAACTAGCAGAAAAAGTTAATGTTTCAAGACAATCCGTAAGTAAATGGGAAACTGGTGATGCATATCCAGAAATGAATAATTTATTAGAACTATGCAAAATATTTCATTGCAAAATTAATGATTTGGTTAATGATAGTATACTTGATGTTAATAATTTAGATGATGAAGTAAAAAATAAAGTAATAAGTTTAAAAAAAGAAGAAAGTAAGAAAATGAAAATATTAAGTAAAATAATATCTACATTTTCTAAAATAGGAAGAATTTTATGCTATGTTTCTATACCATTTGTAGTACTTGCTATAATTATTACACCATTTTTAGTGCATAAATTAGAAGTTAAAAATAATGAAATTAGTATAAGTTCATCAGATAGTAAAATAACTATTTTAGATAAAGGAGATAAACTAGTAATTAAAGCTGGCAATATAGCACTTGGTGAAGCATCTAAAGATGTAGCTCAAACTAAAATAATTGATGTTTTAGAAAATAATAGTAAAGCTCGAGTTATAACTTATATAGAAATAGGTTTAATTGTATTAATAATAACTTTAGTACTACTTTCAATTATCTTAAGATGTTTGGAAACAATATTTGGAAATATTAATAAAGGTGATAATCCATTTACATTAGAAAATGTCCATCTAATCAAAAAAATGGCATACATGATGATTACAATAATTGTTATATCTAATCTCGGAGGTATAATATTTGAAATCTTACTTAACTCTGATTTAGACATGAGTATTGAAGTTTTTGATTTAGTACAAATTTTATTCTTATTTAGTTTATCTTATATTTTTGAATATGGAAGGTTACTTAGCATAGATAGAAATGCTAAAATATATGGTGACTAAAAATGAATAGAGAAAAATTTACTGAAAGGTTATCAAATCAAGCAGATTTAACTAAAGAAAAAGCTATATTAGTAAATGATATACTTGAAAATAACTTCTTTATTAGCAAAAGATATAAAGATAAAATAATAAGTGAAATAGTACTTAGTTTAAACATAAACATTAATGAAGCAACTAAGATTTATGAAATAGCAAAAGATATAATTGGAAGTGAAATAAAAAATAAATTAAAACATCCATTTGGAAACTAAAACAAAAAGGAAATGCTTAAATTCATTTCCTTTTTAAAATTATATACTCAGTAATAATTAGTTATTATTGTTATTCCAGCTCCAGCCAGCACCTAAAATGATTACTAAGAGAATAAATAATACAATCCAGATAGCTGCACCAATACCATAACCACTTGTATATCCAGCATATGTAGGAGCACCGCATGCTGATTGAGCACCGTATCCTCCGCCATAATAGCCAGTATTTCCATAATAATACATAATATACCTCCTTTTTGTATCTACTATAATTTATTATAAATGACGAATTTTTGACATTAAAATAACCCAAGTTTTTAAAAAAATATTTAATTTTGTGATAAATGATGTTACTATTAGTATAGGAGAGAAAGTTATGCGTAAATTATTTTCAAAAATGGATATACCATTATTTATAATGGTTGTTTTGTATATATCACTTGGCTTAGTAATGATTTATAGTGCATCAAATATAACTGCAGTAGTTCGTTATGGCTATGCACCATATCATTTCTTTATAAGACAAGCTCTCTTTGTTGTCACAGCATTTTTAATTGGCATGACTATAGTTATTAGATTCCCAACAAGAAATTATGCAGCACTTGCATGGCCTTTAGTATTTTTACTTATTGGTTCTTTGGCCTTTTTATTTGTTAAAGGTAAAATAGCTGGAGGTGCTATAAGTTGGTATGATTTAAAATTCTTTAAAATTCAACCAAGTGAGTTTGCCAAATCTATATTAGTAGTATTTATGGCAATCTATTATAATAAATTACATTATAAAAATGTTAAAAACATATATGCATATTTTGTACCACTCGCATTTGCTTTAATTATCGTAGGACTTGTATTTATGCAACCAGATTTAGGTAGTGCAGCAATTATTGCAGGTATAGTATTTTTAACATTTATAAGTATACCTATAGTTCAAAATAATATTATGAAGTTTATTAAAATTATAGCAGTAGGTTGTATTATTGCAGGTATAGCAATTTTATATTCTGGAAATAGTTTCTTAAGTAGTATTCAAAAGGGAAGACTTAATTTTAGAAATCCATGCTCAAGATATACAGAAATAACAGGATACCAAGTTTGTAATGGATTTATTGCAATTAATAATGGGGGGTTATTCGGAGTAGGTTTAGGAAATTCAACCCAAAAATATTTGTATTTACCAGAAGCTCACACTGACTTTATATTTCCAATAATTGTGGAAGAACTAGGCCTTGCAACAGGTATTTTAATAGTACTTGGTTATGCCTATATTTTAGCAAGAATATTAAGAATTGCCAAACAATCTGAAAATCTAAGATGTTCAATTTTAGCTTATGGAACATTTTGGTATTTTGCTCTTCATATACTAGTAAATTTACTTGGTGTTTTAGCTTTAATACCACTTACTGGAGTACCACTTCCATTTCTAAGTTATGGTGGTTCATTTACAGTTAATGCCATAATAATGTTCTTCGTAGTAGAAAGAGTAAACATTGAAAATAAAACAAACAAGACTAAAAGAGAAATAAAAGCTCTTTAGTCTTTTTCTTTTGTAAAATTTGTGTAAACATTATATATATTTTTATTTATTTGTGATAGAATAAAAACTAATTTACAAGGAGGATATATGCAATCAATTTATATTAATTTAGATGACTCAGGGAAACTTTCTAAAAAAGAAATAATAAGTGTATATGGTGGTTTAGTATTTTTATCTAAGAAAGAAAAAGATAAATTTATTACTCAGTATCGAAGTATTGTAAATGATATTAAATGCAAATATTGTAAAAACAAAGACTTATGTAATAAAAAATGTCCAGAGATAAAAAATACCAATATTAAAAATAGTGATAAAAGAAGAATAATGAACTATTTAAAAAAGTATTTTATTGTGGGCCTTATCATAAGTAATCAAAATGTTTATAGTCACATAATAGAAAATAAAGCCGCTAAAGGAAGATTTTTAGATTATTCTTTAAGAAGAATGATAAAAGAAGTAATTAATAATCAAATAACAAATAATAAAATAGATTCTAAAGAACCTTTAAAAGTAATTATTAACATAGATGAACAAACAACAAAAAGTAATGGTTATTATAATTTGCATGATGGTTTAGTGGAAGAATTAAAATATGGTATAAGTAATTTTAATTATTCATGTACATACAACCCAATAGTATTTAATGATTTAGATGTTAAAGTAACATATCAAGACTCAGGTAAAAGTTATTTAGTTCAAGCTGCAGATTTAGTATCAGGTACCATAAGAAGACTTATTTTAAATGCTTTAGAAGAAAAACAAGATATAAACAATATTTTAAATAATTTTGTTAATTATAAAATAATTCTTCCATGAAAAAAAGCTACCTAAGTAGCTAATTCCCAGTTAGTATGGTGTACAAACAGCACACTTAATTTAAAAAAATCATATTCTAACTATCGACCTGACAAGACTATTAATCTCCGGTAACCTAATAATATAATATATGTGGCTATTTGTCAACAAAAACTATGGACAAATTAAAATAAATATGGTATATTATTAATGCAGCAATGCATAATATGTAAAAAGCTGGTGATTCCCACCATTAAAGAGGAACCTGAAAAAGCGGTGATTCCCACCATAAGAGGAACTTAAAAAAGCGGTGATTCCCACCATAAGAGGAACCTGAAAACGAAACTAGAGAGCTTACTCTAGTTTTTTTGAAAAAAATGGGTTATAATAGTGCGTGAAGAGGTGACTAAAATGAAAGATAAAAAATTATTACTTATAAGAGTTGACGAAGATTATTGTAATTATTTAAGAAGATTTGACAACAAAGTAGCATACAACTACGATTATAAAAAAAACAGAGCTTTTGTTGGAGTTCTTTTTGAAATTAATGATTGTAAGTATTTTGCTCCACTTTCCAGTCCGAAGCCTAAACATTTAAAATTAAAATCAAAAATAGATTTTTTAAAGATTGATGGTGGTAGATATGGAGCTGTTAACTTTAATAACATGATACCAGTCACTGACAAAAATATAGTCATAATTAATATTGAAAATGATAAATATGGTGAACTTTTGAAAAGACAGATTTATTGGTTAAATCGTCATAAGGACAAATTATATAACCAATCAAGAAAATTATATAACGACTACATATGTGGCAAATTAAATCGAAATATAGCAAAAAGATGCTGTAATTTTAAATTTTTAGAGGAAAAATGCGAAATTTATAATAAATAAAAAAGCTGGACAAGGCTTTTGTTATAATTAGCTTTTTCAAAAGAGAATAAATTATAGTAGAACAAGAAACGAGGTAATAATATGAATAGAGAAGATTTTCCAATGTTAAATGAGGATATAATATATTTAGATAATGGTGCAACTAGTTTAAAACCTAAGTGTGTGATAGATAAAATGACAGAGTATTATGAAAAATATAGTGCTAATGCTCATCGTGGTGATTATGATATATCATTTAAAGTAGATGTTGAATATGAAAACGCTCGTGAAGAAGTAAAAAACTTTATCAATGCCAAATCTAAAGAAGAAATAGTATTTACAAGTGGTACAACAGACTCATTAAATATGATTGCAACAGGTTTCTTTGGCAATTTACTTGAACCAGGTGATGAGATTTTAATTACAACGAGTGAACATGCCTCAAATGTTATGCCTTGGTTTAGATTATGTAATGATTTGGGAGCAGTAGTTAATTTTATTCCTTTAGATGACTCACTTCATGTAACTTTAGATAATGTTAGAAAAAGTATTACACCAAATACTAAAGTAATAGCTTTAGCAGGTATCACAAATGTTGTAGGGGATATTAGACCAATTAAAGAAATTACTAAACTAGCTCATGAACATGATATTTTCGTAGTTCTTGATGGTGCTCAAAGTGTCCCTCACATTAAAACTGATGTTCAAGATTTAGATATTGACTTTTTAGCTTTCTCAGGACATAAAATGTTAGGACCTACTGGAGTAGGTGTCTTATATGGTAAGAAAGAATTACTTGAAGAATTAGAACCAGTCAATTTAGGTGGAGGCATGAATGAGTCCTTTGATACAGTAGATACCATGTATTATAAAGAATTACCAACTAGATTAGAAGCAGGAACACCAAATATTGCTGGGGTTATAGGTCTAGGTGAAGCCATCAGATATATTAATAAAATAGGTATTAATAAAATACATGAAAGAGAATTACATCTACGAGATTATTTAATTGAAAAATTAATGCCATTAAGTCATATTGATATAATTAATTTAGAAGCCGATAGTGGAATAGTAGCATTTAATGTTGAAGGCATATTTAGTCAAGATGTAGCTTACTTCTTAAATAAATATAACATTTGTGTAAGAGCGGGTAATCACTGTGCTAAGATACTTAAAAATGCAACTGGGGTTACAAATTCACTACGCATAAGTTTATATTTTTATAATACTGAAAAAGAAATAGATGAACTTGTAGAACTACTTAAAAACAAGCAAAAAATAGAAGACGAAATAATTTAATCTTCTATGTAAATGAGTTTAAAAATTGGAAAATCTCAAAGGTTTAATCCTCTGAGATTTTCTTATGCCCTTTAATAGCCTTGTGATATACTTTCAAAATATCTGAAGCAAACACTTCTTTAGAATATTTATAAATACTATTTCTAGCATTTATGCTCATTTCCTTATAAAGTTTATCATCATTCATAAGTTTAAAAATATAATCTTTGAATTCATCATTGTTTTTAAATAAATAGCCATTATAATTATGTTCAATCATAGCTTTAAATGACTCATCATTAATACATATTGTTGGTTTAGAAGCTGCTAAGCCTTCGATAATTGTAAGTCCTTGAGTTTCAGTTGTGGAAAAAGAAACAACAACATCAAAAGTATTAAAATAAACAGGTATTAGTGAATAATCAACTTTATCAGTAAATATAACAAAATTATCTAGTTTTAATTCTTTAGTTAATTTTTGTAAATTTTCTAATTCAGGACCGCCCCCAACTAACATTAGCTTAATATTGTTATTTACTTTAATCATATATTTAATATTATATAGTAATTTATCAAAACTTTTCTCTGGTGCAATTCTACCAACAGAGCCAATAACAAAATCAGTATCTTTTATTTTATATTTTTTCTTTATTTTAACTATTTCTTTTTTCATTTCTTCATTTAATTTGAATTTTTCCGTATCAATACCAGTTGGAATAACATTAGCATGTTTTTTTATACCATATTTATTAACAAATAAATCTTTTATTTTATCAGTGGGTACAATAAGTTCATCACATTTTTTTTCACAATAGTATTTAGTCATTTTAACAACTAATTTTTTAGCTAAATTATTAAAATGTCCATGAGTTACATAATGTACATAATCTTCATATAAAGTATGGTATGTATGTACAACAGGTATATTAAGTTTTTTAGCAACAATTCTAGAAAAATAACCAACTCCAAATTCAGTTTGACTATGTATTACATCTAAATTCCAACTTTTAATAATCTTCATTGCTTTACTTGAATAAATACCTGTTAATTTAGTTTGATAAATTCCAGTTTTAATTCCAGTCATATAAATAATTTTATTTTTTTTATCATATTTAAAACCTTTTCCATATAGATTAGCTGTAACAATATAAACTTCATGATGCATTTTCTCAAGTGCTTCTTTAAGCATTTTTATACTTGTAGTAACTCCGGATATATGTGGTTCATAAGCATCTGTGAATATTCCTATTTTCATATTTACCTCGTTTCATATAAAATTTTATCATACTTTTTTGAATTTTTAAATAGATAGGAATATCAAAAGTTTAGTTGTAACTGAAACTTCCACGTTATCGATAAAATGGGGAGAAATTTACTTTTTCAACGTAGCCATTTTGTCAAATTTTAATAATGCGTAAACATACCGCTTTTTTTTTTTTTTTTTTAGTTTAAAATAAGTATATAATAAAGTAAAAGTAGTGTGTGATAGTGTTACAAACTAAAGATGTATAGCGCTATTACTTTACTTGAGTTTGAATTTGTATTGTAAATAATTTAGTACAAAATAAACATAATAATGAAAGAATGGAGAAGTAAATATGGAAAATCAAAAAACAAAAATAATAAGTATCGTAGCATTGGTAGCATTAGCACTTACAGTGATAACTGCAACGTATGCATATTTTCAGGCTCAGACAAGTGAAGGTTCACAAACGGATATTAAAATAAATGCAAATACCGTAGATACATTTACATTTGAAACAGGCAATGCAATATCAATTAATTTAGATCAAACATCATTTGCAAGTGGAAAAGGAAATATAACTGGAAATACATATGCAAGTGCAAAACTAACAGCAAATAATAAAACAAATAGTGCTACGAATAATTATAATTTGTATCTAAATATTTCTGATAATAACTTTGCTTATACACAAAGTACGAGTTATCCAGAAATATTACTTACAATAAAAGATGCAAGTAATAATGAAATAACAAGTATATCAGGACTTGAATATAAAATAGTAACAGATGGTAAAGGTGCATCAATATCTGGATTCGATATTACAACTAAAACAGGACTTATTACTTTACTTAGTAATAGAGAAATAACAACAACAAGTACAAAAACAGATACATGGAATATAACAGCAACATTTGTAAATTACAATGCAGACCAAAGTAAAAATGC
>CAKORG010000034.1 GCA_934101495.1 uncultured Bacilli bacterium
TATTAGTTAATAGTTATTACTAACTATTTCTTTTGCCCTAGAAGTTGTTCTACTTCTTCCCTTAGGGCACCAGATTTGATTAATACTCGAACTTTTCGAGTTTTTATTACAACTAACTCGATTTGAGTTAGTTTTTTTGTGTATCGAACTCTCACGTTTAAGCTTGTGAATCATACAAAGACTATCCTACAAGGAAAGGATGGTATTTTATATTAAATATTATTAAACAAGAAGTTGTTATTGAAAAATCAAAAAAAGAAATTAGAAATAATATGTGAATTTTCAAATACTCCTTTAAAAATTAAATAGCCACGCCTAAAAAACATGGTTTTCACATGACCTATAAGTCCCTAATATCTACAAGCCCGCAAATGAAGACTCCCTTTCACTTTGTTCAAGGCCCGTGTAATGACTACTTTAGTAAACCCTTAAATAGATGCACATGCTCTGGCATCATACGCCCTTCTATTATTTCTACTCCTTTCCATTGACAAAGTTATTTTATTATTTTTTGTAAACCTTTTCTTAATTTATTGTATATTACCTTTCTTCTAAATTTTGGGATAAAAACTATATAATTCTTGCACTTTTTAGTTAAAAGCATTTTAATTCTCACTAGCATAGCTGGTGGATTTTTGTGGCTTGTCCTTTGCAAGCCATTATCCCTTAGACTTATTAAAAGGATTGTCACCTGCAAATTACAGATTACAATCCTCTTATTAGAAACTGTTAATAAACTGTTCAATTTTTGAAGTTCAGTTCATTTTATATAATTATCTTTCTTCTTTGTTTAAAGGTTTGTTTGTACTATGACACACTGGGATACGTTTACTTCCTATTGGTACTTCCAATCTACATTCTCCGAGAATTTCTGCTTTTGTTAAATCTTCGATAGCAAAATCTAACAATTTTAGCGCATTTGGGTTTTGGAAAATTTCTGTACAACATGTGTGTTCTTTTGTTCCCATATCAAGTCCAAAATTTGCACTTATACTTAATTCATCAAAACCTGCTTGTGGAGCAAAATTTGCAACAATAAACTCTTTATCAGCTGGTGGTGCATAAACTGTTATTTTATCTATTGAAAAAGATTTATCTTCTTCTATAAAACTGAAATCTAAAGTGATACATCCTGATTGAGGAAAACCATATTGTACCTTATAATCATATATTCCTTTTTGCAAATTTTCATCATTACGTATTTGATCAATACCAAAATGTTGGTTTGAATCCAAAGCAATTTCTTTTCCGAAACATTTGAATGATTTTCTCCAAAAATCAGTTATTTTTTCTTGTATTTGCGTTATTTTATCTTCCATACTAATTCTCCTTACAGTTCCATTATATCATAAATTTAATGTTTTTTTGTATTATTTTTTTTGATTTGTAAATATATGTAGTAAAAATTAAAGCAATTATTGATTCTTATATCAAAGTTGTAAAATATTACAACACTCACACCTCAAGTTTAAGTAATAAACACTAACTAGAAATAGCTAGTTTTTTTGTTATTAAAAAAGGAAAGAAATTATATGATAATTTCGATTTACACGATATATCAAAAGAACAACATTAGCCAATCTGTTAAAACTATGAACTTTAAATATGCATCAGTCTAAAACAGGAGTGTGAAACCTCTGAGATTTACACTCCTATACAATTAGTTTTTTAAACCTTTAATTTATTAATATGAACCTATCTTTTATAACTCATTCTGAAAAATTCTTATCACAGATTTTAAAAAAGAAAGATAACACTATTTTTTTCTTTTTTCATACAATAAACTGGTGATTGTATGTATACTTTAAAACCTTTACCATTTGAAATATTTTCTCTAGAACCATTCATAGACACTCACACCATCGGACTTCATTATTATAAACATCAAGCTTCTTATTTAAAAACTCTCAATAAAATATTAGAAAATTACAATTTGAGTTACCAAATTGAAGATTTATATAATCATTTAGATGAAATAAAAGAAGAAGACAAAAATGATATAATATTTTATCTCGGAGGGGTTACAAATCACGATTTATACTGGGAAACAATTAATCCAAATAACAAAGAAAAACCAAAAGATAAACTACTTGATGCCATAAATAAAAAATATGGTTCAATAGATAACTTTTGGAATGAATTTAAAAATTTAATTACTAATTTAAAAGGTTCTGGCTATATATTTTTAATTAAAGATAAAAATAATAGCATTGATTTAATGACTACTTCTAATCAAGATAGTCCAAGATTATATGGTTTTACTCCACTACTTACTTTAGACATCTGGGAACATGCTTATTATTTAAACTATGAGAATGATAAATTAAGATATTTTGATAATTTTAAAACAATTATAAATTTCAATTATGCTAATAAATTATTTAACTAAAAAAGGAAGCTCACACTTCCTAATTTTTATATCTTTCTTTAACTAGTTCTTTATTTTCTTTTGAATAACCAACTAATACATCTGGAACTCTATTAATAATATTTTGATATAATTCATCAAAAGCAGCTTTACTTTTTTTACTCATAGCATTAATTAAAGCAATTACATTTGTTTTCTTATCATTTGTAATTATATAAAGACTTTTATTAGTGGCTATCCCTCTTTGTTTTGTAATAAATGGATATATCCAAACAATATCTTTTAACTCAATAAGTTTTACTCCACTACCATAACTTAAAATATAATTATCAGTTAAATAAACATGACATTCTTTGCTATGAACATCACTACCATTTCTTATATCACTTTCCACTTTTTCAAGTTCTCTAGCATGCTCTAAAAGCAGCTTTTTACTTTTACTATTTCTAACAAAATATATAATTATTAAAGCAATACCACTAAGTGAGAATATTCCAAATATGATAAGTTCAGATATAGCTTGTTCATCATTTTTCCAAGAAGTATCTAAATAGATTTCACCAACCGTAGATTTCAATGTGTCTATTGAATAAGTATTGCCTTCTTCATCAGTTAAAAATTCTTGTAAATACTTATACATTTCGGTATCACTTTTTACTGTATGACCATAAATAGTAACTACATCAGGCTTATCCATTAGAGTTTCATCTAAAGTATATTCTTGTATTTTACGTAATTTCTCAAAATTTTCTTTATCAAGCATTACAACGTAAGGATTTTCTTCTTCATCAAATGCTAAATAATAATCACGTTTTTTATTATCCACAGTTTCAGTTGCAAAAGCACTATCAAGTAAACTAACATTTACTTTAGCATAAACGCCTTCACTAGTTTTATTACTAAGTTTTACAAACTCCGCATTTGCCTCATCAAAATATAAAAGTAAACCAAGTCCCATAAATAAAACAAACAAAATAATACCCATAACAAGTAAACTTTTCTTTGCTTTCAAATTCTTATAAAATTCTTCCATTTTAAAACTCACTTCCAATTTAATTATACCTATTCATTAATCTAATGTAAACATTATTTATAAAATTTAACTCTAAAAGTTGTCTTATTATTCTTACTTTCTACTCTAATACTTCCATTATCTTTTTCAATTATTTCTTTAGCTAAAGAAAGTCCTATTCCAAAATTATTACCATCATTATTTTTCTTATAAAATCTATCAAATATATGATGCATATCTTCTTTACTTATTTCTTCTCCATAATTTATTATTTCTAAACTTACATATATCCCATTATCAACATAATTTATATATACATCACTATTTTCATGACTATATTCTATAGCATTTTTTACTATATTTGTGATAGCTTCACATTCCCATTTATAATCACCAACAAAAATTACATCGTTTTTACCCTTTACATGAATATTTACATTTTTAATCTCTCTTAAAATATCAACGTTTTTTAATACATCAAATACTAATTCTTTAATTACTATTTTATTTTTTTCAAACTTAACAACATTGGCATCAAATCTTGATAGCTTAAGCATAGCATAAATTAAAAAGTTAATATTTTCAATTTGTTTTCTAATATCTACTAAATATTCGCGTCTTTTTTCTTTACTTACATTTTCTTCTAAAAGAGTATCAATCATAAGCATAATTCCCGTAAGGGGTGTCTTTAACTGATGAGAAATATTAGCTAAATTATCTTTTAATTTTATTTTATCAACATATTCTCTAGCATACATTTCTTTTAAACATACCATCGTAGTATACACTTCATTTTTAAGAATTGATAAATCACCTTCCACATTATCAATTATTTCTAAATCATAAATACCTTCATTTATTCTTTTTAAATAGTTAGTAATATCTTCAATATTCTTTTTATATTTTCTCTTTCTTAAATAATACACTATTCCATATACTATCCCAAATATACTAAAAACACTTATATTTATAATTAAATTTTTATAATATACATAGTCCAAGTTTTTTATATAACTTATATCACTTTCCGTAAATCCATACTTTTTTAATGTATCACTATTATTTCTCCTTTTACTTGAAGATATAATCTTAATCAAGTCCTCGCTTTTTACTTCGGGATATTTACTTAAAACAACCTCTATTATTTCACTTGTTACTCCATTTACTTCATGAGCATACTTTTTATAAGATAAATAATTACAAATAACTACCAAAATTAAAAGAGTTATAAACCACAAACTATATTTTTTCATAAATCCACCCTATAACCAATACCTTTAATTGTTTTAATAAAATTATCATTACCTATTTTTTCTCTTATTCTTTTTATATAAACACTCAAAGTATTATCATTAACAAATTTACCAGATGCATCCCAAATTCTATCTATAATTACATCTCTAGTAACTAGTCTTCCACTATTTTCTAAAAGCAAAAACAATATTTTAAGCTCTAAACCAGTTAAGTCAATCTCTATATTATCAACATACACTTTATAGGCATCCATATCAAAAGTAATATTTTCATATGTTTTAATATTATTCTTTTTATTTCTTTTAATAATATTATTAATTCTTGATAAGAGTTCTTTAGACCTAAAAGGTTTTATTATATAATCTTGTACACCTAAATCAATTGCTTTAACAACATCATCTTCTTCATCTTTAGCACTTAAAACTAAAGCTGGAACATTTACATAACTTTTGAAAAATTCTAACCCGTTTCCATCTGGAAGCATAACATCAAGTATAACTAAATCAAAAACATCATTAATTTTTTCTTTTGCTTCTTTAATATTTCTTGCGACATCAACACTATATTCATGTTCTTCAAGTAAGAAGTTAAGTGCTTTTATAATCATTTCATTATCTTCAACTAAAAGTATTTTCATGTAAAACACCTCACCTATATAATATCATATTTTAAGAAAAATTAGGTCATTTTCACCTAATTTTATAAAATATTATTTTTTCCTCTTTAAAAGTAATTCTAAGCTATTAACTTTGCCAATTTCATCATATGGAAGTGTTTTATCAAAAAGCAAACCATTTCCCCCATTTTCATTCCAAAGTCTTATATTTGTTTTAGAATCATCAATAAGAATTTGACCATTTGGAACAACCACTTCGTGTTTTTGAACTCCAAATGGAGCAAAAATTATTGGACAACTAATTTTTCTATTATTTCTTAAGTCCTCCACTTTCACTTGCATTTCATAAAAAGAATGAACCTTTGTTAGTATAGCTATTTTTTCTTTCATTCCTTCTAATTCTTTAATAATTTCAACAGAGTTATTTAGTGAATTAGCTTTTCTAATAATATAGTCCCATTCTTCTGGGTGTAAATCCGCATAAGAAAAATACTTATAAAATTCATCTATAGATGTATGATCCTGAAAACCTAAGCTATATTTTCTGTCAAGCATCCTCTCCTGTGAATCAAGTATGACTCCATCAAAATCAATAAAAACATAATCATTCATAACTACTTCCTCCTGAATTCATTATAACACGAGGCTTTGAAATATTTTGTCTCTATTATTTTACATTAACAATTCTTTTAATTTCAAAATGACGTATATCATTTCTAAGTTCACAAAAAGCAGTAACATAATAACTATTCTTATACTTAAACATGTACAAAGGATGAATAATTCTTTTATGCTGTTCACCACTAATATCGTTATAAGTGATTTCTATTTTTTCATTTTTACTTATTGCATTTATTATAATTTTTTCAATTTCACCCGGAGAACTAATATCAATATTACAAAAATACTTACTTTTTTCTTCACTTATTGAATACATTTTCTTTGATTTGTCAACAAAGTTCTCAAATTCTTTACTATATTCAAAATTATTTTTTGTTAAGAAACAATTAACATTATCCAATAATTGTATATCATATTTATTTACACTCGTATAATTTTTAACTTTATCTATCATAAAATAACCACCATTTGGCCCCTTAAAAGAATCAATAGCAATACCACTATTACATATTTCATCTTTATAATATCTAATCATTCTTTCGGTCACACCTATTTTTTCAGATAATTCTTTCAAAGAATAAACATTTCCAGTATTAAGTAAATCCACCATATACAAAATATTAGCTATCTTCCCCATAATAAACACTCCAATCAAGGATATTATAACATAACATAAAGCAAATGAACATTACATTTATGCTACTCTTCATAGCAAATATGAAAAAGAAGCTTTATGCTTTCATAAAACTCTTTAACTTTATATATTTTCATCCTTAATAGTATCAATTATATTTTCATTTCTTGTTTTTCTTAAAGCAAAATACATAATTAAACTAACAAGAATATAGACAACAAATATTGCTATTAAAATAGCTTGCCATGGAAATATAAAACCATAATCACTACCATTTGCAAATGCCTTATAAATAGCAAATGAACCTAATAAACCTAAAGGAATACCAATAATTAATGCTTTCGTAGAATACATAATTGACTCTAAGTTAATCATTTTATTAAATTCATTTTTAGTCATACCAATAGACTTAAGCATAGCAAACTCTCTTCTTCTTAAATTCATATTAGTGCTTATTGTATTAATAATATTAGTAACACCAATTAAACTGATAACAATAATAAAACCATACAAGAAAATTGCTACTAAAATAATTAAACTTCTTTGTGCTTTAGCTTCTGTTTCAATATTAAACAAACTATAATTAGTAATATTTTCATCAAGTAAATATTCTTTAATTAAACTTTCTAGTTTTTCACAATCAGAAGATTTAATATATAAACTTCTTGAATCAGTAGCATTTACATTATAATTAGATACAATATAATCATAAAACTCATCACTTACTATAACTGTTGGAGTTTCACTATATACCTTTTGAAATCCCATTAGTGAGTTATCAATTCTCTTTAAAATTTCTATATTTAAATCTTTATTATTAATAGAACCTGTTACTGTTTTAAATTTATTTAAATCTAATAAATTTACTTCCTTATAATTTTTACTACCTTCTTGATAAAAAATATTTTTATCAATTAATAAACCCTTATAATCAAAATTAGTATCACTTATTTTATTTTCTTTAAGTATTCTTTCAAACTCTTCTTCACCTACAGACATAATTCTAAGAGATAAATCTTCAACTCCATCAAAGTATTTTAATACATCTTCATTATAATATTTTTTATAATCAAATGTCATACTCATACTTCTAACTATACTATATCTACTAATATTATCCATTTTTATTATATCATTAATTATTTTTTTAGATTCTTCTTCATTAGTATCTCCAAGGTAAAGCTGAATATCATAATTAGCATCTTGATAATACTGATTTGTTAATTTAAAGCCATAGCTTAAAAATGATGATAAAGAAATAAATACAGCAACACTTATTACAATTGATATAATCGTAGTTCTATTTCTTTTTTT
>CAKORG010000035.1 GCA_934101495.1 uncultured Bacilli bacterium
GTCTTACCCTCCTTATAAAAGAAAAAATTCTATACTTTAAATTGTATAGAACTCTATGATTCAATTATACTACATTATCTCTTAAATGTCTGCAATAATCATGCAATTTTTGAGAAAATTGTTCCCGAGTTGTTCCCAAGAATTATTTTTATTCTTCTTTATACTCACAAGCCCTTATAAAATGGGCATAAAAAATGAGAGCACTGTTAAATCCTGTCTTCAGGAGGTAATTAGGTTCCATATTATCAATATTTATAAAATATATAAAACCCTTTATTTATAAGGGGTTATGAACATATTAGTTTATTTAAGTTTATTCAAATTTATATGTTTTAGGTACTTTAAGCACCTAATTACGTACCTAAAATTATAGTTCGTTTTTCACTTTCAATAAGAAACCACAAACAATAATATACAAGATAAAAAATACAATAGCAACTATTATAATATTTTTAATTAAAAGTGAAATTCCATAAAACGAAAATGTAATCAATGCAAAATTAAATGTATATAAAATGCTACCAACAGCTGGTGCTTCACCACTTTCATAAATGCATCCAGTTAACAAATAAGATAAACAGCCGATAATTGCTCCGCCAACAACCAAATTAAATAAATCCGCTATACCTTGTGTAGCAAACACGTTAACAAATGGATTAGGTAAGTATATTTGTCTAAATATACTTCCTATAATACTAACAATACCATACATAAGTTATCACCTTCTTTAGTAAGATATTATATCATAAATAGAAAAAAGAACCAATAAGGTCCTAATCAATACTATTAACCAAGTTTTCTATATTATTACATAACGGTAATAATTGTTCTATTTTATCAACTATTCTTTTTTGTTCGTTCAGTGAAATATTAGGAATAGGAAAAGACTTTATTAATGGCATTGATATGTTATCGTTAGTTGAATTTTTGTTTTTTTGAATCATCTGTTGTATGAATGGTGCATTTAAACAATAATAAACAAATTTTGGAATAAATCCTTCTTTTATTTTAATAGTGGCCACCCTTTGATTTGTATAAAGATCTTCATCTATATTTTCTAACAAAATGTTTTTGCCAACAGTTCCACCCGTCATACACATTATTATATTTTCATTATTTAATTTATATGGATCTAAGGATTTATTATAATCATATCTGACTATATTTTCTTTTTTAATTCCTTTTTCATCAAAATCAGAAATTCTTATAATCCTAATTCCATCACTTACATATTCAGAGCTTTTAAACGCATATCCACCATTAATTGTAGCAATTTCAGATAATTCTATAACATTTGATGCATACTTTGATAATAAAGAATTCAATACTGATTTTTTCATATCTTTAGCAAAATTGTTTTTTAATAAATTTAATGTTTCTTCAATTGGTTTTATTTCATCAAGCATTGTAAATATTTCTTCTATTTTACTTACTATTCTCTGTTGTTCTTCAATAGGAGGCAAAGGAACTACAATGTTTCTGACATCTTCTACAGTAATTGTTCCTTGCGCAGTAGATTTATAATTTTTCATTATTTGCTTATACCCCATAGGTGATTGCAAGTACCAAAACAAATAGTCATACAATTCTTCATCAGTTAATACTATTCTTGCAATTGCTCCACCTAAAATACATATATTGTCGTAATTATAATAGCCAACATTTCCTATACTAGCACCAACTATAGATAATAAAAGACTTTTCCCTTTTAATGTTATATTTGGAAACTTTTCAGTAAGTTCGATGGGAGCATAGTAAACAGTATCAAAATTAAAATTAGTTCCAGAAAAATCTCTTGTTTGTAAAAAAGGAATATATCCTTCTTTTGAATCTTTTATTAATCTTGGTTTTATATTTTTAGAATAATCAAAACCTGTTTGTTTAGTAATTAAATTAGAAATACTTCCAAGTTTTATATATATCCAATTGTCAGGTATTTCAGGAAATTCATCATAGTTAATACTAGAATCATATTTTCCAATTTTTATTTCTTTATTCTTAATCAACTTTTCTTGTTCTTTTTTTATTAAATATATTCTGTCACAAATATTTTCATCGTTTTTATTATTTGTATTAGCTTTTCCCAAAAAAACGCTATTCAAAATACTCTTTTTTAATTCATCAACGATCATTCAATATCACCCATCAGTTTAATTATTTCAGATATTTTTTCATCCAATTGTTTTTCTAAAGATTCTCTTCTGCTAATAAATTTACTCATTGTTTCCTTTGGAGATAAAATTATTTCTTCTTCAATAGGAAATCCACATTGATCTAAATTATATCCTAAACCAATAATGTCTTGAACAGTATATTTTTTCGATTTCCATGTTTCGGTTAAAGAATCATCATCTTTTCTATCTTTAATTTCAACTCTGTTATTCCACCAGTTGATAATATTATCAAAATGCTTATTTTCTACAGGTTTAGTTTTACTAAATGCTTTATATCCTTTAGGCATATCCATTCTATAAAACCAAACATCTTTTGTAGTGCCATTTTTATCAAAAAACAAAAGATTTGTAGCAATGGTTGTATATGGTGCAAAAATAGATCCTGGCAATCTGATTATTGTATGCAAATTACATTCTTCGATTAGTTTCTTTTTTATCGCAACTTTTGTATTATCATTTCCAAATAAGAATCCATCTGGAAGCACTATTCCAACTCTTCCGTTTTGTTTTAATCTGTATAATATTTCTACCATAAATAAATCTGCTGTCTCTGAATTTCTTAATTCTGTTGGAAAATTTTGTTGAATAGATTTCTTCTCAGTTCCACCATATGGAGGATTCATAAGAATAACATCAAATTTATCTTTTTCTTCATAATCTCTTACATTTTTTTCTAAAGAATTTCCTCTTATAATATTAGGTTCATTTATATCATGAAGTAGCATATTAGTAGTACATAACAAATATGGTAATGATTTCTTTTCAACACCATAAAAAGCTTTTTTTAATTCCTCGTTTGAGGATGTGTCTTCTGCACTTTCTTTCATATGATTAAGTGCTGATACTAAGAATCCTCCTGTTCCACATGCAAAATCTGCAACAGATTCTCCTATTTTGGGATCAACCATTTTAACAACAAAATCTGTTACAGCTCTAGGAGTATAGAATTCTCCTGACTTACCAGCTGATTGTAAATCTTTTAATATTGTTTCATATATTTCATTAAATGCATGTCTTGTTTGAAAATCAGTTAAATCTATTTCATTTAAAACATTAACAACTTGTCTAATTAATACTCCATCTTTCATATAGTTGTTTAAGTCCTCAAACACTTCTCTAACTATTCTACCTCTAATAGGAGTTGTTTCATTTATTTCTAATTCTTTTAATGCGTTAAATAAATTAATTATAAAATTAGATAATTCATCACCAGTCATAGCTTTTCCATCTTTATTATCTGGTGCCCAATTTCTCCATCTATATTTTTCTGGAATAATTGATCTATAATCATCTTCTAATATTTCCCATTCTGATTCTTTTGCGTCATATAGCTTTAGAAATAACATCCAAACAATTTGTTCTATTCTTTGAGCATCACCATTTACACCAGCATCCTGACGCATAATATCTTGTAGTCTTTTTATCATTGTTCCTATGTTCATTCATTCTCACTCCTAACTGTATAATAATCTTTTAACATTGTTTATCATATTTAAATATTTTTCTTTTCCACCAAATAAGTTAACTATTGGAACTAGTCCACCAAATTTATTAAAGTTTTTAACTTCTAATAATCTGATATTTTCAAGTTCTAATATTCCTTTATTTTGATATACGCTTAAGATTTCATCAATAACATTTTTTTGACTTTCATTATATTGATTAATTTCTTCACTTTCTTTTACTTTTTCTACTCTTTCTTCTTTAGGTACTACTTCTTTATCAAATGCGACATTACTTAATAAATCAAATATATCAATATTATCATTTACTTTATCAAATAATGCATCAACCATAACACCTTCTCCTAATAGAAATTCAACAAATTCTTTTTTAGAATCGGCTCTAAGCCACTCTTGTTCAAAGCCTCCATAATTTGTATACATTCTCTTAAGATTCTTCTTAGAATATTCCATAATTGATTCAGTTATTAATTTACCATCTGCATCATAATATTTGATTGTTTCATTTAATATTGAAACATCAACACCATTTATATATACTTTCTTAAATCCTTCGTCATCAACATCACCACTTATTGGTAAATTGGGTTTGTTATCATCGATTCCAAAAGATTTAGGAGTTTTTGGTTCTTTACCATCTCCACCATCAACATCTAATACCATTTCAGCAGGTCCATTGAAGTTTGGATCAGCAAATTTTTCAGAATTATTTCTAAAATCCATTATAGTAAAATATTCTTTACCTTTACTTTCGTATAATCTAGTACCTCTACCTATAATTTGTTTGAATTCTGTCATTGACTGAATATCTTCATCTAGTGCAATTAGTTTAACTGTTTTAGTATCCACACCAGTAGTAAGTAATTTAGAAGTTGTAGCTATTACTGGATATACAGTATTAGCATCAATAAAATCATCTAATTTATTTTTACCTTCCATATCATTACTTGTTATTCTAACAACATAATTTGGATTTTGTTGCATCATATCTGCATTTTCATTTGCTAATGCATTTCTCATTCTTAAAGCATGTTCAGTGTCTACACAAAATACTATTGTTCTTGAATATCTATCTGTTGCTTTAAGGTATTCTGTAATCCTTTTAGCAACAACTTGCGTTCTTTCATCTATTACAATAGTTCTATCAAAATCATGGACTGTATACTCCTTATCCTCTACTTCATATCCATCTTCATCTAGTTTCCCTTTTTCAGGTCTATAACCTTCTAAGTCTTTATCTAAACTTACTTTAATAACTTTATATGGTGCTAGGAAACCATCTTCAATTCCATCTTTTAAAGAATATGTATAAATTGGTTCACCAAAATAATTAATATTTGAAACATCATTTGTTTCTTTTGGAGTAGCTGTCATACCAATTTGTGTAGCACTATTAAAATAGGTTAATATCTCATGCCAGTTTGAATCATCTCTGGCACTACTTCTATGACACTCATCTACTATAATTAAGTCAAAGAAGTCAGGTTTAAATTGTTTATATATTTGTGCTTCACTACTTCTTAATTGATGATATAAAGACATATATATTTCATATGATGAATCCATATTTCTATTTTCAACTTTTGTCATAACTTTTTGGAAAGGTTTAAAATCATTTTGCATTGTTTGATCAATAAGAATATTTCTATCAGCAAGATATAGTATTTTCTTTTTTGAACCAGACTTGTATAATCTATGGATTATTTGAAAAGCAGTAAATGTTTTACCTGTTCCAGTAGCCATTACTAAAAGAATTCTCTTTTGACCTTTTGCTATCGCTTCAACAGTTTTATTAATTGCAATTCTTTGATAATATCTTGGAGTTTTATATGCACTCATAAAATAATAAGGTTCAGTAATAACTTTTAATTGTTCCTCAGTTAATTCCTTTTCTTCTACATATCTATTCCATAACTCTTCAGGTGTTGGGAATTCTTCCATAGATAATTCTCTTTCTTTACCTGTTAACCTATCATGTTCATAAAACTTAGAACCATTTGAAGAATATGCAAAAGGAATATCCAAATCAACTGCATAACCTATTGCTTGTTGAATACCATGTGCTTCAGTAACATTATTGTCCTTAGCTTCAATAATTGCTATTGGTAAATTTGATTTATATGATAACAGATAATCAACAAATTTTCTCTTACCTCTAGTAGCAACATTTTCTCTAACGTTCATTTTGCCGGCAGTATAATAATACTCACATCTAACTTGAGTTTGAATATCCCAGTTAGATTTTTGAATTGCTGGAGTAATATATTTAATTTTAATATCTTCTTCACTTAATTCTTTAATACTTACCATACTACTCACCACCTATTATTTTTTTTAAAGAAACATTATCTTTATTTTTCCATTCAGTATAACCATTTGCATTTCTACCTAGAATAGCAATCGCTGCCATTGAAGGTGATGAAAATAAATGATCATTTATATATACATTATCTACTAAATCTGTTGAACTTCTTTCTTTTTCAAAAAATCCATTTAATGAAGGTGATAAACTTTCAAATACACCTTCTTTAACTTTAGATCCTTTTAAAACAACAAATCCTTCATCTGTTAACATACCCTTTGCATATTCAATTCCATTATTAGTTAAATGTAATGTTTTGTCTACTTCTTTAATTTCATTAACCAATTGAATAAATAATTTATAACCAAACATATTAGTAATTATTTTTATTTTACTAATAAACTTTTCTGCTCTTATTTCATCTGCATTACTTAATGATGACTTTGTTGGATTAGATTCATTTTTTATAATACATCTATTAGCTTTTTTACCTACTTCATATAATTCATGTTCTATATATTTTATATGTGCTTTATTTAATGAATTATCTTTACTTACAAATACAACACACTCATTCCAAAAGTCTTTATTTTTATTGTGTTGATATAATCTGCTATATATGTCTTCTGCTTCCCCAATATATGCTATTTTTTCAGCAGTATTTTCATCATCACCAAATAATATATATACTCCTGTATTATTTATATAATCTAAACCAGAAGCTTCTTTTAATTTATTTCTGGGTATTTTATAACTAATTCCAAACCAATCATCTACTGAACATTCAATTATTCCAGTAGGATTATTTTCTTCTATAATAAATTGCAATACCTGTTTATTCATACTTTCCCTCCTTATGACACTATGACGTTAAGCTAAGATATACCCTATACCAATTTCTAGTGTCATTCTGTCATTTATTAATCAACTATATCGCTTACTGATACATTGTAATATTCAGCTAATTTCTTAACTACTTCATTACTTAGTTTTCTACTACCTTTTTCATATTTATTATAAGTAGATAAATCTATTTCTAAGTATTTTGCTAATTCTTTTTGAGATTTATTATTTTCTAATCTCAAGTTCTTAATTCTAAGTCTAGCTCTTGCTTGTGTCTTTTCTTCTATTTCATCTAATCCTTTTGTAGGATTCTTTAAATCGATAGCTATAAATTTTTGTGTATTATTAGCAACTCTAAAAGCATAGTTAGATAATTCTAATGATTCTTTATCAGATAACTCAGGCATATTTTCAAAAAAGTAATTTGTTGATACTTTATAGAATTTAGCCAAGTCTTGTAATACACTAATAGGTACCATTCTATCACCTAATTCATAGTGTTTATATGTAGATGTATTTACTCCTACTACTGAACATATTTCTCTTTGAGTTAGATTAAATTGCTTTCTTAACTTACTCATATTTGTTCCTATAGTAACATCCATTGGTTTTCTCTTTTCCATAGAATTACCTCCTATTTT
>CAKORG010000036.1 GCA_934101495.1 uncultured Bacilli bacterium
CTTGCCGGGTGGGGCTCTTTTTATTCTATCAAAAAACCACACCTTTTGGTGCGGTTCAAATTTCAATTTAGGAAGACTTAAAATCTTTTAGGTTTTAAGTCTTTTATGATATAATTATATATAAATGAGGTGTTCTTATGGAAAAAATAACAGAAGAATATGTTGTTGATAGAGTTATAAATTTTATGGAAAACAAGGAAAATGGTAATTGGCACCATGAGAAAACAGTTAAAACAGATTTACACAAACATGGGGTTGATATTAAATTAATTGGTGGTAAAAGAAATAGTGAATATTTTTTTATTGAATGTAAAGGAAAATCTTATGCAAAATCTTCAGAGACAATTAATAAAGAGTGTTGGCTTAATGCTTTGGGTCAATTAATTACAAGAATGGATGTAAAAAGATATTCTATTTCAAAGAAAGATGGAGTAATCTCAAGTATAAATCATGCTTATAAGTATGGTCTAGGTTTATATTGGAAGTCTGCTCAAGTTGCACTAAGAAGAATTCCAAAAAAAATTGCAGAAGTTTTATGTTTACATATATTTTCTATTAACGATAATGGTGAAGTTAAATATTTTACCCCAAGTATGTTTGGAAAATATTATTTTGATGACAAATTTATTTAGCAATGATGTTTAAGAAAAAACTTTTGGCTTTTACAGAAATTGTCAAAAAATTTACATGCTTTAGAAAATAGTTTTATTTTTGTTTTTAATATGTTATAATTTAAATGGAACTAATTTTGCTGGTATAGTTTAGTGGTAAAACAGCTCCTTGGTAAGGAGCAGCGGACAGTTCAATTCTGTCTTCCAGCACCACGCAAAAAACAAAAGCCTTATAAAACAAGGCTTTTTTTATGATTGTGAGTAAAAAAATTCAAAAGACTAAAAAAATGATTACTTATTTATATTTTATTATTTTGTAAATTTATTATATTGTGATATAATCATTTTAGTATTTGAGGGAGATATTTTATGACAAGTAAAGAAATTTTAGAAAAAATTAAAAGTTTAACAAATCAAGAAAAAAGAAATATTTCATATGATGAGTTAATTGAAATAATTAATAAATTAACGCCAAATGAAATTATCGAACTAAGTAATATTATTGGTTATCCAGTATTTACAAGATTATGCATGGGTGTTTTAAAGCATAAATTTGTTTTGTTACAAGATGGAGCTGCAGCAATTATTGTTAATGAAAATGGACAAATATTGCTTCAATCTAGGGCTGATAATGAACGATGGGGTTTACCTGGTGGATGTCAAGAACTAGGAGAAAGATTTGAAGATACAGTTATTAGAGAAATAAAGGAAGAAACTAATCTTGATATAAAAGAAGAAAACTTAGAGCTAATTGCTATAGTTTCCGGTAATAGTAGAAGAAATGAATATCCCAATGGTGATGTAGTTATTAATAATACAGCTCTATATTGTGTTAGAAATTATTCTGGTAATTTAAAATGGGATAGTGAATCAAAAAGCATGAAGTTTTTTGATTTGGATAATTTACCGACTAATCAAAATGACCCAGATTTAATAGAAATTTATAAAAAGTATTTAAATGGAAAAACTTTATAATTTAAACGAGGTAGGTATTTATATGAAAAAAATGACAATAGGTTTATTTACGGATACATTTTATCCATTCGCAGATGGAGTTATAATGGTTGTTGATAATTATGCTAGAAGATTAGTAAAATATGCTGATGTAATTGTTTTTGCTCCTAAATATATAGGAGAGGAATTTGATGATAGTAGTCTACCTTATAAAGTGGTCAGATGTTATCCAATTGAATTATCAACTTTCGAGAACAAATTACCAATTATGGAATTAGATGAAATTTATAAAAGAGAAATTGAAAATTTTAAATTAGATTTAGTTCATATACATTCTCCATTTGCTTTAGGAAAAGCTGGAGTAGAATATGCGAAAAAACATAATATACCTTGTGTTGCAACAATGCACACACAATTTAAGCAAGAATTTTTAAAAGTAACTAATTCCTATGAAGAAGCAGAAAGATTAATTAATAAAATAATAGAAGTATTTGATAAATGCGATGAGTGTTTTGCAGTTAATAGTGAAGTAGCAAAAATATTTCATGAAGAATATGGGTACAAAAGATTACCAAAAGTTATGAATAATGCAACTGAAATGGTACCATTAAAAGATGATGCAAAAAATTATATTAATGATAAATACGAAATTGCAAATGATTGTAAAGTGTTTTTATTTGTTGGAAGAATGACTATATTGAAAAATATACTTTTTATAGCTGAATCATTAGAAAAAATAAAAATAAAAAGACCAAATTTAAAGTTTAAAATGTTATATGTTGGTAGTGGTCCAGATGAAGATTTGTTAAAACAAAAAATAAAAGAATTAAAATTAGAAGAAAATGTTATATTTTTAGGTAAAGTAACTGATAGAAATTTACTTGCTTCATTATATAAAAGAGCAGATTTATTTTTATTCCCATCACTTTATGATGCTTCATCAATAGTTCAAATTGAAGCCGCATCGCAAAATACTCCTACTATATTTATAAAAGGTAGTGCAACTTCAGCAACAGTAACTGATAATGTTAATGGTTTATTATCTGATAATACGACTGATGCATATTCAGATAAGATAATAGAAGCGATTGAAAATAAAGAATTATACAATCAAATATCAGAAAATGCTTATAATGACTTATATAAAACTTGGGACGACTATGTTAAAAATGTATATGATATGTATATTAAATTATTAAAATTAGATAGGTGATTAATTTGGAAAAAATAACAATAGGTTTATTTACTGATTCTTTTTATCCATTTACAGATGGCGTAGTAATGGTTGTCGATAATTATGCTAAAAGATTAGCAAAATATGCCAATGTAATAGTTTTTGCGCCAAAGTATACTTTAAATGAATTTGATGATGACACACTACCTTATAAAGTAGTTAGATGTTATTCACTTAAAGTTCCTTTTATAGATTATTCTATACCTATTACGAAACTAGATAAGAAATTTCAAAAAGAACTTGATAAATATAAACTAGATATAGTACACATACATTCCCCTTTTACTTTAGGAAATGCAGGTATTAAATATGCTAAACACCACCATGTTCCAAGTGTTATAACTATACACTCTCAATTTAAACAAGATTTTTTAAGAGCGGTTAAATCAGAAAAATTAGCAACTAGATTAAATGACAAAATAATAAAAGTGTTTAATAAGTGTGATGAGTGTTTTGCTGTCAATAGTGAAATAGCAAGAATATTTCATGATGAGTATGGTCTTAAAAAAATGCCAATAGTTATAAATAATGCAACTGAAATGATAACATTAAAAGATGATAAAAAAGCTATAAATTATATCAACAAAAAACATAATATTAAAAAGAATGAAAAAGTATTTTTATTTGTTGGTAGAATTAATTTGTTGAAAAATATTTTATTTATTGCTGATTCTATAAAAGCAGTAAAAGAAAAAGAACCAAAATTAAAATTTAAAATGTTATATGTTGGTTGTGGTCAAGATGAAGAAAAATTAGAAAAACATATAATTAAACTAGGATTAGAAGATGATGTTATTTTATGTGGTAAAATAACGGATAGATATGAACTTGCATGTTATTATAAAAGGGCAGATTTATTTTTATTTCCGTCATTTTATGATACTTCATCAATAGTTCAAGTTGAAGCTGCATCACAAAATACTCCTACTGTATTTATAAAAGGAACGGTTACAGCTTCTACAATAACTGATAATGTTAATGGTTTTATTTCTGAAAATACTGTTGGAGCATATTCTGATAAAATAATTGAAGTTATAAAAAATAAGCATTTGTATGATAAAGTATCTAAAAATGCATATATTGATTTGTACAAAACTTGTGATGATTGTGTTACTAAAGTATATAATAGATATCTAGAATTGATTAAAAAGTAAATTAAGAGTTGCCGAAAACTCTTTTTTCATATATAATTGTTAAAGGTGATTTTATGTTAAAAGTTAGTAATTTAAGTATAAGGTTTAATACTAAAACATTATTTGAAAATGTTAATTTGGAATTTAAAAGTGACAATTGTTATGGAATAATAGGAGCAAACGGAGCAGGAAAATCAACATTTTTAAAAATAATTAGTGGAACTTTAGAACCTACTAAAGGTGAAGTTATAACTGGTAAGGGAGAGAGGATTTCTATTTTATCTCAAAACCACCATGAATTTGATTCTTATACAGTAATTGAAACTGTAATTATGGGTAATAGTAAATTATATAACATAATGAAAGAAAAAGATGCACTATATCTAAAAGAAGATTTTACTTTTGAAGATGGAATCAAAGTAGGAGAATTGGAAGAAGCATTTGCTAGTATGGGAGGATGGCAAGCAGAAAGTGATGCAGCTATTTTATTAAAAGGATTAGGTATTTCTAATGAATTACATAATACTTTGATGGGTGATTTAAAAGATGCTATTAAAGTAAAAGTATTATTAGCTAAAGCATTGTTTGGTGAACCAGATATATTATTGTTAGATGAACCAACTAATGGATTAGATTTACAAAGTATTAGGTGGTTAGAAGAATTTTTAATAAATTTTAAAAATATTGTTTTAGTAGTATCACATGATAGACATTTTTTAAATCAAGTATGCACCTGTATGGTTGATATTGATTATGGTAAAATTACGTTATTTGCTGGAAACTATGATTTTTGGTATCAATCAAGTCAATTGCTTCAAAAACAAATGAAAGAATCAAATAAGAAAAAAGAAGAAAAAATGAAAGAATTAGAAGATTTTATTAGAAGATTTAGTGCGAATGCTTCTAAATCAAAACAAGCAACTTCAAGAAAAAAAGCACTAGAAAAAATAGTTTTAGATAATTTAGTGCCATCAAACAGAAAATATCCATATATTAACTTTGATTTTGATAAAAATGTTTCTAAAAATGTAATAGTTTTAGAAAAAATATGTTATAAAGATATTTTAAAAGATTTTTCATTAACTATTTATCCTGGCGATAAAATAGCTTTAATAGGACCTAATGAAATAGCTAAAACAACACTTCTTAATATATTAGCAGGTAAATTAGAACCTGATAGTGGTAAAGTTACTGTTGGTAGTAATGTCATTATGAGTTATTACCCTAAAAACCATGAAGAATATTTTGATTCAAATCAAACTTTATTAGAGTGGTTAAGAAATTACAGTGAAAACAAAGATGAAACATTTGTAAGAGGTTTTTTAGGTAGAATGTTATTTTCTGGTGAAGATGCACTTAAAAATGTTAAAGTTTTATCAGGTGGAGAGAAAGTAAGAGCCATGTTTAGTAAATTAATGTTAAATAGAGGTAATGTTTTATTATTAGACGAACCAACTAATCATTTAGACATTGAAGCGATAACTTCACTTAATGATGGATTAGAAAAATTTTTAGGTGTTTTGGTATTTTCAAGTTTCGATCAAGAATTAATTGAAACTGTAAGTAATAGATTAATCGAAATAAAAAGTGATGGTACATATAAAGATAAAAGATTATCATATCAAGAATATATTGAAAAATTTGGATTAGGTGATTAAATGTCATTAGTAAAAGTAAAAAATTATTTTGCTAATTTTAAAATGGAAGATAGAATAATAGAATTTGATAGTTCTTCAAAAACAGTTTTTGAAGCTGCTAATTTATTAAATTGTAAGGAAGAAAGAATAGCTAAATCATTAAGTTTTAAGTTAAGAAATAATATAATAGTTATTGTCGTAGCTGGTGATAAGAGGATAGATAATAAAAAATATAAGGAAACATTTAATGAAAAAGCTAAAATGTTAAACTGTGATGAAGTAGAAGAATTGACTGGACATGTTGTAGGTGGGGTTTGTCCATTTGCTTTAAATGATGGTGTTTTAGTCTATTTAGATGTTTCATTAAAACAATTTGAAACGGTTTTTCCTGCTTGTGGTAGTAGTAATAGTGCGATTGAAGTTACAATTGAAGAGTTAGAAAAGTATTCTAATTTTGTAAGCTTTGTTGATGTTTGTAAATAGTTATAGTGCACCTATTTTTTTAGGATATTCTTATGTTATAATAATTAGTATATAAGGAAGGGATATTTATGAAAGCAGTTAACATGTATATTGCGATTGATGAAAATAATAAAACAATCGTAATATCTGATATAAAAAAAGATATTGAATTAAAATATAAAAAGTATTATTGTCCAAATTGTAAAAGTGAAGTTATCCCGAAAATAGGAAAAATAAGAAGTGCACATTTCGCACATAAAAATCACTGTTGTGATTTCAGACTGTTGACAAATAAGTATAAAAATTACTTATTTGTCTTTTATTTTGAAAAAATTTAGAAAAATCAATAAT
>CAKORG010000037.1 GCA_934101495.1 uncultured Bacilli bacterium
AATAAAATAAATTTAAATACAAACTATTTAAATAATATAGGTACAACATGGTCAAATTTAATTGAGGATACTACATGGAAAGTAAGTGGAAATACAGCAGATACAGATAGTGTGACACCAAGTGAAATGTACACGGCAGAAATAACAAATGCCACAAAGACATACGGTCCTAGTGATGGGGTATCGAAAATTGGATTAATGTATGCAAGTGATTATGGATTTGCGGCAGCACCAAGTGCATGGGCATCAAATATGTATTTTTATGGTAGGTCATCAATAAAATCAGTCAATTGGATGTATATGGGATTAGATGAATGGACAATGTCGCCTTCAGACATCGGTGTGTTCTATCTGGACTACAATGGCAAACCGCACGGCGTCTACGCGTCTACTGGGCTTGGCGGCGCATATTACGGGAATGGCGGCCGTCCAGTCTTGTATCTAAAAGCTTCTGTTCTCTATGCCGGAGGAACTGGAACTAAAGATTCACCAATAACTTTGATAGTATGATAAGCTATGGTTAGAGCGGCTGGCGGGAGTATCCGCCCCGAGTCGCCGATGCATAAGTTATCAACATAAAAGGAAGGATATCAAATGAACAAAAGGTATTTACCAATAGGTAGTGTAGTAAAACTTAAAAATAATAATAAAATTGTAATGATAACAGGTTACTACTCTGTAGAATATGCTAATGACTTAGAAATATATGATTATTCAGGTTGTGCATATCCTGAAGGAGTAATGATTAAAAGTAGTTATTGTTCATTTAATCAAAAAGATATAAAAGAAGTATTATTCGAAGGTTATAAAACTGAAGAATATACTAAACTTACAAATGACTTAAATGATATAGATAATGAAATTATTAATAGTGATACAAAATATATAGAAAGTAAAAATATAGAACTAGATAAATTAGACAATAGTAATAAAAAAGAAGATTTTGTATTACCACATTATGAATTTGATGAAAATGGAGTAATAATTAAATAATAGAGCAAAAGCTCTTTTATTTTGCCCAAAATTAGTGTAATATATAAGCGTGGTGAAGAAAATATGAAAACAGTATTAGTAACAGGTTCCTCCCGAGGATTAGGTGCTTCAGTTATAGAGTATTTTGCAAGTAAAGGATATAATACTATTATAAACTATCATTCAAGTAAAAGGTGTGCCGAAGATTTAAAAGAATATATAGAAAATACTTATAAAGTAAAAGCTTATGTTTATAAATGTGATGTATCTAAAGAAGATGAAGTAAAAGATTTATTTAATAAAATAAAAGAAAATATAGGTAATATAGATTGTTTAGTAAATAATGCTGGTATAAGTAAAGATAATAGTTTAAATGATAAAACAAGTAAAGAGTTTATGGAAGTAATAGAAAATAATCTACTTAGTGTATTTTTAACATGTAAATATGTTAAATTAATAATGAATAAAGGTAGTATTATAAATGTAGCAAGTAATAATATCTATAACGGAAGTTATATAGAAAGTGTTGATTATGATGCATCTAAAGCTGGTATAGTAAGTTTAACTCATAATTTTGCTAAAGTTTATGCACCAAACATTAGAGTAAATACCATAGCACCAGGGTGGATAGATACAGATATGACAAGTAATATAGATAGTACTTTTAAAAATGAGGAAATAAGTAAAATATTGCTTGGAAGGTTTGCATGTAAAGAAGAGATAGCTGATGCTATATATTTTCTTGCAAGTAATAGTTATATAAATAATACTATTTTAAAAATAGATGGAGGGTTAAAATGAATTTAGAAGATGTAAAAAAGGCAGAAATTGTATTAAAAGATGTATATAGTAAAATAGATGATGTATGTTTTTATAATAGTAGAAAAGTAATAAGTGCTTTTTGGAAAAGTAATGTAAATGAAGCATGTTTTAATAGCACAACTGGATATGGTTATGGTGACTATGGAAGAGATATCATAGAAAAAGTATATGCTGATGTATTTAAATGTGAAAAGGCTTTGGTTAGAAATCAATTTATATCTGGTACTCATGCTATAAGTACTGCTTTATTTGCTCTTTTAAGACCTGGAGATACACTTTTATCTATCACAGGTAAACCTTATGATACTTTAGATAGTGTGATTGGTTTTAATGATAATAAAAGTAGTTTAAAAGCATTTGGAATAAAGTATGAACAAATAGATTTAGTGGATAATGATTTTGATTATAAAGAAATTGAAGAGTTTTTAAATAATAATAAAGTAAAGGTAATTGAAGTTCAAAGATCAATTGGGTATAGTACTAGAAAAAGTATAAGTATTGATGCGTTAGAAAAAGTTATTAAATTAATTAAAAGTATTGATAAAGATATAATAGTTATGGTAGATAATTGTTACTCTGAATTTGTAAGTATTAAAGAACCTACGGAAGTTGGTGCTGATATATGTGTTGGCTCATTAATTAAAAATTTAGGTGCTGGCATAGCTAGTAATGGTGCATATATCGTAGGTAAAGAGAATTTAGTAAATTTATGTAGTGAAAGATTAAATGTTCCAGGTGAAGCAGATGAAGTTGGCCCAAGTTTAGGTGCTAATAAAAGTTTCTTACAAGGTTTATACATGGCTCCATCTGTTGTTGCAAGTAGCTTAAAAACTGTAGTACTTGCATCATACTTACTTGAAAATTTAGGATATGATGTATCACCTAAATGGAACGAAGAAAGATGCGATATAGTTGAAACTATAAAGTTTGGAAATAAAGAAAAACTAATTAAGTTTGTGGAAGGTATTCAAAATGGAAGTGCTATAGATGCAAGCAGCACACCGGTGCCCACAAATATGCCTGGATATGATGACGAAATAATCATGGCATCAGGTTCATTTACACAAGGCTCATCAATTGAAATATCATGTGATGGACCTCTTAGAAGCCCATATATAGCTTACTTACAAGGCGGACTTACATATGAATATGGCAAAATTGCTGTTTTGAAGGCGATTGATAATATAATAAAAATAACAAGGTAATTTACCTTGTTATTTTATTTTGCATATTTTGTCGTACAGCTTCTGCCATAGACATTAAGATTTCTATTGGTTGTTTAAGTATAGTCCATCTTGTGCCATTTGCTAATAATTTGAGATCTGAAGTATGTAAGTTGTTTATTAATTCTATAATTGCATGCTCGTTTTCTGTGATAGCGTCTTTATTGTAGAAGTAATAAGCATTTTCCGTTTTGATGGTAATAGTGTTTAAATCGTTCCATGGAAATGTTCCTTTTGCTATTGTGTTTCTCCATAGTATAAATACTTGCTTTTTGAATTCTAGTGGATTATTTAATGTGTCTATTTTATCTTGACTCAATATTGCTTTTATTGAACTATCAAATATGTATGTCTTGTTATTGTCTTTTATTGCAACAACTCTAAAGTAATGTGCTTTCATATAACTCCTTTCAATTGAATGATATTCTATCATCAAGATATAAATTTGTCAAATTTTACAAAAATTAGCAGTTATATATTGACAAGTGCTAATCATAATATTATAATGGTATTAGCACTGATGGAGAATAAGTGCTAAAAGAGGTAATATTATGGATGAACGTAAAAATAATCTCTTAAAAGTAATTGTTGAAACATATATTAAGACAGTAAGACCAGTCGGTTCAAAAGCTTTATGTGATATGTTTAACTTATCTAGTGCCACGATTAGAAATGAAATGGCTAGTCTAGAGGAGTTAGGATACTTAGAAAAAAATCATATATCTTCAGGCCGTGTTCCAAGTGAATCTGGATACAGATATTATGTAAATAACTTAATGGAACCAGAAAAACTTACTGGTGGTGATATGTTAAAACTACAAAAGATATTTGCTAATACAGATATAGAGCTAAATGATGCCATAAATAAATGTATGGATATAATTAGTGAAATAACCAATTATACAAGTGTAGTTCTGGGAAAAAGTAGTGATGATAATACACTTTTACAGATTAATATTATTGACTTAGGCAATAATCAAGTTGTAGCAGTTGTATGTACTGATAAAGGAAACATTGAAAATAAAATGTTTACTTTAGATGGTAATATAAGTGTTAAAGAAGTTATTAAAACTAGTGAAATAATTAATAAAATACTAGTTGGTACACCAATAAATGATGTAAGTAAAAGACTTGAATTTGAGGTAAAGCCTATTATAAAAACACAAATCAGACAATATGAAACAGTGTATAACATCTTCTATGATGCATTTAATGATTTCGTAAATAATAATAGTAATATTCATGTAACTGGTAAAACAAAGATATTTGAACAGCCAGAATATAATGATGTTTCAGAGCTTAAAAGGCTTGCTAATAAACTAGAAGATAAATCTTTCATAGAAAAAGTAGAAGAAAATAGTGATGAAGATGAGATAAAAGTTTATATAGGTAAAGAAAATAAGTTTGATTCAAATGTAACTATTATTAGAAAAAAATATCATGTTAATGGAGAAGAAGGAACGATTGCTGTAATTGGGCCAAAGAGAATGGATTATCAAAGAATTGTTGGTTTATTAGAATATATCGATGAGAAAATTGATGATAGAAAGGATAAATAATGGAAGAAAAGAAAGTTAAAGGAAAACAAAAAGTTAAAAATGTAAAGAAAAAAGAACCTAAAAAAGTAAATAATACAGAAAATAATAAATTAGTAGAAGAAAATGCTAAATTAAATGAAAAACTTCTTAGAGTTATGGCAGAAATGCAAAACATGAAAAGAAGAAATGAAGAAGAAATTAGTAAATTATGCAAATATGATGGAGAAAAAATAATTGCTAAAATATTACCAATCGTAGATAACTTTGAAAGAGCTATTAACTTAGATGATAGAGATTTATCTGACGAAGTATCTAAATTCTTAAGTGGATTTAAGATGATATATACTAATTTAGTAAGTATATTACAAGAATTAGAAGTAAAAGAAATAGAATGTAAAGGGCTAGAGTTCGATCCAAATAAGATGGAAGCAGTTCTTACAGATAGTGATAAAAACTTACCTAGCAATGTGGTAATTGAAGTCTTACAAAAGGGTTATACTTATAAAGACAAAGTTATCAGAGTTGCTATGGTAAAAGTAAACGAATAATTAAGCTCAAAGAGAATAAATGAAAGGAATGATTAAATATGAGTAAAATTATAGGTATTGACTTAGGTACTACAAATTCATGTGTTGCAGTACTTGAAGGGGGAGAACCAAAGGTTATAGCTAATGCTGAAGGAAATAGAACAACTCCATCAGTAGTAGCATTTAAAGGAGAAGAAGAATTAGTAGGTGAAGTTGCTAAAAGACAAGCAGTAACTAATGTTAAAAATACGATTTCTTCAATAAAGAGAAAAATGGGTACTAGTGAAAAGGTTGAAGCTGGTGGAAAGAAATGGACTCCAGAAGAAATTAGTGCTAAAATACTAGGAAAATTAAAGAAAGATGCAGAAAGTTATCTTGGTGAAAAAGTAACTAAAGCAGTTATTACAGTTCCAGCATACTTTAACGATGCTGAACGTCAAGCTACTAAAAATGCTGGTAAGATCGCAGGACTTGAAGTTGAACGTATTATAAACGAACCAACAGCTGCAGCACTTGCATATGGCTTAGATAAACAAGAAACATTACAAACTATTTTGGTATACGACTTAGGTGGTGGAACATTCGATGTTTCAATTCTAGAATTAGGTGATGGTGTATTTGAAGTTAAAGCAACTAGTGGTAATAATCGTCTAGGTGGAGATGACTTTGATGCTCGTGTTACTGATTATTTAGTTTCAGAATTTAA
>CAKORG010000038.1 GCA_934101495.1 uncultured Bacilli bacterium
CTATGACAACTCGGTTATGAGCCGAGGGCTCTAACCAACTGAGCTAGAGGTCCATGACAATAATAATATTACCACATATTTTTGTTTATGACAAGTCTTTTTTTCATAAAAATAAAAAAACTTAAGCAACCCCCGAAGCTTAAGTTTTATAAACTAAATTATTTATCTTGTAGCATATTAAGTAAATCAATTTTAAACATATCTTTAGATGCGTTAACTTTAGAAATCATAATACCTTTATATGTTGTAAGTTCAGATCTATGACCTTCTAAAAGAATATCTGATGGTGTAATAGTTTCTAGAACTACTGCTTCATCTTTTTTGTGTACTGTGTAAACTAATTTAACTTCACCATGAATTTGAGCAAACATCTTATCACTTGGTAATTTAAGTTCATATGTTTCTGTCCCATTTTTCTTATTTACAGAAATAAGTTCACCTACAAAATTACCATTTCTAAGTGCTGGATAATAGTCAAAGTTTAATTTCTTAAACGCTAACATATTATACTTTTTTAAAGCCCTTTCCAATTTTTTAAATTCGTTTTCACAAACGTATTCTAAAACGTATCCTTTCATTTTTCCATACCCCCTAATTACTCGAACAATTACATTATACCACAAACTGCAATTTTTGTCAAATTCGTGTAAATTTATCATATTGTTCATAGTATTTTCACATTGGAGCTAAATTATAACACGTTCGACACCGTTTGTCAAATTTTTCGCCTAAAATATGAAAAAAAGCCCATTTTAGGCTTAATTTTCGAGCTTTGCACTAACTATTTTACTAACACCAGACTCTTGCATTGTAATACCATATAATGAATCAGCATATTCCATCATTCTCTTTTTGTGAGTTATAACTATAAACTGACTTCTAGTCTTTTCTTCACTTAAATATTTACCAAACATATCAACATTTACTTCATCAAGTGCTGCTTCTGCTTCATCTAAAATAACAAATGGTGATGGCTTAACTTCAAGCATTGCAAATAGTAAACATATCGCTGTCAAAGCTTTTTCTCCCCCACTCAAGGCAACCGGTGAGTTTATTTTCTTTCCTGGTGGAATAGCTATAATATCAATACCTGTATTAAGTAGGTCATCTGGATCACTCAAAGCAAGTTCCCCTCTTCCACCTTTAAACATCATCTTAAATATTTTACTAAATTCTTTCTTTATACTTTCAAATGATTTAGCAAACTTTTCAACCATTATATCATCCATTTCCTTAATAATACCTTTAAGTTCCATAGATGCACTTTCCAAATCAAATTTTTGACTAGTTAAAAATTCATATCTTTTCGAAATTCTTTCATATTCTTCGATTGAACCCAAGTTTACATTGCCAAGTTTATTTAATTCTCTTTTCAAATTAGATACATGGTCACGTGCTATATCAGCATCCATTTCTAAAGTATAACTTGATGATGCAGCTTCATAAGTTAAATTATAGTTATTATTTAAATCACCAAGTAAATTATCGAGTTTAACTTCTAATTTTCCTGAAGCAACTTCCTTACTCTTTAATTCATTATTTACTATATTATAACTACTGCTACTATCTCTAAGTTTTTTATCTAAAATGTTAATTTCATCATTTAAATCATTCTTTTCTTTAGTAATTAGCTTAATATCTTTTTCAATTAATTCACGTGTTTTACTTAGATTATTTATTTTTTCCATTAATTCCATCAAATGATCATCAAGTTTATTTGACTTCATATCATTTATTCCTTCAAGTTCACTTAATACATTTTTATGTTCTTCATTAAGTCTACTTAAATTTGTCTTTTTATTAAATAATTCATCATTTAATAATATTACATATTTATTTAAGACATTTTCTCTTTCTTCAAGTTCTTCCATATTATTGGTAATATCATTTACTTCGTCTGTTAAATCTTTAATCTTAATATCCATTTTTTGAAGTTCACTTTTAAGTTTATTAAGTTCATTTTTTTCATTTAACATTGTATTTTTCTTACTTGTACCTCCGGTAATAGAACCACCTACATGAAGTATTTCTCCATCAAGTGATACAACCTTATATTTATAATTAATAAGTTTACCTATAATATTTAAAGTTCTTTCATTATCAACTACTACTACCTGACCAAGTTGGTTTTCTACTATATTTCGGTATTTTGTATCAAAATCTATTAGATCACTTAATATGCCAATATAACCATTAATATTTTTAATATTATCAATTACTTCATTATTTACATATTTTCCTTTTATAACATTAAGTGGAAAAAATGTAGCTCTACCAAGCTTTCTTTCTTTTAAGAAATCTATAGCGTTTAATGCAGCATTTTCATCATCAACTACTAAAAAGTTACTACTTGCACCTAATGCTATATCAGTTGCCACTAAATATTTCTCAGGAATATCTATAAGTTTACCAATTGTATTATGAATACCATGAAGTCTTGGATTATTTAAAATATTTCGTACAGATACTGGAGCAGATTCAGCACTCAATATATTATTTTCTAGAATTTGAATTTTATTTTCAAGCAAGAATTTAGCTTTAGTTGTATCCATTAATGTATTACTTGCTGTACTTTTCTTAACCTTTAAAACAAGTAAATTATTTTTTACATCTTCTCCCTTGCTTCTTTCTGAATTAATACTATTTTCAATATCTAATACTTCTCTTTCACAAATGGTAATACTTTTATTTAATTCAAGTTCTTTTTCTTTAAGTTTAATTAAATTGTTTTCAAGTACATCATTATTTGTTTCATATTTTTGTCTTTCAATAGTAAGTTTCTTTTCCCCATTTAAATCACTTAAATTTTCTGTTACTTTTAAAAGCTCTTCTTTCTTTTTATTTAAATTTTCTTCAAGTTCCAAACTTCTAAATTTTAAAGTTTCTAATTTACTATCTTCAGTGTTATCTTTCAAAGTAAGTAATTTTTCTTTTAAATTTTTAATTTCTTCAGAAATTTTAGTATATTCAAGATTTAAATCCGTTATATCTTTAGCTATTAAAGCAATATCTATACTTTCAAGTTCACCTTTTATATTTAAATATTTTTGTGCCACAATACTTTGTTCTTTCAAAGGTTCAACAGTTGTTGCAAGCTCATCAATAACAAGTTTAATACGCATTAAGTTTTCTTCTGTTTTTTCCAGTTTTTTAAGTGATTCTTCTTTACGTTTTTTGTATTTTAAAACACCCGCAGCACTTTCAAAAATAACTCTTCTGTCACTTGATTTTGAATTAACAATATCTGTTACATTTCCTTGACTTATGATATTAAAAGCGTTTGTTCCAGCACCAGAATCTATAAATAAGTCTGTTACATCTTTAAGTCTAACTCTAGCATTATTTATAAAATATTCATTTTCACCAGTTGAATAAACAATTCTTTTTATTTCAACTTCTTTAAAATCACTATGTAAATAATGATCGCTATTATCAAAAACTAAAGCAACCATAGCTCTTTTTTGGGCTTCTCTTGACTCACTTCCACTAAAAATACAATCAGTCATATTATTTTGACCACGTAAAGATTTAACAGATTGTTCACCTAAAACCCATCTAACAGCATCAACAATATTACTTTTACCTGAACCATTTGGTCCAACAATCCCAGTAATACCAGGATTTATTTCTAAATCTAATTTATCCGCAAAAGACTTAAAGCCTTGTGCTCTAATACTTTTTAAATACATCTATTTCACCGAACTTTTATTTAAAGCATCTAAAGCTGCATTTTGTTCTGCTTCTTTTTTGCTTTTGCCTATTCCCTTTCCATATACAATATTATCAATTTTTACTGCCATTTCAAATGTCTTATCATGAGCTTCACCATATTCGTCTAATAAAACATATTCAAGTGATTGCCTTGTAGTTTGGACTGCTTCTTGAAGCATCGTTTTATAATCTGTATTAAAATCTCTTTTCTCTTTTATATAAGGGATAATTATATCATCTAAATACTTTTTCACAACATCATAACCTTGATCAAGATAAATAACTGCTGCAACTGCTTCAAAAACATCAGCTATAATTGTATCATTTAAATTATGAATTTGCCCATGTCCTAGTCTAATACATTTATCAATACCAATATCACGAGAATAACATGCTAAAGCTTTTTCACAAACATAATTTGCTCTAATTTTAGTCATTTCTCCTTCTTTATAATCCGTATTTAAATAAAGATATTCACTAGTTACAGCTTCAAGTATAGCATCACCCAAATATTCAAGTCTTTCATAATTTTCACAATTATGTTCATTTGAATAACTACTATGTGTAAGAGCTGTCTTTAAAAGTTCTTCATTATTAATTTTAATGCCCATGTTTTCTAAAAATTTCATAATATCATATCCATTTCTATACCATTATAACAAATTTTTTCTAATTTGAAAACATTTACAAACGAATAATTTTATAGTACAATTTATAAAGGTGATATATTTGAAAAAATTAATCATTTATTTGATACGTGGATATCAAGTTACACCTCTTCATAGCCATAGTATGTGCCGCTTTACTACGACATGCAGTCAGTATATGATTGAAGCACTAGAAGCTTATGGTTTATGGAAAGGATTACTTCTTGGCATAAAAAGAATATTTAAATGTAATCCATTTGGTAAATTTGGTTACGATCAACTTAAAAAGGAAGGAAAAAATTTATGAAAAAAATATTTTTATTAATACTTAGTTTATTTTTACTAACAGGTTGTAGTTTAAAAAAGGATAATTTAGAAAATGCTACAATTTATACTACGATTTATCCAATCAAGTACTTAACAGAATTTATGTACAAAGATTATTCAACAATTGAAAGTATTTACCCAGCTGGTGCAGATGTTACAACATATGAACTTACTGATAAACAAATAAAAAATTATGCTAAAGGAGATTTATTTATTTATAATGGTTTAAGTAATGAAAAGACTATAACTAAAAACTTAATTAATAAAAACAGAAATCTCCTTATCATAGATGTTTCAAATGGCCTTTCATATACTTATGGTATTAAAGAATTATGGATGAGTCCAAATAACTATTTAATGCTTGCTAAAAATATCAGAGATTATTTAAAAGAATATTTAGAAAGTAAAATTATATCTGAATACGTAGATGAAAAATATAATGATTTATCAGAAATTCTATCAATAAAAGATGCTGATTTAAGGGCAATTGGCAAAGAAGCTCAAAGTAAAGGTACAAATACTTTGGTAGTTAGTGACAATACATTTAAATTTTTAGAAAATTATGGATTTAATATTGTATCTTTAGATGAAGAAACTTTAACTGAAGGAACACTTAATTCAATAAAAAATAATTTTAAAAAGGAAACTTATACAACAATCTTTGTTTTAGATAATAATTATACTGATAATATTAATTCTATTGTAAATGATTATAAAGCAAAAACTATTGATGTTAAGTCAATGATTAATGTAGATAGTAATGATAATGATGATTATTTAACTGTTATGCAAGATTTTATTGATAATATTAGAAATTTTTGCATTAGATAATTGACAAGAACCTACTTTTATATTAAAATATAGAAGTAGCTTATGGAGTAGTACTCAAGAGGCTGAAGAGGGATCCCTGCTAAGGA
>CAKORG010000039.1 GCA_934101495.1 uncultured Bacilli bacterium
ACATACAACAACTGCTGTAACACCAAAAGCAATGTATACGGCAGAAATAACAAATGCCACAAAGACATATGGACCAGAAAATGGTACATCAAAAATAGGACTAATGTATGCAAGTGATTATGTATTTGCGGCAGCACCAAGTGCATGGACAGCTAATTTAGATACTTATAATGGCGAAGATATTAAAAATGTCAATTGGATGTATATGGGATTAAATGATTGGACAATTACGCCTCGTTCTTCGTTCAGCTACTTTGTGTTTTATGCTAGCAGCGATGGTCGTTTAAGCACGAACGGCACGGGCAATAGACATGGCGTCCGTCCAGTCTTGTATCTAAAAGCTTCTGCTCTCTATGCTGGAGGATCTGGAACTAAAAACTCGCCAATAACTTTGATAGTATGATAAGCTTAGGTTAGTGTATCTGGCGGGAGTATCCGCCCCGCATCGTCGATGAAGTTATCAACAAAGAGAATATGGCAACCACATAAAAATTTGACGTAAAGACAATTTAATAAAGGAATGACTTGAAATATAAGGTTTTCAATATTTTTGAAATCACTTGTATATCTAGTCATTTTTTTCTTAAGTGTTAGATTTGTTCCCACAGAATTATCTAATTTTGTCAGATTAAAAACAATCTTTCTAATCAATGATAAATTATCAATTGAGTTTCCATGACTTCTTGAGTGGTCTTCATCTAATATTACATCAAGTCTCCAGTGCAATCCACATTCTATATTCCAATGTTCTCTGGTAATTTTAACAAATGTATTAATATCAAATTTATTGCTTTTAATATATATTCTTCTTTTTTATCTTTATTAGTAATTAAATTACAAATATTTTCCTGTGTATCAATTGCATCAATTGTTATAATTTTTCCTTGTATGTCGAGTAATTCAAATAATTCTGGGATAGCAGTTATTTCATTAAATTTGTCATCAACGTATGGTGTGTTACCACTATTTATGGCATCTCTAGCACTTTTAACTGCTTTTCCATTTATGCTCACATGTACTCCTTTGATATTTCTTTTATCCAAGAAATGAAAATGTTTAAGAATTTTTTTGAGTCAATTAAGAAAAAGAATCTAGACAAAGTATCATGAGATGGAATATCATTTTTTAAGTCAAGTAATTGTGTGAAATATTCTTCATGAACTTCTAAGAAATCTGCCATATTTTTAAAGTCTGTATATCCACATAAAATTCCATAAATACTCATAATTAAAATATTTATTAGTTCATGCTTTTTACCACGTATATCACGTAGATCTTCTAAAATTTCAAAATGTTTGTATAACGTATTCATATTTTTACCTGTCTTTATTATAAGAATACATTATTCTTTTAAACTAATCTATAATTTTATCATAAAATTAATTATTATTTTTATGCGATTGCCATATCTTTTTCTTGATTTATTGATAAATTATTCGTATACTTGAGATAGGTGAAATTAAATGAATAAGAAAAAAGTAATTATAATAATAAGTGTAGTAGCGGGAATATTGTTACTTAGTATTGGAGGATACTTTTTATATGGATATATAAGAATTAAGACTGCAAAAGTGGAAGTAAAGTTAGTTGAAAATTTAGAAGCTGAGTTTGCTGATACTTTAAGAGTTTCATCATTTATTGAAAGTATTAATGGTAAGATAGTAGATGATTATGTAATAGATACTGATAAATTAGGTAAGAAATATATTAATTTTGAATATGTAAATGATGATGGTATAAAAATAAAGTATAGTTATGTAATAAATGTTGTTGATAAAGAGGCACCTTTAATATGGCTTGGTAAAAGTTATAATGTTACTAAGGGTAGCAGTGATAATTTACTTGATAAAATTATGTGCGGAGATAATTATGATAGTAATCCTAAATGCACTATTGAGGGAAAATATGATTTAGATAAAGTAGGTAGTTATAAATTAGTATTTAAAGCTGAAGATAGTAGTGGTAATAAATCAGAAAAAAACTTTACTTTAAATGTTAATGAACCTAAGAAAGGTGGAAATAGTAATACAAATAAAGTAACTACTGATTTTAGTCAAATAGTTAAAGATTATAAAAATGCTGATACACAGATTGGAATTGATGTTTCTAAATGGCAAGGAGATATTGATTTTAGTAAATTAAAGACAGCTGGGGTTGAATTTGTCATTATAAGAGTTGGCTCATCTAATGGAATTAATGGTGAAAATTTTGTTGATAGTAAGTTTATACAAAATATTAAGAATGCTAATGCTGTGGGTATTCCTGTTGGGATATATTTTTATTCATATGCAAGTACAATAGATAGAGCTATTAGTGATGCTAAATGGATTATAGAACAAATTAAAGATTATAAAGTGGATTTGCCTATTGCTTTTGACTGGGAAAACTGGGGTAGTTTTAATAAGTTTGATGTTAGTTTCTTTGGACTTACTAATATTGCTAAAGGTTTTATGGATACAGTTAAAGATGCTGGATATGATGCAATGCTTTATAGTAGTAAAACTTATTTAGAAAGTATATGGATGCCAGTTGATTATCCAGTCTGGCTTGCGCATTATACAAAGAATACTAATTATACTGGTGATTATTCCTTTTGGCAAATGTGCAGTAATGGTAGAGTAGATGGTATAAGCGGTGATGTTGATATTAATGTAAGGTATATTGAACAAAAGTAAATATGAGGTATAATTTAATTGCAGTAAAAGAAAAGAGGTAAAATGGCGACGGAGATATTAGTAAATTTAAATAAGAAAAGAGATTTTTATAATAAATTTAATAATCATAAAATTAATGAGAAATTAAGTGATTATATTTATAATGAAAGTCTAGAAGGTAATTGTAAAGATAAAATAATTATAAATATAGATAGTAAAGTTAAAATAAGTGATAATGAAAAACAAGAGATGATTGATATTATAAGAAAAAACTATGGAATAATGGTTCAAGATTTACTTTATTCTTATGAAAAGGAACAAGATAAAAAGGCTATTCTTTTAGTTATTGGGGTAGCTTTAATTATCCTTTACTATACGGGATTTGCTAGTGTTCTGAGAGAAATAATATTAATGACAGGTTGGATTTCTATTTGTGGTTCTGTTTATGGTCTTATTTTTTCATCCACTCAAAGTTATGTTAAAATTAATAGACTTAAAAATTTATCTAAAGCCAGGATTTATTTTGATTAATTATTAATGTAAAAAGTGTCAACTATGTGTGGTTGACACTTTTGCAATTATAGTGGACTAGTAATATTTCTAATTCTTCTTTATCTTCATACCTATCATAGTTAAAATACGGGCTTTCATAACGCTTTCTGTTACATTAAATTTTTTATTTCTTCTTCGGACAAACCAGTCACTTTAATTATTTTTTCAATGGGATAATTTTCTTTAAGCAAATTAATTGCAATTTCATTTTTTCCTTCAGCCTTACCTTCGGCTTTTCCTTCATCAAGGCCTTCAGCTTTTCCTTTAGCCTCACCTTCAGCAAGGGCTTCCCTACGTACTAATTCATCTCTGGTGTTTCTAACTAGCATTTCATCTTCTTCTGGTGTAAGACCATAAACAAAAGCAGCATCACTATTTAATCTTTTCAAATTATCAACACTCT
>CAKORG010000040.1 GCA_934101495.1 uncultured Bacilli bacterium
ATTATTCAATAGATGGTGGAAATACATTTATAGAATCAACAAGCAATTCATATACTTTTAATAATTTAACTAAAAATGCTAGTTACAAAATTGTTACTAAGGTTATGGATACTAATAACAAGTATTCAAATGTATTTGTTGCTGCTTCAAAAACAAGTAGTTCAATAACGTTAGCAGATTATGTAAAATCACTTTATACGGGTACACAAGGAGCTAATGGTTTATATTATCATGATTCTAGCTTAGCAAATGGTGCTGGTGATAATAGTTATAGATATGCTGGTTCAAGTAATGTAGTAAATAATTACATTTGTTTAGGTTCAACAGATAGCCCATGTCCTTATGCTAATTTATTTAGAATAGTCGGAGTATTTGGAGACCAAGTCAAAGTAATTAGAGCCAAATCAATAGGAAAAATGGTATGGAATAATAATAACTCAAATACATGGTCATCGGCAAGTCTAAATACATATTTAAAAGAAACATATTTGCCAAGTTTAGGAACCCTGGCAGATAAAATAGCAACAACAACATGGAAAGTAGGAGGAAATGTCTGGGATAATATTGGACTTCAAACAGCAAAAACAGCATATGAAAATGAAGTTGGATCAAATTCATCGGCTTTAACTTTTGTTGCCAAAATTGGACTAATATATGTAAGTGATTACATGTATGCAGTGCCAAAAGATAAGTGGACACTAGTGGGCAATAACTATAGCAAAGTGGTATCAGTAAACTGGATATATTCATATGATGATTCACCAGGCTGGTTTATAACACCAAATACATTTAATGACCATTTTGCCTATTCTGTGTTTTTTCAAGATGGATCTTCAGATAATGGAATGATAATGGGAGGTTTTAGTAGTGATGCATCTTTTGTTCATCCTGCATTTTATCTTTTGTCATCTGTAACATATAAATCAGGTACTGGCTCATCTGCATCAGACCCAATAAGAATTAACTAAAAATAGGTCTAAAAGCCTGTTTTTTTTTATATAATTTAGTATGAAAGAAACACTCGAATATTATTATGGAATAGATATAGAAAATATTGAAGAACTTGATGGTAAATATCATATAAAACAAGAAAATCAAGATTACTTTTTTGTGTTTTATAATCGTGGGATTGAAGAACTTGAAGACATTATTAATGTTAGTAATGAAATGGTTAAAAAAGGTATAAATGTTCATAAAATATTAATAAATAGAAATAATAGTTTTTTAACAAAAGTAGGTGAGTATAATTATATACTTTTTGCTGTTAGTAATTTAAGTGAAGAATATGATATATTTGATATGGTTAAAATTAGTGAAAAATTAGTTCTTAATAATAATAAATCAAATTTATATCGTAATAATTGGGGTACTTTATGGAGTGAAAAGATAGATTATTTTGAATATCAAGTAAGGGAACTTTCTATAGAAAAAGATGTTGTTAAAAATTCTTTTAGTTATTATATTGGGATGGCTGAAAATGCTATTAGTTATGTAAATAATACTAATATGAAATATGGAAGAGATGCTTACCGAATTGTTTTATCTCATCGAAGAGTATTTTATCCAAATTATAAGCTTAATTATTTAAATCCACTTTCTTTTGTGTTTGATTTAGAAGTTAGGGATATTGCAGAATATTTGAAAGCTATGTTTTTTAAGAAAGATATTAGTTTTTGTTTAGATGAATTATCTAGTTATCTTAAAATTAGACATTTAAGTTTGTATGAATATCAAATGCTTTATGCTAGACTTTTATATCCAACTTATTATTTTGATGTATATGAAAGTGTTATGAATAAAAATGGTGATGAAGAACAGTTAGTTAATATTATAAAAAAATGTGATAGTTATGAAGAGTTTTTAAAAAAAGCATACTTAGAAATTTCTAAATATGCTAAAATAGATAAGATTGAATGGATTATAAATCAACATTAATAACACCTTCAAGTTCTGGAAGTTGTGCTTGGAAGAAAGAAAGTACTCCTTCATTTAAAGTGTTATCTTGAAACATGCAACTCTGACATGCTCCGGTTAATTTGACATATAAATAATTATCTTCATATTTTATGAATTCTATGTCGCCGCCATCCATGTTTAAATATGGTCTTAGTTCTTCGACCATTTTTTTTATTTTATCAGTTAATTCTTCTTTATTCATTTTGGTTCACCAAAAGTATTATATAATGAAATGCTTGCTCTGTCTAGCTTTTTTTGCTATACTTAAAACATGAGAAGGTGAAGTATGAAAGTAGGGGATATTGTACTTGTTAAAGTCACTGGTATTGCTGATTATGGATTTTTTATAGAAAAAGATGGATATACAGGACTTTGCCATATTTCTGAAGTTTCTAATAACTTTGTTGAGGATATAAGTAAGTTTGTTAGTGTTGGTGAAGAAATATATGTTTTAATACTTGATATTGATGAAGTAAGTAAACATCTTAAAGTTTCTATAAAGGATATTTATTATATAAATTATGATGATAAAAATAGAATAAAAGAAACTAGAAAAGGATTTTTGCCTTTGAAAGAGATGCTTCCTATTTGGATTGATGAAAAAATTAGAGAATTTGAAAAAGAAGAATAGATTTTGATGAGTTATAAAAAAATATCTTGAAAATTTTAATTTTTCAAGATATTTTAATTTTTTCAATGGCGCCCGATGTAGGACTCGAACCTACGACCTAACGGTTAACAGCCGTGCGCTCTACCGACTGAGCTAATCGGGCATAAAAGCCAAAAGGCTTGTTTTTGTTTTTCTGGTGGCTCCAGCGGGAATTGAACCAGCGACACAAGGATTTTCAGTCCTCTGCTCTACCGACTGAGC
>CAKORG010000041.1 GCA_934101495.1 uncultured Bacilli bacterium
ATAAAATGTACCGATTAAAATTATATGAAAAAAATAGCCAAAAGTCAAACCTTTTTAGCCATTTTCTTAAAATAAATAAAGATTTCTACCTTTTTTTGTATTTTTTGTCAACTTTTGCAATAAAATCAATACCAAATCTTCTCTAAATATAATCCATCCGCAGGAACAACACTTAATTTCTTTTCTATATCTTTATCTAACATATTTTCAATTACATGAACATCAACTTTACCCCTTCCAACATCAAGTAAAGCTCCGACTAAGTGTCTAACCATATATCTATAAAAGCCAATACCTACAAATTTAAAAACAATAATATCTCCATGTTTTTTTATTTTAATGTTATAAATTGTTGATGTATAATCATCTCTATACCCACTTACAAAATTATGATAGTCATGTGTGCCAATTAACAATTTACTTACTTTTTTCATTCTTTTAATATCAAAATCATATTTTACTTGATAATAATATCCTTCATATTCTTTCTTATACTTTCCATTATTTACTTTGTAAACGTACATTTTTTTCTTAACATTATGTCTTGCATGAAAATCATTATTAACAACACTTATTTTATTAATAGCAATTTCATTATTCAACAATATACTTATTTTATCAATATCATTATTACTTACTTTTCCATCATAATCAAAATGAGCACATTGCATATTAGCATGAACTCCAGCATCTGTTCTTCCACTACCTTTAATTAGAATATTACTTTTTAATACACTACTTAAAACATTTTCCAAAGTTCCTTGCACATTTTTTACATCATTTTGCCTTTGAAAGCCATGAAATCTTGTTCCATCATAACTAAACTTAATTAAATATCTCATGATTTTACCCTATATATAGCTTTCAACAAATCATCTATTTCTTTATAATGATTAATATTAACACCAAGATCTAAAGATTTATTTGTAAATTCCACTAATTTAGGAACATCAATATATTTATTTAATTTCTCATTAAATAAATCATTGGTTTCTAAAACAATTTTTTTGTTAATAACATACAAGTTATCAACACAATTAAAAAACATATTACTATTTTTATCCACTAAAATAATTTTTCTTCCATAACTTACTATTTTCTTAAATAACTTTTTAAAAAATTCTATATCTTTACATGTTAATCCTTTACTAAAATTTACTAACAATATTTCTTTATCTTGTAGTTTACTTGCTAAAATTACTTTACTTTTATTTCTTTGTGATAAATCTTCGAAATCTAATTCTAAATAACTTTCATCAAGTCCCACCATTTTTAAAGCATCACTAGCTTTCTTCAATACAATATCTTTTACTTTACCATTAAAATTACTTTCATTAAAATCTCTACTTATAACACCGATAATATTACCTTTAAGCTCTAATTCCATAAATCCTCCGTTAATTTATCCATATCATAATACACTTTATCCAATATATCGTAATATGTTAATTGAATAGATAAATCTACCACAAATGGAAGACCATAACCCAACTTCTTTAATACTTTTTCATTTCTTAAAACAAATTCCGTATTACCCTCAAGTACTTTTTTATTTTCATCAAAAACAACAATATAATCACTTAATAATGAATCTTCAATATTACTTGTAATATTAACAAAATTAATATTTTGTTTCTTTAATAATTCTATAATAACTTTTTTCTCATTGTTTCTTAAATTATACCAAGATTCATTAAAAACAACTCTTTTACTTGGAAACATTTCCAATTTTTCTTTTAATTCATCAAAAGACATATTGCTTCCAATAATTGAATATTCTTTAAATTGTTCCATAAATTCCTTATTAGCATTATTAACAAGTATAGTATAGTTTACCTTATCATCAAACATCATATAATACTACCCCTCCGGCTTCCATACTCTTTTTTACATCTATTAGCCTTTGATTTGTACTTCCGCGAAACTTACAATTCAAGCTCTTCTTATCTATCATAAATTTTCCATCTACTAAAACATCAACATATTTTAGTAAATCAAGCCTACTTTTATCACTTAGTAAAGCCTCATAAGTAAAGCCCGTATATGCCCAAACATTTAGACCAATACTTTTAGCAAATTTAGCTATTTCCAAGGCAGCTTCAGGTTGAAAGAATGGGTCTCCTCCCGATAAAGTAATTCCACTTTGATACTTCAAATTTTTAAGTTTCATTTTTATTTCATCGATATCAACAACCATTCCACCATTCATATCATGAGTCTCAGGATTTTGACATCCTTTGCAATTATGTAAACACCCTTGAAACCAAATAACAGTCCTAATACCAGAACCATCCAAAATACTATCAGGTTGAATATCAGCTGCAAGTCTAACTACCATTATCTTCACTTCTTTCTTTATGTCTTTTAACTAAATTATTTATTTTAATAAAATGATGATTAACTCCAG